>CAZUCI010000015.1:12128-34110 GCA_964619485.1 uncultured Lachnospiraceae bacterium
GAAGAAGGAAGAAGGAAGAAGGAAGAAGGAAGAAGGAAGAAGGAAGAAGGAAGAAGGAAGAAAGAAGAAAGAGGAAAGAAGAAAGAAAAAAGAAAAAAGTAAGCGGAGGAAGCAGAAATGGCAAAAATTGGCGTTTTTTTTGGCGAAGGTTATGAAGAGTGTGAAGCTCTTTTAGTAGTGGACTTATGCAGAAGAGCAGGAATTGAGGTTGAGACGGTTTCTATTACAGAAGAAAAGTGTGTAATAAGCGCTCATAAAGTACCAATTTTGATGGATACAATTTTAGCGGAGGTAGATTTTGATTCTATTGATATGATTGTATTACCGGGTGGTTTGCCTGGAACAACAAATCTGGAGGCATGTGAACCGCTGATGGAACAGTTGGACGCATTTTATCAAAACGGAAGATATCTCAGCGCAATCTGTGCAGCTCCCAGTATTTTCGGACACAGAGGGTATTTAAAGGGGCGTAATGCCATTTCATATCCAAGCTTTGTCGATGATTTAGAGGGAGCAATAGTAAAAGGAAAGCCTGTTGAAATTTCCGATTTTATTATTACAGGTCAGGGACTTGGGGCAGGAATCGAATTTGCGCTGGCGATTGTGGAACGTTTAAAAGGAAAAGAGACAGCAGAAAAGATTGCAGGTGCCATTGTTCATAAGAGATCAACTGAGATTTAGAAGAATCGAGATTTATCAGGAAAATGAAAGGCTGTGAAGCTTACATCGTTTCCATGAGGACACGTTTAGAGATGTTTGCGAAAATGAGCCTGCAAAAATAAGCCTGCAAAAATCCGTTTTGGACGTCAGGATTGTGAATGTCCGATGTACGTCCAAAATGGATGACATAAGTTGTTTACATAATTGAAAATAGATGATTTGTTCATCGTTATTGGGCGCCAGGAGACATTTCATGCTTCTGGCGTCCAATATTTCCCTGATTTTTTTCTGTAGGATTAGAGTTGAAACGCTCTACGTCCAAATAGTTTACATAACATGAATTTGCGTTTGCTAATTGATGGAGGATGGTTAAGCAATTGGGCTTTGACCAGGAGGAGAAGTGATAATAGCGGTTGGACAGGAAGCCTTTTCAATTTTTATGTAGTTATTTTTCATGTAGTGAATTTTTACTTGGCTATTTTTCAAGAAGTGGATTTTCACTTGGCTATTTTTCAAGAAGTTGATTTTCACTTGGCTATTTTTCAAAAAGTTGATTTTGATTTTGGTTAATTCTCAAAAAGTTGATTTTCGTGAAGTTAATTTTCATAGTTTTCGATATAGACATCAAGAATTCCTATATCGAAAGAAAAATAAGCAAAATGGTTTACATAATGAAGTTATGTAAACTAATTTTCGATATACGCAACCATTTTTCCTATATCGAAGAAAATCATGGAAAAAGTTTCGATATACAATTATTTTTTTCCATATCGAAAGAATTGTGTTATGTAAACCGATAATGTGATTTTGCAGCAAAAAATATTTCGATATAGGAAAAGACTTCTGCTATATCGAAAAACTTAGAACGTTTCAACCAACTCCCAATTTAAATATAAAATTAAATATAAATTTTAATATAATAGATATAAAAAGAGCTGTGCACCATTTTGATGCAGCAGCCCTTTTTGCGTTATTAACAGAAAGTGTTAACAATCGCTGTTCATGTTAAGAGAGATTATTTCATCTGCTCTTCCTGTTTCTTAATCATTCTTCGAACCATTTCGCCACCGATAGAACCTGCTTCACGAGAAGTTAAGTCACCATTGTAACCTTCTTTTAAGCTTACACCAAGTTCACTGGCAATCTCAGTTTTGAAACGATCTAATGCAGCCTTGGCTTCCATTTTGTTTGTTCCCTGTTTAGACATAGTTTTCACCTCCAAATTTATTTTTTTTCTATTCTCAAGATAAGTGACTCTGCACTTACCTTAAGAATTGGTTCTTTTGGTTTGCGCTTTGCCTGCTTATCTTGATGTTAGTATTGACCGTGAAAAAAATTTTATGATGGAAACTTTTGTAATAAAAAAGGAAAGAAAAGCAAAAAATAAAATTGTTTTATTTACGAAAAGATAGGTTTGTGCAATAATATTAGTTGGGGATAAATACAACAGAAAAGGATGGGGAGTTAAAATGGAAATACTTGATGTGGTAGATGAAAATGGTATTCCAACAGGAGAAACTGTCGCAAGGGATACTGCACACAAAAAAGGAATCAGACATCGTACAGCACATGTCTGGATTGTAAGAAAAAGAAGCAATAATGAAATTGAAGTTCTTTTGCAGAAGAGAAGTCGGAATAAAGACTCTTATCCAGGATGCTTTGATATTTCAAGCGCAGGACATATACCTGCCGGTGAAGAAATCATTCCATCGGCACTGCGGGAGCTGAAAGAGGAGCTGGGACTTCAGGTTTTGGCTCAGGATTTGATTTTTTGCGGAAATCGAACTTTTTTCCATAAAGAAATTTTTCATGGTAGTCCATTTTTAGACAGTCAGTTTAGCGCAGTCTATCTGCTGGTTTGTGACAGGGATGCAGAAAGCATGAAGATTCAGAAGGAAGAAATTGAAGAAGTGGTTTGGATTGATCTGGAAATTGCCATGAATGCAGTAAAGCATGATACCATTTCTCATTGCATTGCCCTTGAGGAGCTTTTGATGGTTGAAAGGGCCTGTAGCAGTATTTGATAGAAGGTAGGAATAAACAATTGAAAAAAATGTTTTTATCAGCAGGGGCAACAGCGCTTATATGTATGTCCCTGCTGCTTTTTACAGCAGTGATACCGCAGAGCGCAATAGAGAAGCAGGTGTCGGAGTCTGCAAGGTTTTTTGAAGAAAACAAGCTCTTTGATCAGGTGGGACCGTGGGGGTTTTCCGGTTATCGGGATAATTATGCGGACTGTATTCTGGTAAATATTCTGTATCATATCGACGTGAAAAAGCCAGTTCAGGCATTGGTTTCCTGTGCATACTATAATAAAGAAAATGAAAATGTGAACGAAAGTCTCCTGACTGCAGTCAATGAAAGGATGAAGCCCAATGTGGATTATTCCCGGTACTGGCATGGCTCCATGGTTTTGCTGCGTCCGCTTTTCTGTCTGTTTTCGGTGCAGGGAGTACGCATAGTGCTTGGTGGTATTATACTTGGAAGTCTTTTGCTGTTACTTTTTTGTATGCTTCGGGATGGATTTCTCAGGCTGTCAATTGGAATGGGAATTGCCTATGTGGCGGTATCGGGATGGATGAGCTTCTTTTGTATTGAGTATGCCATGCCATTTGTCATGTTGTTTCCCGGACTTACAATCTGGTGGATATTGTTAAGAAAAAAAATCAGAGGAGAAGAATTTAAGCAGCAGAGCATGGCACAAAAAAATCGGAACCTGTATTTGAGTTTGTATGTATTTGTGAGTATCAGTGCGATTCTTACCTGCTTTGTGGATTTCTTAACAACAGAAACGCTTTCGTTTACGATTCCCTGTCTGCTTTTTCTTGTGATACGGGAAAAGCATGGTCTGCTTCAAAAATGGCAGGAGGAAATAATGGGTCTGCTGAAGGCTGGTATCATCTGGGTGGCTTCCTATGGAGGCATGTTTTTACTGAAATGGCTTTTGGCGATGCTTGTTATAGGAAAGGATGCTTTTTGGCAGGCGTTGGCGGAAGCATCACTGCGTATCAATGGTGACGCAACTGTCGGAAATGTGGCAGGAGCGGAAAATGTCAGCAGTATAGAGAGAATTTGTGGAGCATTCTGGAGAAATATCGGCTGTATTTATCCATTCAGGGATTCCATGAATGCGATGAGGGTTCTGATGGTCACAGTATTTATTTTATTTATCTGCTTCTGCATCTGGTATTTATTTCATAAAAAGAGAGGCGGCACAATGGGAATTATGCTCCTCTTGCTGGGAATGCTTCCCTATGCACGGTTTCTGGTTTTAAATAATCATTCCTATGTTCACTTCTTTTTTACCTATCGTGCACAGTTTGTGACAATCGCAGCGCTTTCCTTTTTCCTGTTATGGACAGGAGCTGAAAGAGGGCAAAAGGGCAGGAAGCTGCAAAAAACAGGTAATAGTGTGAAAAATATGGGTAAAAAAGGAAAATAGTGATTGTTTTTGAAATAGTGCCTTGTTAGAATAATAGTGATTACAAAATTTCGGATGAAGAACAGAAAGTGGACGATGAGATGAAAAAGAGATTACGGGGATTACTGGGAATTATATTAATATTATGCCTTTGGATTCAGCCGGCAGCTGCCTATGCAGCACCAGATCAGGATGTAGTAGGGCAGGTAGGTGGTGGAACTGTTCGTGGCATCACGCTGAACGAAGTTTATCATCGTATTGAGATATACCCCGATAGTTCCGTGGGAGGCGCCTATAACGTGACAAATGCGGATGAGATTGGTGCTTATACCAATTATGAGGGCCTCACCTATGATATTTATGGGGTGAAAAGTGAGACCGATCAAGAGATGACCGGAAATAGTTATACGAAGAGCACTTTGAGCTTTACCTATCTGCCCCAGGGATATAAGGGAGTTATGTTGACGAATGCGGTAGCTGCGGACGATTATTATCTTGATGGCGAATTGGGGACCTATGTTCAACCGACGCTGTTAACCTTTGCGTTCGATCCGATTACCTACACGGCTGTTTTCCAGGGAAACGAGGGAATGACGTCTGACAATAAGAGTGAAGTGACGATTCCATGTACCTATGGAGTGAATGCAGATCTGCCGTCTTTTTCCAAATCCAATTATATGTTGACAGGCTTTGAGCCGGTTGGGGGAGGAACAAGTATTGGCGGAAGCGGAACCTTTAAGAATCTTACGGATATAGATCAGGCAACCGTGACCTATCAGGCAGTCTGGTCGGAAATTCCGGGATATCTCTATGTCAGGGACAGTGGGTTTTCCGGTGTGACAGGAACAATCTATCCGACTGGCACAAAAATCTGTTGTGATCCAGATGGATATTTCAGAATCAGCCTGGATGGAATAGATAAAACGAATGATATCAGTGGAGAAACTGCTTCCAATGGAGCTGTTACCTGTAAAAATGGTACTTATACACTTCCGGCACTTTCTGCACAGGACATAGGCTACAACATTTCGGCGGTGCAGACTGCTGTTCCGGTTCAATCAGCATCAGGAACGGAAGGAAACTACTGGAATATAGAAATTACAACAGTCAAAAAGGGCTATCATCTGGCCTTTGATGCCAATGGCGGAAGTGGCAGCATGGAGAGTCTGGAAAAGACAGCAGGAACAGACTTTACGCTTCCGGCAAACAGCTTTACCAGAGAAAATTATACCTTTTCAGGCTGGTCCACAGATGGCAGCAGCCTTATAAGCTATGCAGATGAGGACAGCCTGAATTATACCCCACAGAATGATGGTGACACATTGACACTTTACGCGGTCTGGTCAGAACTTCCGGGAAATCTGTATGTGAAGAACAGTGGATTTAACTGTAACGCTGCCGCAATATATGATGCAGGCCAGAAAATATGCAGTGATTTGGATGGATATTATACGGTTTCCTTAGATGGCGAGGATAAAACAGCTGACATCAGCGGAGTAACAGCCTCTGACGCAGAAGGAACAGTTACCTGCAAAAACGGAACCTATACGCTTCCAGCTATTTCGGACCAGGATCTTGGCTATAAAATATCAGCAATCAAGACCGGAACTCAGGTTTCGGCGGAAGGAAAGAGGGCTGGAGCTTGTTGAAATATAGAAATTACAACAGTTAAAAAAGGCTATCGCCTGACCTTTGACGCCAATGGCGGAAGTGGCAGTATGGAAAACATGGAAACAACGGCGGGAACAGACTTTACACTTCCGGCAAACAGCTTTACCAGAGAGAATTATACCTTTTTAGGCTGGTCCACAGACGGCAGTAACCTTATAAGCTATGCAGATGAGGGCAGCCTGAACTATACTCCACAGAACGATGGTGACACACTGACGCTCTATGCGGTCTGGTCAGAGACGACAGGGAATCTGTATGTAAAGAACAGTGGTTTCGACTTTGATTCAACAGGTATCTATGGACCGGGAGTGAAAATCTGCAGTGATCTGGACGGATATTTTACTGTTTCCTTAGACGGAACAGACAAGACAAATGATATCAGCGGCGTAACGGCTTCCGATACAGACGGAACGGTTACCTGTAAGAATGGAACCTATACACTTCCCGCACTTTCCCAGCAGGCAGTTGGTTACAAAATAGCAGCGGTGCAGACTGAAACCGAGGTTTCGGCAGAGGGAAAGAGGACAGGAGCTTATTGGAATATAGAAATCACAACCGTTAAAAAGAACTATACACTGGTCTTTGATGCCAATGGCGGAAGTGGCAGCATGGAAAACCTGGAAAAGACAGCGGGAACGGATTTCGTACTTCCTGCAAATGCCTTTACCAGAGAGAATTATACCTTTGCGGGCTGGTCCACAGATGGCAGCGACACCGTAAGCTACGCAGACGGCGACAGATTGGTTTATACACCGCAGAATAGTGGAGATGTACTGACACTCTATGCAGTCTGGACTCCAATTCCTTTGTCAGGACCATCCGGTGTGACAGAAGGTACGGTTCATCTGGAGGCTGGAACCGCATATTCATATGATGGAGTCACGGGATTTCATGTGACAGGCGATGCGACGCTTTATCCAGCAGGAGTAGCATTTTATGTGAGCAGCAGTGGCGATTATACAATCACACCCGCAAATTAATGGCAGGTATCAAAACGCTGAAAGCGGCATAGGCACCTTATGCGTGAAAAAACGGGTAGTCTTTCTGAAAAAACGGGTAGTCTTTTACCTGATTCCTTGTAAGAAAAAAAGCAGTTTGATAAAATAGGACTGTTATTATGGAAATAATAAGGCATGGAGAATAAGAGATATGAAAAAAAGACTACGGGGATTATTGGGATTAATTTTGACGGTTTGTCTGTTGATGCAGCCGGTTTTGGCATATGCCGCAACAGGAGAAATATTAAATGGTTTTGTTAATTATGAAAAATTATATACCGTAGGCTTTGAATTAGTTCAAATGAATGACCCTTTTGACACTATTTCGATACAGGGTGATTCAGGCGGTGCGTTCAAAGTGACCAATGCTGGAGATATTACAGCCTATTCCAACGTGGATAGTCTTTCCTATGATCAAGCCGGAGTAGTAAGTGCAGCTGACACAACTGAGACCGGAAACGCGTACACGAAGTCCGCTCTTCAAATTACATCTTGCCCGGAGGGGTATAAGGGTATTATGGTGACCAGTGCTGAGCTGGCAGGAGATTATTATTACGATTCCAGTGCTGGTGGTTATTATCATCCGCTACTGCTGACCTTTGCCTTTAACCCAATTACCTATACAACATATTTTAATGGAAGAGGCGGAGTGGCAGCAGATAATCAGAGCGAGGTATCTGTTCCCTGTAAATACGGGGTGGATGCGGCGATTCCTTCCTTTTCTAAAGAAGGCTTTACTCTGACAGGCTTTGAAGCTGTTGAAGGCGGAACAGCACTTGGCAGCAGCGGCAGTTTTAAAAATCTGACCACAACAGACGGAGCGTCACTGAACTACGAGGCTGTATGGGGAGAGATTGCAGGCAATCTTTATATCAAGGACAGTGGATTTAATTATGGTGCGGACACGGTTTATCCGGCGGGAACAAAGCTTTACTGTGGAGTCGATGGATATTTCAACGTATCGATTGACGGTGTGGACCACACAGCAGATATCAATGGAGCAGCGGCTGTTTCTGAGGCGGGGGCGGTGAATTGTAAAAACGGTTCCTTTACCCTTCCTGCACTCGCAGACCAGGATGCTGGCTATAAAATCACAGCAGCACAGACCAGCGTGCCGGTTTATTCAGAACTGACGGAGAGCGGCCGGTACTGGAATGTGGAAATTTCAACAGTAAAAAAGAGCTACACTCTGGCCTTTAATGGCAATGGTGGAGATGGAAGCATGGAAAGTCTGGAAAAGACTGCAGGGACAGATTTTGCACTTCCAGCCAATGCTTTTTCAAGAGAGGGCTATCGCTTTGAGGGCTGGTCCGTGGATGGAAGCAGTACAGTAAGCTATACGGATGGCGGCAGAATGAGCTTTACACCGCAAAACAACGGGGATACATTAACGCTCTATGCAGTCTGGGCAGCAGTGGGGCCTTTTTCGGTTGCCAATGGGACCGTTCATCTGGATGCAGGGGTCAACTATTCCTATGGAGGCGGGACCGGATTTCATGTTTCGGGAGATACGACACTGTATCCTTCGGGTCTGGGCTTTTATGTGTCAAGCAGTGGAGACTATACCTTTACGTCAGCGGAATAAAAGGATGGGATGAGGCATTATGAAAGAAAAGATTACAGACTTAATTACAGCAGCAGTTCTTTTTCTGATTACGGCATTTTTGTGTATTGCCCAGCCGCTTACATCCTGGGACAATATTGTAAAGGATGCGGCTTATCAGAGAACATCCACACTGAATAAGCAGATTAAGATTATTAAAATTGATGAGAAAACAATGGAGGCTTACGGACCGACAAGTGACTGGAGCAGGGAAATTCCGGGGAAGCTTGTGGAGACGTTGTCCAGGGAAGACAGTAAGCCTGCTGTTATTTCCTTCGATGTCATGTACATAGGAAATAAGGATGAAGGTGGAGATGCATACTTTGCAGAGGCGTGTAAAAAAGCGGGGAATGTTATCTCAGCCGCCAATGTTGTATATAAGACGGAAATCAATCGTTTTGAAGAGGGTGTATCCTTTGTCAATAACAGAGCGGTGGAACGGATAGAGGTTCCCTATGAGAAGCTGAAGGCTGCATCCACAGCCTATGGCTTTGCCAACACGGTTCAGGATACGGATGGATATATCAGACAGACACAGCTTTATATGAATCAGGACGGACAACAGCTGGACAGTCTGGCATATGCAACCTACAAAGCCTACCGCTCCTGGCAGGGACCCTTTGATTCTCTTCCAACGCCTGTTTTGGACAGCAGCAATCAGACAGAATTTACCTTTTCCGGCAGGAGTGGCGGATATGAGGCAATTTCTCTGTGTGATGTGCTGGACGGAACCATAGATTCCAGAGTGTTTAAGGATTGTATCGTATTTGTGGGTGCCTATGCGCCGGGCTTACAGGATTCTTTCAATGTGGCAGTGCAAAAGGGCACTCAGATGTATGGGGTTGAGATTCATGCCAACATTCTGGAGGCACTTTTGGAGGGGAAATTTTCACAGCCAGTGAATGTATGGCTGTGTGGAATTTTGATGGCACTTTTTGCAGCCGCCTTTTATTTCCTGATTAAAAAGAGCAATTTGGTTGTTTCTATTTTGCTTTTAGCAGCATCTGTGGGACTTGAGGTTTTAGTGGGGGTGCTCTTAAGAGCAAAGGGGCATACCATTCCATTGCTTTATCTTCCTGTTATGCTTCTGATTGTTTTTGTATACAAGATTTTCAGTCAGTATTTACTGGAAAAAATCCGCAGAAAGAAGACACTGGATGCCTTCAAAAAATATGTGGCTCCACAGATTGTGGAAGAGCTTGCACATAAGAATAACCTGGAAATCAAGCTGGGTGGAGAGAACAGGGATATTGCAGTTTTATTCGTGGATATCCGAGGCTTTACAACCATGTCGGAGAGCTTAGAGCCCGAGCAGGTCGTGGAAATACTGAATGAGTATCTGAGCCTGACCACCAACTCTATTTTTAAGAATAACGGAACCCTGGATAAGTTTGTGGGGGATGCGACCATGGCGGTGTTCAATGCGCCCTTTGATCTGGATGATTATATTTTCCGGGCTGTCTGCACGGCGAGAGATATTCAGGCGGGTTCTGAAGAACTGGAAAAAAAGATGATGGAGAAATATGGCAGAACGGTCGGCTTTGGTGTGGGCGTAAACTGTGGACCGGCGGTTGTTGGAAATATTGGCTGTGAGTTCAGAATGGATTATACGGCAATTGGTGACACCGTCAATACGGCGGCGAGACTGGAAAGCAACGCAAAGCGTGCACAGGTTTTGATCAGCGAATCTGTTTACGAGGCCGTAAAGGACAGAATTGAGGCAACGGAAATTGGTGAGATTCCATTGAAGGGAAAATCCAAGGGAGTTATGGTGTATTCTCTGGATAAGGTGACAGGCACTCTGCGCAGTGAGCAAAGCACTCAATTGTAGAAAGCGAGGCGGTTTTTTGAAATTTCAGATATTGATGATTCCAGACATTTGTCGTTTGGAAGAATCGGTAAGAATAGCAGAAAAATATGGTGCTGCATTTGAATATAATGACTTTTTTCTTCCATGTGTTTATGGAAATGATGCAGAAATTGACAGGAGAATAGAGCTGTATAAACAGTTAGCCAGAGACCGGTCAAAGGATACGCTGCATGGCGCTTTTTTGGATATGACGATTCACAGCGCTGATCCGGTCATTGCAGAGCATTCCAAACAATGTATGAAAAAATCTATGGAAATTGGAAGAAGACTTGGAGTAAAGGGAGTCGTTTTCCATACGGGACTGTTGGCCGGCTTTAAGGAAGCCTCTTATATGGACAGCTGGCTGGAGATTAATGAGGCGTTCTTTCGCAGTCTTTGCAGTGAATATAGTGAAATTGAAATATATATGGAAAATATGTTTGACTTAGACCCTGAGCTTTGGATAAGGCTGGGTGAACGATTAGCGGATGTGAGTAACTTTGGACTCTGTCTGGATTATGCACATGCCTCCTTAGCCGATTATCCGGCAGCGGACTGGCTGAAGGCTGCGGCACCCTTTGTAAAGCATATGCATATCAATGATAATGATTTAAGAGATGATCTGCATCTGCCTGTGGGAGAGGGGAAAATAGACTGGAATTCCTTTAAGAAGGAGATGAAAAATGCTCTTTTCAATGAAAATCATAATATATCCATTCTTATAGAGGTAAAGGGAATTGAGGCATTTCAGACTTCCATGATGTATTGGCAGAAGCTTTGGGAGGAATAACATGGAGCTTAGACAGAAGGAATTTAGAGAAATATTAAATATAGGAATTTCTCTTACAACGCAAAATGACAGAAACAAGCTATTGGAAAAAATCCTTATTGAAAGCATGAATATTACATCAGCTGATGCAGGTACTCTTTATGTTTTGGAGGATGATGCACTTGCCTTTAAGGTAATGAAAACTTTATCCATGAATATCAGCAAGGGAGAAAACGGTGAAAAAATAGATCTTCCACCGGTCCCTCTTCGTGAAGAAAATATCTGTGCGTATTCAGCAATCCACAGAAAGGTTATTAATATCGAGGATGTCTGGAACAATGATACCTTTGATTTTTCCGGCCCCAAAAGATATGATGCGATGACAGGGTATCATACACAGTCTCAGCTTGTCATCCCTTTGGCAAATCACGAGAGTGAAGTGATCGGGGTCATGCAGCTGATTAATGCGACGGATAAACAGGGTAATGTAATTGCATTTGATAAAGAATTTGAGTTTATTATTTTGTCCCTGGCTTCTCAGGCGGCTATTGCAATATCGAATATACGTTATACAGAGGAGCTGAAGGAGCAGATGTGGTCCTTTACAGAGGCACTTGCAACTGCTATTGATGAACGCACCCCTTACAATGCCACACATACGCGAAAGGTGGCAGATTATGCAGGGAAGCTTGCAGATTATCTGGAAGAGCAGTATCATGAGGGCAGATTTGAAGAGGAATTTGATACCCAGCGAAAGGAACAGCTGGTGATGGGAGCACTTCTGCATGATATTGGCAAGATGATTGTGCCGCTGGAGGTTATGAACAAGCCGACCCGCCTTGATACTAAAATAGAGCTCATCAGACAGAGGTTCCAGCTTTTTGAAAGCTATGCCCTGATTCGTAAGCTGCAGGGAAAAAGCAGTGACAAAGAATGGGAAGAGGAACAGAAATTTTTGAAGGATACCATGCAGTTTGTAGAGGATATTGATTCCAAAGGCTTCCTGTCTGATGATGTTATGGAAAGACTGAATCAGCTGGAGCAAGCCGTTTTTGAATCGCCGGAGGGGAAACCTGTTCCACTTTTCACGAAGGAAGAAATGGGATGCCTTAAAATTCGAAAAGGAACTCTCACAGAGGATGAGAGAAAGATTATGGAGAGCCATGTTGTGATGACGGGAAAGATTCTTGGCAAGGTTCATTTTAACCGGTATTTTAAGGATTGCACCAGATGGGCAGTGACACATCATGAGGCTCTGAACGGAACAGGTTATCCCAATCATCTGACAGCAAAGGAGCTGCCGTTAGAGTCAAGAATTCTGGCAGTGACAGATATCTATGATGCATTGACCTCCACAGACCGTCCCTACAAAAAGCCAATGCCCAGGGAAAAGGCCTTTTCCATTCTGGATTCCATGGTGGAAGAGGGAAAGCTGGATGCACGTATGGTAGAAGCTTTAAAGCATTGTGATGTATAAAGGAAAGAGGAAACTATAGTGTGTAGAAATGAGGAGAGAAAATGAAGTTACCAGGTGGAAAAATCATTGCCAATAAGGTTGTGGCGATTGCGGGCGCTGGTGTGGTTGTCGCTGCAGGTGCAGCCGTAGGTATTGTATTAAGTTTGAATGGAAAAGATGCGTTTCGTAATATCTCTGTCCTGGATGCAATAGGCTCCGTCAGTGTGTTCAGAGAAAGTGTCGGAGATACACTGGATGCCTATTCGGATATGAATCTGGAGTCTGGAGATGATGTGAAGGTTGGTGCGGCCAGTGAACTGGATTTGCGGCTGGATGAAGATAAATATGTTTATTTAAACGAAAACACACATATCTGGCTGGAAGCGGACGGTGATGCACAGAATTCCAAAACGGTCATTCATATGGATGAAGGAACTACACTTCATAAGATTGATAATAAGCTTGGAGATAATGCAACCTATCAGGTTGAAACTCCGAATGCGACGATGGCAATCCGTGGAACAATTATGAACGTGGATGTCTATGCTGATGAAGAGGGAATTTTTCATTCAAACTTCTCATTCCCGGAGGGACATGGAGAGCTTCAGCTTAAGACAGAGACAGGAGAGCTTGTTGGTGACCCGGTGGAGATACCTCAGGGATATGCAGTGGATACAAGAGGAAATCAGGATTTCTCAGAAATTGTTTTGAAAGAGGTAAATGGGGAAGAACAGGAATTACATCCGATCGAGTATGAAGCGTATGGTGACTGGGCGTTAAACAAGCTTGAAAACATCAATAGTACTGAGGAGAGGGCTCTTTTCACTGCTGAGAAGGAGTGGAAGAAGGAAGAAACGAAGGAAGAGCCAAAGACGGAAGAACCTAAGAAGGAAGAACCAAAAAAGGAAGCGCAAAAGAAGGAAGAAACGGAAAAAAAGAAAACTTCAACGGACCCAATGGATATTCTCTATCCACTGCCAGCCAGTCAGGCACCGGCAACAACACCGGTAGAGGAACCGGTGCCCGAACCGGCAGCAATCTACACGGTTGTATTCAGCTTTGACTCCGGAACCTTTGGTTCACAGAGCGTAGAAGCAGGGGCAACAGTTCAGGCTCCGCTGCTTCAGCCGACAGCCGAGGCTGGAAGCTGGACAGATGAAAATGGTAATCCATTCGATTTTTCAACCCCGATTAACGCTGATGTCACATTATATTGGAGAAACTAGGTAAAAAATGAAATACTATTATGCACCGATGGAGGGCATAACGGGGTATATTTATCGTAATCTGCAGGCAAAGTATTTTGCGCCTGCAGATTATTATGTTACACCCTTTATTGCACCGAATCAGAAGAAGGAAATGCGACCAAAAGAAAAAAGAGATGTTTTGCCGGAGAATAATGTGGGTCTTCAGGTGATTCCACAGATCATTGGGAACCGGGCTGACGAATTTATCGAAACTGCAAAGCAGCTAAGGGAAATGGGATATAAGGAAATTAATATCAATTTGGGATGCCCATCAGGGACTGTGACCGCCAAGGGAAAGGGAGCAGGTTTTTTGTCAAACCCGGATGGTCTGGAGCGGTTTTTAGATGAAATTTTTGATGGTCTTCCCGATATGAATATTTCTATTAAAACCAGAATTGGAAGATTTGGAGTGGATGAGTTCCCGGATATTCTGGAGCTTTTTAATCAGTATCCGGTATGTGAATTGATGATTCATCCAAGAGTTCAAAAGGAGTTTTATAAGGGTAAGCCGCATCTGGAGCAGTTTGCCTATGCACTGGAGCACAGCACAAATCCTCTCTGCTATAATGGCAATCTTTTTCGACCGGCGGATGTGGAGGAACTGTATAGACGCTGGAATCCCTCAGATTATATAGCATTGGATGGCATGATGATTGGAAGAGGCATGATTGCAAATCCTGCGTTGATTGAAGAAATAAAGGGAGAGGGGCAACTGGATAAAATGAGATTGAAAGCGTTTCTGGAGGAGCTGACAGGCCGATATGCGGAAGTTCTGTCCGGAGATGTGGTTGTACTTCAGAAAATGAAAGAGCTATGGCATTATATGCTCTGCATGTTTACCAATGCAGAGGAGTATGGAAAGACTATTCGCAAGACGGGATCGCTGCGAGAGTATCGTATAACAGTGAATCGCCTCTTTCAGGAGCAGGAAATCAGGGACAATGCCGGTTTTACACCTTTAGAGTGAATAAAACCACCCATTTAGGGTGGTGAATTGGTAAAGTGCCTATGATAGTATAATGGCATGTGTAATAGGAATAAAAATACGAAGAGCCGTTGACGGATTGGGGATGTCACGGCTCTTCTTCATGTTCTTTTTTTATTTATCTTTAAACAGCTTATCAATCTCATCCAGGGCATAGGAGAAATCACTGACGCAGGCACGATCCCTGGTCATGTCAGTCAGGTATTTATCTGACTTTACAGAACCTGTTCCCTTTGCGGCATAATAATAGATACTGTTGTGAAAATATTGTCCAATATGATACAGCTCTATCAGCTCGGGGGATTGGTTGGCACCAAGCGCTTCGTTACGCATGGTATTCTGGTAGAGGGAATTATAGGTTTTTCCATCCAATGTATAATAGAGATTGCTGGGTTTAATGGTATAATCAGTCAAGTCGTCATGGAGATTAAAAAACAGTACAAATGTGGCGATGACGCAGGCGGCAATTAAAACAAACATAACCGGTTTTAACAGTTTATACAGGCGTTCATATTTCATAAGAGTTCCTCCCATGCGTCTTCTAACATGACATATTTTTTACCGGTACTGAGATTCGGGAATGCAGCAAGCTGCTCCTCGTCCAGATGAAAATAGAAGCCAATCAGCTGGTCCAGCTCCCGGGACATGTCAGCAATACAGTCCAGATGCTTCTGGTCGTAGGCACTGTCCTCGTAGAAGTAGGAATTCTCACCGGAATCTATGTATCGTTCATAGTATTTGTGAAAGGTTTCATATCCGTCAATCAGCTGGTCAAGTACATCATCTTTTTTGTAGTAGGATTCTTCATTAAAGCAGATCATACGTGACAGCTCAGAGACGGTGTAATTATACTGGGTGGCAAAGGTGTATACCATTTCAAACTCATTGAGGCTGCAGCCCTCATCACCCATGATGTAATAGAGCGAATTCTCGTTACAGTAAAAATAGAAATTGCTGTATTCGCCGGCATCCTCATAGGCAGACAGCTGGCGGTGAATGGAAGGCTCGTTGGAGTGCAGCTTTGCTTTTCGGATTGTCTTGGAAATCTGATAGCTGTTCTGGCTGCACAGGATCAGGGCAATCAGGATGACTGCCAGGATACAGCAGACTGTGATACGGGCGGTCAGATTCCCATAGACCTTGTTTTCCTTTAAGACACTTTCCTTTGTCTGTTCAAATTCGTGATGGTAATTTCTCATATCACGACGATGACTTTCAAACTGGGATTTTTTCATTCCACAGTAGGGACATACCTCATCCCGGATGCGGATGTTTGCTCCGCAAAATTCACATTTCATGGTTGTGCTCCTTTTTGACTTATTGCGTCCCTTTATTTTTATTGAATTGGATAATTATGCTCCTTAAGGTATTTTGTGATATTTCTGAAATCAGGAATATGCAGGGAATCATCGCTGGCAATTTCACCATAAAATGTTTCAAATTCCTCGGGGGTCATTCCAATATTTTGATAGACTGTGTCAAGAACCTCCTGACACCAAAGTGTAAGCTGCTCTTTCTCCTCATCAGAGTAATCATAATTCCCTTCCCGGTTATAATAGTGAATCATGACTGCGTCATAGAGAAACCATCGGATATCAGCCGGATCGGAAAAATCCAGCTCTGTCAGGTCGTTTTGGAAGGTAGAATAGTATTCATAGACCTTCAGAAAATCCATATGCCGCCAGGTGTAAGCAGAGTACCCGGTATCAGAGCTGTGATCCTCCACAAAGACCAGCAGTCCATCCAGATCACCATCCTCATACATGGCGTCCATGACAGGCTCATACTGCTTGCGCCACAAAATACGTGAACGCTCTTCGGCAGCATACTTCTCATCACTTCTATTGGAAAGAAAGAGAGAAACACCAATCACAATTCCAATTCCCAGTAAAAGCAGACAGAAGGTGGTTATAAGAACCAGGCGGTTTTTCTTAAGCTCGCCATGATAAGCCTCCTTGGTATCATCGCCCATCTGGGACAGATTTTCCTTCAGCTCGTCAAGGCTGTCCTGATATTCTTTTTCTGCTCCAATATAGTTCAGAGCTCCGCAGTAGGGACAGGACGGAAGTGCTTCATCAAATTCGGCACCACATTCTTTACAAATCATGTCATTATCCTCGGCTTCATTTTTCTAGACTTATTTTATCAAAAGGCATGGAAAAAATCTACTCTATTCCAGAAAAAGGCGGATGCGTTATATCTGGATTTGTGATAGAATATAATTCGCAATCAGATAATTTGGAGGATACGTTCCAACAAAAAATCAGGAGGATGAAAATGAAGAAAAAACTTTTAGCTGTGCTACTGACACTGACCATGTCCGTGGGAATGCTTGCTGGCTGTGGAAACCAGAGCGGGACTGAGGTAGAAGAGACAGTACAGGAAGAGGAAAAGGAAGTACAGAAAGAAACCACAGAGGCAGCTGAGGAGCCCACAGAGGAAGCGGAAGTAACAGAAGCGGCTGCTGGGGATGTGGAAGCTGATAATACGGCAATCCGCATTGCGTCTTTGAAGGGACCGACATCCATGGGGCTGGTAAAGCTGATGGATGAAATGGAGAAAGGTACCTGTGAAGGAAATTATGAGTTCAGTATGTCTACGGCAGCAGATGAGATTCTTCCGCAGGTAATTCAGGGAAACATTGATATTGCCCTGATTCCGGCAAATGTTGCCAGCGTGCTCTACAATAAGACCCAGGGACAGATTTCTGTTATTGACATTAATACACTTGGGGTTCTTTATATGGTGTCCGGAGATAAAAATATCACCAGTGTTGCAGATTTATCCGGGAAGACAATCTATCTGACGGGAAAAGGTACCACACCGGACTATGTTCTGCAGTATCTTTTGGCACAAAACGGTATTACACTTTCCGATGTGACTCTGGAATATAAATCAGAGGCTACGGAGGTAGCGGCAGTTCTCTCGGAGAATCCGGATGCAATTGGACTTTTACCACAGCCATTTGTCACAGTGGCATGTGCACAAAATGAGGCACTTTCCGTGGTGATTAACTGTAATGCAGAGTGGGAGGCAGCAGCGGAGAATGGAACAAGCCTTGTAACAGGGGTTACGGTTGTAAGAAATGAATTTTTACAGAACCACCCGGAGGCTGTGAAAACATTTATGGAAGAACAGAAGGCCAGTGCTGCTTTTGCAAATGAGAACGTGGAAGAGGCAGCAGAGCTTGTGGCAGCAGCAGGTATTATTGAAAAAGCGCCGATAGCCCAGAAAGCAATGCCGCTTTGTAATATTACCTATATTGATGGAACACAGATGCAGGAAGCTTTAGCTGCTTATCTGAAGGTGCTGTTTGACCAGAATCCGGAAGCAGTTGGGGGAACCCTGCCTGCAGATGAATTCTATTATATTCTAAAATAGGAAAATAAGAGTGAAAGCTATTCGGAAAAAATATTTAAAAAAAAGCATAGTACTGCTCATTTGGCTGATTGTATGGCAGGTACTTGCCAAAATTGTTCAAAATGATATTTTACTGGCTGGACCGGTGGGGGTGTTAAAAACCCTGGCCGGTCTGCTCTTTACTGCTGATTTTTACAAGGTTTGCTTTTTTTCCATGCTGCGGATTATGTCTGGCTTTTTTCTCGCTTTTATAATGGGGATTTTGCTTGGAAGTGCTTCGGCAAAAAGTCATATACTGGAAGCCTTTCTGGAGCCGGTACTAAGCGTGATGAAGTCCATCCCTGTGGCTAGCTTTGTTGTGCTTTTACTGATTTGGCAGGGAGCCTTTTATCTTTCTGTGTGGATTAGCTTTTTTGTGGTATTTCCCAATGTATGTATCAGTGTGAAGCAGGGAATCCAGGCGGCGGACAGAGAACTTCTTGAGGTTGCTGAGGTTTATGGAATCCGGGGCATGGCAAAAGTCTGTGCCGTCTATCTTCCGGCAGCTTTCCCTTTTTTGAAGAGCAGTCTGGAAATATCCATAGGGATGAGCTTTAAGTCCGGTGTGGCGGCAGAGGTAATTGGAACTCCTGATTTTTCCATAGGAGAGAGAATTTACATGTCTAAAATCTATTTGGATACTCCTGGCTTGTTTGCCTGGACGTTAGCACTGATTCTTTTGAGCTTTTTAATGGAGAAGCTGGTGCTTGGGATAATTCTTGGGTGGATGCGGAACAGTATGGAGAACAGCCGTTTCCTCAAAGCGAGGGTGAAAAGATCTGTTTCCACAGAAAATGGAGGAATTTCAATTTGTGGTGTAAGCAAAGCCTTCAATGAAAAAAAGCTCCTGAAAAATTATGATAAAGAACTCAGGCGTGGGGAATGCTATATACTTATGGGACCGTCTGGCAGCGGCAAGACAACACTCCTTCGTATTCTGTCAGGGCTGGAGGAGCCGGATGCAGGAAAGATTCAGGGCATGACAAAGAGCGCCTTCTGCTTCCAGGAAAACAGATTGTTCCCAGGGCTGACCACATTCCAGAACATTATGTTAACCAACGACCGCGGAATTGAAGAAAGAGAGCTGGAGAAGATGATATTAGAGATTCTTCCAGCGGACTGCCTGAGACAGAGAGCAGAGCAGCTGTCGGGTGGCATGCAGAAGCGCTGTGCACTCATGCGGGCGGTTGTGTATGGATATGGAGATGAATCAGTGCCTCTTCTTTTAGACGAACCCTTTTCCGGGCTTGATGAGGATACGAAGCTGCGGACGGTTGATTTTTTAAAAAGGCATTGTGAGGGTAGAACCATGATTGTGGCCAGCCATGATGAGGCGGATACCACGTTGTTAGGAGGAGAGCTATGGAAGCTGTAAACAGAGTGGCACTCATAGGAATTATAGTGGAGGATCTGGACTCGGTGGAGCGTCTGAATCAGATTCTGCATGAGGCGGGAGAATATATTATCGGAAGAATGGGTATCCCCCATATTCAGAACCGTATGAATGTTATCAGCGTGGTGGTGGATGCACCGGAGGAAAAAATCAACGCATTGTCCGGGAAACTGGGAATGTGTAAGGGCGTTACGGCCAGAGTAATCTACGGGAAAAAATGCTAGTATTTTAAAAAAACCTATGCTATAATTGTAAAATGACTGTGGGTATGTATAGATATCCGCTAACGTGATAGGAGGATAAAAGATTAAAATGAGCGTTAAAGTTGAAAAATTAGAAAAGAACATGGCGAAGCTTACGATTGAGGTTTCTGCTGAAGAAATGGAAAAAGCAACAGAAGCTGCATATCAGAAAAATAAAGGAAGCATCAGTGTTCCGGGATTCCGTAAGGGAAAGGTTCCAAGAGCAATGGTGGAAAAAATGTATGGCAAGGGAGTTTTCCTTGAAGACGCTGCCAATGCAGTAATCCCTACAGCTTATGAAAAAGCTTATGATGAGGTTGAAGAGGAAATCGTTTCCACACCACAGATTGATGTTGTTTCCCTGAATCCGGGTGAAGCATTCGTCTTCACAGCTACTGTAGCATTAAAGCCTGAAGTAACCTTGGGAAAATACAAGGGTGTTACTGTTGAGAAGGCTGACATTTCTGTAACAGACGAGGAAGTTGATAACGTAATCAATACAGAAAGAGAAAAGAACGGCGCTACCAAGACTGTAGAAGACCGTCCTGTTCAGGATAAAGACACAGCAACCATCGATTTTGAAGGATTTGTTGATGGAGAGGCTTTTGAAGGTGGAAAAGGAGAGGATTATGATCTGGTAATCGGTTCTCATTCCTTTATTGACAACTTTGAAGAGCAGTTAATTGGAAAAAATACCGGAGACGAAGTAGAAGTTAATGTTACCTTCCCGGAGGAATACCATGCACCGGATCTTGCTGGAAAACCTGCTTTATTCAAGGTGAAAATCAAAGATGTGAAAGAGACCGTTCTTCCAGAATTAGATGATGAATTCGCATCAGAGGTTTCTGAATTTGAAACACTTGCTGAGTACAAAGAGGACGTTAAGAAAAACCTTGCAGCAAAGAAAGAGACAGATGCTAAAAACCAGAAGGAAATGGCAGTTATCGATGCAATCATCGCTGACGCTGCTATGGAAATTCCAGACGCTTATGTTGCAACTGTTCAGAGACAGATGGTGGATGAATTTGCACAGCGTATCCAGTCTCAGGGACTTTCCATGGAACAGTATATGCAGTTTACAGGTGCAACACCAGAGATGCTTACAGAGCAGATTAAACCTCAGGCATTGAAGAGAATTCAGAGCAGATTAGTATTGGAAGCAGTTGTTGCTGCAGAGAAAATCGAAGCTACTGAGGAAGATTTCAATAAAGAAGTAGATAAGATGGCTGAAATGTACAAGATGGAAGCTGACAAGGTAAAAGAGATGGTTGGAGAAGCCGGAAAGAAAGAAATTATGGCTGATATTGCTGTTACCAAGGCTGCTGAATTTGTTACAGAGAATGCAAAAGAGAAATAAACTTTTCTTTTGAACAGTTTGGTCAAGCTGTCAGAAAACATAAAATGACAAGGAGGATTTACCATGAGTTTAGTACCTTACGTCATTGAACAGACAAGTCGTGGAGAGCGTTCTTACGATATCTATTCAAGATTATTAAAGGACAGAATCATCTTTTTAGGTGAGGAAGTAAATGAGACAACCGCAAGTATTGTAGTGGCACAGTTGCTTTTCTTAGAGGCTGAGGATCCGGATAAGGATATTCACCTTTATATCAATTCCCCAGGGGGAAGCGTAACGGCAGGTATGGCAATCTATGATACCATGCATTATATTAAATGTGATGTAAGCACAATCTGCATCGGAATGGCAGCCAGCATGGGTGCATTCTTACTGGCAGGTGGAACAAAGGGAAAGAGAATGGCTCTTCCCAATGCTGAAATCATGATCCATCAGCCTTCTGGTGGTTCTCAGGGACAGGCAACTGAGATTGAGATCGCGGCAAAGCATATCCTGGCTACAAAAGAGAAGTTAAATAAAATTCTCGCTGATAATACAGGAAAAGATCTTGAGGTCGTTACTGCTGACACTGAGAGAGATAACTGGATGAGCGCTGAGGAAGCAAAGACTTACGGTCTTGTTGACAAGGTTATTTCCTCCAGAAATGATGCAGTAGAAGAAAAATAGAAACAGGAGCTATCAAATGGCAGGAAGAACCCCGGAAGATAAAATTAGATGTTCTTTTTGTAATAAAACCCAGGATCAGGTCCGCAAGTTGATTGCAGGCCAGAATGGAACCTATATCTGTGATGAGTGTATTGATTTATGCTCAGAGATTCTGGATGAAGAGTTCGAAGATGATGTGGAAGAAAAAGTTGAAATCAACATGCTTAAGCCTGTTGAAATCAAAAAATTCTTAGATGACTATGTAATCGGTCAGGAAGAGGCTAAAA
>CAZUCI010000015.1:34120-45577 GCA_964619485.1 uncultured Lachnospiraceae bacterium
CTGTATACAATCACTATAAGAGAGTAACCGCAGAACAGAAGGACTCAGACGTTGAGTTACAGAAAAGTAATATTATTATGATAGGACCTACCGGTTCCGGTAAGACTTATCTGGCTCAGTCTCTGGCCAAAATCATTAATGTTCCATTTGCAATTGCAGATGCAACGACGCTGACAGAAGCAGGCTATGTTGGAGAGGATGTGGAGAACATTCTTCTGAAGCTGATTCAGGCAGCAGATTATGATATTGAGAGAGCTCAGTTCGGTATTGTATATATCGACGAGATTGATAAAATCACAAAAAAGGGCGAGAATGTGTCCATCACCAGAGACGTATCCGGTGAAGGTGTACAGCAGGCACTTTTGAAAATTATTGAAGGAACGGTTGCAAGTGTTCCACCTCAGGGTGGAAGAAAGCATCCAAACCAGGAATTATTACAGATTGACACCAGCAATATTCTCTTTATCTGTGCAGGTGCTTTTGACGGATTGGAGAAGATTGTAGAAGCAAGGTTAGACCGCAAATCAATTGGATTTAATGCAGAAATTGCAAGTAAGAGCAGTAGAGAATTAGGGGAGCTTTTTAAAGAAGTGACCGCACAGGATTTGGTGCGTTTTGGTCTGATTCCAGAATTCGTTGGACGTGTGCCAATCTCTGTAACGCTGGAGGGACTGGATGAAGATGCCCTGGTGCGTATTCTGACAGAACCCAAGAATGCTCTAATTAAGCAGTATAAGAAGCTGTTTGAGATGGATGAGGTGGAGCTGCAGTTTGAAGAGGACGCAGTTCGGGTGATTGCATCACAGGCTTTGGATAGAAAAACAGGAGCAAGAGGACTTCGCTCTATCATTGAGCGTGTCATGATGGAGATTATGTATGAAATTCCATCAGATGATACCATTGCAACCTGTATTATTACCAAAGGCGCAGTTTTAGGTGAAAGCAAGCCTGAAATTATCAGAAGAGAAGTTAAAATGAAAGCAAAATAATAGTGCGCCGCCTGTTACAGGGCGGCGTTTTGTGCACGAAGAGGGAAAACAAGCTGCTTCCCCGGTGTGGAAGAATTAGGAGAAAATAATTGGTTATTAAAAATGTAAATTTAGAGACAGTCTGTGGGATTACAAGTACCTTACCGGATAATCAGATGCCGGAGATTGCATTTGCAGGAAAAAGTAATGTTGGAAAATCCTCTCTGATTAATGGGCTGATGAACCGTAAAAATTATGCAAGAACATCAGCTCAACCGGGCAAAACCCAGACTATCAACTTTTATAATATAAATGAGGAGCTCTATTTTGTGGATTTGCCGGGATATGGCTATGCCAGTGCCTCGGTGGAAGTAAAAGCAAAATGGGGCAAGATGATTGAGAATTATCTGCACCAGTCCAAGATGCTGAAGGCTGTATTTTTGCTCATTGATATTAGACATGAGCCGTCAGCTAATGATAAGCAGATGTATGAGTGGATTCATTCACAGGGCTATGATCCTGTTATTATTGCAACAAAGCTGGATAAAATTAAGAGAACTCAGATACAGAAACAATTAAAAATTGTAAGAGAAGGCCTGGGTGCGCCAAAGGAATGCGTACTCTTACCGTTTTCTGCGTTAAGTAAGCAGGGAAGGGACGAAATCTATGAATACATTGAGACATTACTCTAAGCTGATTCTGAATATTGTGATTCCGGTTGTTGCACTGTTTTTACTGCTATGGCTGGGACCAAAGCTGATTGTCTTCTTTATGCCGTTTATAGTGGGGTATATTCTGGCTCATGTGGCCAATCCCTTAGTGGCAGTACTTACGGAAAAATTGAAAATCAGGCGTAAGGCTGTATCGGTATTTATGATTATACTGGTGCTTGGACTGATTGTGCTGATTGGTTATGGTGTTGGCAGTATACTGGTTCATCAGATTGTGGGCTTTGTGGAGGACCTCCCTAATATGTGGGTGGCAGTGGAAAACGAGCTTGGAAAGGCAGGAGCACATCTCTCCCGGCTGTTTAACGGACTTCCAAAGGATATGCGTGTGAATGTCTCCAATGCAGGAAGTAAAATTAATGACTATATTTCCGGGATTATTGGAAGTGTCAGCTCACCGACAGTCAATGCGATCGGGAATGTGGCAAAGCATATTCCAAGCATTCTGATTGGTGTAATCATGTGTTTTTTATCTGCATATTTTTTTATTGCCGATAAGGATTATGTGGGAAATGCGTTAAAGAAAAATGTACCGGAAGGAATGCTTTTGAAATGGGATCTGGTATATGAGAGTCTTAGAAAATCTGTGGGTGGATATTTCAAGGCACAGCTAAAGATTGAAGTGTGGATGTATCTTTTACTTTGTGTAGGTCTGTATCTGGCAAGGGTAAATTATGCTGCACTGGTAGCTTTGGGAATTGCCTTTTTGGATTTTTTTCCCATACTTGGAACTGGAACGGTATTGATTCCATGGGCAATTATTAAGATATTGAGCGGTGATTTTCTGCCGGCGATTATCATGCTGGCGCTGTGGGGAGGCGGACAGCTTCTTCGCCAGATTATTCAGCCAAAGATTATGGGAGATACCATTGGAATGGAGCCAATTCCAACCCTTTTTTTACTGTTCATCGGTTGGAAGCTTGGTGGGGTTCTGGGGATGATTATTGCCCTGCCACTTGCTATGATTGTGGTTAATCTCAATGAAGAAGGTATCTTTGATCAGGCGAAAAAGAGTTTTATTTACCTTGTCAGAGATGTCAATCTATTTAGAAAGCTATCTAAGGATGATGAGGATTATGGAAAGGAAGATTAGAGGATGAAGCATATGAAAATTGTAGTTTATAATTGCAGACCCTTTGATGAAAAGGAAAAATTTCTGCAGATGGCTGAAAAAACCGGAGT
The DNA here is from genome assembly GCA_964619485.1 of uncultured Lachnospiraceae bacterium. Taxonomy (GTDB): domain Bacteria; phylum Bacillota; class Clostridia; order Lachnospirales; family Lachnospiraceae; genus UBA2882. The sequence goes on from CAZUCI010000015.1 coordinate 36,999, forward strand.
GGAGCTTGTGCTATGTCCGGATGCTCCAGATATGTCCAATGTAAAGCTGTCAGAAGGAGCAGAGGCCATTGACATTATTACTTCAAAGATGACAGAAGAGCTTATTGCAGCTTTTGCAAAGCTTGGGGTTAAATATATGGCAACAAGGACGATCGGTTATGACCATATTGACCGTGCTGCCTGTGAAAAATATGGCATTCATGTCAGTAATTCGCCCTATGGACCAAACGGAGTGGCTGATTACGCAGTGATGCTGATTCTGATGAGCATCCGTAAAGCGAAAGCAATCTTAAAACGCGGTGATTTACAGGATTATACTCTTTATGGAAATATGGGCAGAGAAATGAAGGATTTGACTATCGGAGTCATTGGAACCGGTCGAATCGGTGAGGCGGTTATTTCCAATCTTTCCGGATTTGGATGCAAAATTCTGGCATATGATTTATATGAAAAGGAAAATGTTAAAGCTAAGGCTTCCTATGTAAGTCTTGATGATATTTACAGGGAATGCGATGTCATCACCTTACATACCCCATTAACAGAGGATAATTTTCATTTGATTAATAAGGATACTATTGGAAAAATGAAGGATGGTGCCATTATCGTGAACACAGCCAGAGGCGGGCTGATTGACTCGGAAGCATTGATCGAGGCATTGGAGAGCGGTAAGCTGGGCGGAGCCGGACTGGATGTTGTAGAGGATGAGTTCGGACTCTATTATTATGATCATAAAAATGATGTGTTACCTAACCGTACCATTGGAATTTTACGTGCCATGCCGTTTGTTACAGTCAGTCATCATATGGCGTTTTATACTGACAACTGTGTCAGAACTGTAGTCGAGGATTCCATTAAAAGCTGTATTTTGTTTATGCAGGGCAAAGATAATCCGTGGAAGGTGTATTAATGAAAAATTACCGGTTACTGTTACAATATGAGGGCGGCAGATATCAGGGCTGGCAGAAGCTTGGAAAGGACGAGGCCACCATTCAGGGAAAGCTGGAGCAGATTCTGCTTCGCATGAGTGGGATGGAGGTGACTGTCATTGGAAGCGGACGTACAGATGCAGGTGTGCATGCCAGGGGACAGGTTGCTAATGTGCATATGGAGACAGCGCTTTCAGTGCAAGAGGTCAGAGACTATCTGAACCGTTATCTGCCAGAGGATATTGCTGTTTTATCGGTGGAAATTGTTCCGGAACAGTTTCATTCCAGACACGATGCAGTGGAGAAAACCTATGAATACCGTGTGGGATTGTCAAATATTCCTCATGTTTTCGAAAGGAGATTTCGATACGACCTTGGACTTGAACGGGAGCGGATGGTGCATTTAGATGTGGAAGCCATGAGAGAAGCAGCAGCGCTTTTGATGGGAGAACATGATTTTCAGGGCTTTTGTGGCAGAAAGATAAAAAAGAAATCTACTGTGAGAAATATATTTCGTATTAATATTGAAGAGAAGGATGATGAAATTCGATTTTCCTATACGGGAAATGGATTTCTCTTTCATATGCTTCGGATTGTTACCGGAACGTTGCTGGAAATTGGTGAAGGCAGACGCGGAGCTGAGTCTATTGGGGAAATATTACAGAGCAGGGAACGTGCTAAGGCTGGTGAAATGGCACCGGCGAAGGGACTGACACTTGTGTCAGTAAAATATTGATTGAAAATTTTAACAAAGAATTATTTGAAGTATCTCGTTGGTAGAAGACAGGAAACAAAAAATGAAATCTGAAAGATTTCGCATGGAGAGGAAGAAGCAATTGGGAAAACATCCGGTCCGTAAAGGGATGGCTTTTTTATTAATTATATATTTATGTGTATTAATCAGATTGATTGTATTCAAATATCCTGTCCCCATGCTTCGTGGTATTATGGACGAATGGGATGTTGATATGGTCAGAAAAGGGGTCTATTCTGCCAATCTGATTCCATTTAAAACCATCCGCATGTATATCAGATATTATCATCAGATTAATGGGTTTGATAATCTGTTTGGAAATATCCTGGCATTTATGCCTTTTGGCTTTTTGGTTCCCGCCACCTTTCGTGGAATCAATAAGTGGTGGATGATTTTATTGCACTCCTTCTGGCTGTCACTGGGAATTGAGCTTTTTCAGCTGATCACTCATTTTGGTGAGTTTGATGTAGATGATATCTTATTAAACAGTCTTGGCGCAATGCTTGGCTGGTTTATTTTCTGGGTAATGAAGCAGATTTGGCATTGCATCCATAAATAATTTGAGCTATAATAATGCTATCTAAAAGAGCTATAGATAGGAAAGGAGAAGCCTTATGCAGGTAGGAGCAATAGGAGCCAATGTCTTTGGCGCATATGTTTATAATACCAATACTGTGAACCGCGGAAGCCTGAATAAAGTCTCCAAAGTTCCGGATGATGTTTTAAATCGCAAAATCGAGCAGAGCAAAGGCTCGGACAGCCTGACCGGTGAAACAACCAATCCGCTGGCCAAGGGTGAGACAGCAAATTTCAACGAAATGCTTGATATGCAGTTTGCACTGGCAAGTGCAAATGCAACAAGGATAGGGATTTAGCTTGCCATTTATGAATATAGGAATAAATTTTCAGCCTCTTTTTGGGATAGAAACCAGAAAGAGGTTTTTTGATAGAATATATTGCATTATGGCGCGGTTACTGATATAATCAGCACACAAAAAGCATATTTTCTTTTATTTGCAGTGTTCTTGCTGCGTCTATTTTGAATCGTCGATTCAAGTCATTTTCATTTCAGAAAATTCATGCTTTCCCAAATAACAAAAACAAGCAGGAGTTTTTATGATGAAAGACTCCTGACTTCACTAAGGAGGATTTGATGGTACAAAAAGAAAAAAGACTTCAATGGCATCCGGCATTTTTGCCGGTCTGCAAATCGAGCTTGAAAAAGAACTAGATGGACTTGTGTTTGAAAGTGAGCATCAATTAGGGACGAAACCAAAAGCAGTGGATGTTTTGGTTGTTAAAAAGAATCCTGATGTTCATATAAGAAAAAATATTGGACACATATTTAAGCAGTATAATATAATAGAATACAAAGGGCCAACTGATTATTTAAGCGTGGACGACTTTTACAAGGTGTTTGGTTATGCGTGCTTTTATAAAGCAGATGTTTCCAAAGTTGACAGCATCAAAATTGAGGAAATCACAATTACATTTGTAAGTCATAATTATCCCAGAAAGTTTGTTCAGCATCTGATTAAAACATGTGGATACGAGGTCTTGGAAAAGGAAGCAGGTATCTATTTGATAAACGGTGGAAAAATTCCAATGCAGTTGATTTGGACACAGGGCTTGTCAGAAGATGAAAATCTATATTTGAGAAGTTTGACAAATGAAATACGTGATGAAAGTATTCCTCAAAAGCTGTTAAAAGCCTACCAGGAGAAAAAGCAGAATACGTTGTATCAGTCTGTAATGGACATTGTAGTACGTGCAAATCAAGAAAAATTTGAGGAGGTAAAGTATATGTGTGATGCATTAAAAGAACTGATGAAGGACGAGCTGGATGAGAGAGAGCGTCAGGGAATAGAACAGGGAATAGAACAGGGAATACGTGCTATGATAGAGGCCTGTAGAGAGCTTGGAGCTGGAAGAGAAAGCACCTTGCTGCGGATTGAACAAAAGTTTAACCTGTCTGAGGAGAGAGCACAGGAATTACTTTTAAATTATTGGGAACAATCCGAGTAATCAATGGTTAGGGTGCTTTGACATTCTAACCCATTTATAATATGTTTGAAAAAACGAAACAGCAGGAGAATACGGCATGAAGACCTTGATGAAATACCTGAAAAACTATAAAAAAGAAAGCATTTTGGCACCATTATTCAAGATGTTAGAGGCATCCTTTGAACTGTTTGTCCCATTGGTTATGGCGGCGATTATTGACCGTGGTATAGCCAATACGGACAAGCCTTTTATTTTGTCTATGGGAGGTGTGCTGATTGCCCTGGGGCTGATTGGACTGACCTGTTCTATTACAGCGCAGTTTTTTGCAGCAAAGGCAGCAACCGGGTTTGCAAAAGAACTGCGGCATGAGCTTTTTTCTCATATTCAGGGACTGAATTATTCAAGGATTGATACGTTGGGAACCTCAACACTTATTACCAGAATGACCAGTGATGTTAATCAGGTACAAAATGGCGTTAATATGGTGCTCCGTTTGTTTCTGCGTTCTCCTTTTATTGTGATTGGTGCCATGATTATGGCCTTTTATGTGGATGCAAAGGCGGCACTGGTTTTTGTTGTGGAAATCCCGGTTTTGGCGGTTGTAGTTTTCGGCATTATTTTTATGAATATTCCTCTATATAAAAAGGTACAGGCAAGTCTGGATCAGGTGCTTCTTGCAACAAGAGAAAACTTAAATGGTATTCGTGTGATTCGTGCTTTCAATAAAGAAGAGGAAGAGATTGCGAACTATAATATTAAGAATCAGGAGCTTACGAAGATTCAGCTTTTTGCAGGTCGAATTTCTGCACTTCTAAATCCTGTCACCTATGTCATTGTAAATATTGCGCTGATTGTGCTGCTGTATGTGGGGGCAGTCAGAGTAGATGGTGGATTTATCACACAGGGTGCGGTGGTTGCATTGGTTAACTATATGGCACAGATTCTGGTGGAACTGGTAAAGCTGGCAAATCTTATTGTGACCATTACCAAAGCAATGGCCTGTGCATCCAGAATTGAGACGGTTCTTCTTGTTCCGGAAGGAATGGAGGAAAGCAAATTAGAAGACATGAAGGATACAAAAAATACTTCAATCAGCACCTCGGAGAAAAGTATGAAAGAAAAGCCCGCCTTTGTCTGTTTTGATCATGTCAGCTTTTCCTATGAAGGGGCAGGTGCAGAAGCACTTACAGATTTAAGTTTTCAGGTAAAAAAAGGACAGACCATTGGAATTATCGGTGGAACCGGTTCGGGAAAAAGCTCTCTGGTTAATCTGATTCCAAGATTTTATGATGTATCCAAGGGAAGGATTTCCATAGAAGGAAAAGATGTAAGAAATATGGACATTGAAACCCTGCGCCATAAGGTGGGAATTGTTCCCCAGAAGGCAGCTTTGTTTCAGGGAACTATTGCTGAAAATATTGCCTTTGGTAAGCCGGATGCTACGGAAGAAGAGCTTTGGGAGGCGATTACCACAGCGCAGGCAAGAGAGTTTGTAGAGAAGAAGGATGGTGGACTTCAGTCAGAGGTGGAACAGGGCGGAAGAAACCTTTCGGGGGGGCAGAAGCAGCGGCTTACCATTGCCAGAGCACTTGTTAGAAAACCGGAAATTCTGATTCTGGACGACAGCTGTTCAGCACTGGATTATGCCACAGATGCGGCACTTCGAAAGGGCTTGAAGGAGATGGAGAATACACCGACTGTTTTCCTGGTTTCCCAGAGAACCTCTTCTATCCAGTATGCCGATCAGATTATTGTTATGGATGATGGTGAGATTGCCGGTATTGGAACACACGACCAGCTGCTGGATCACTGCGAGGTATACAGAGAAATCTATGAATCGCAATATCATAGCGCAGGGAAGGGAGGCAAATAGAATGGAAAAGCAAATGAAGAAGAAGTCAACCTTAAAAAAGGTATTACTGCGTATTAGGAAGTATTGGTTTTTCCTGAGTCTGTCCCTGCTTCTTGCGATTGTGACCGTTGCAACAACACTTTATCTGCCTATTTTAACCGGACATGCCATTGATTTTATCATTGATAAAGGATTGGTGGATTATGAGGCACTGTTTGCTATTCTGCGAAAAATGGGTGTGGTGCTTCTCGTTACAGCAGCTGCACAGTGGCTGATGAATCTGTGCAATAACAAGATGACTTATTGCGTTGTAAGGGATATAAGAAGAGATGCCTTTGATAAAATAGAGATTTTGCCATTGAAATATGTGGATGCACATTCCACAGGCGAGATAGTCAGCCGTGTCATTGCTGATGTAGACCAGTTTGCAGATGGCCTTTTAATGGGGTTTACCCAGCTGTTTACCGGTGTAATTACCATTGTGGGAACCCTGGCTTTTATGTTGCCCATTAATGTTTACATTGCATTGGTGGTTGTGGTGATTACGCCGGTGTCGTTATTGGTTGCAAGCTTTATTGCCAGGAAAACCTACTCCATGTTTAAGCTCCAGTCTGAGACAAGAGGAGAGCAGACGGGACTGATTGATGAGATGATTACCAATCAGAAGGTGGTGCAGGCTTTTTCCAAGCAGGAAGATGTAATGGACACTTTTGATGAAATCAATGAGAGGCTTGCAAAATGTTCTCTGCGTGCAACCTTCTTTTCCTCCATCACCAACCCGGCAACACGTTTTGTAAACAGTCTGGTTTATGCAGGGGTCGGAATTGTAGGAGCAGTTGCAGCAATGAACGGGCTGCTCAGTGTAGGGCAGCTTTCCAGCTTTTTAAGCTATGCAAATCAGTACACCAAGCCCTTTAACGAAATCTCCGGCGTTGTGACAGAGCTTCAGAACGCCATGGCATGTGCAGCGAGAATTTTTGAACTTATCGAGGAGAAACCTCAGGTAGAAGAGGCCGAAAATGCAGTTGTTTTATCAGATGTAACAGGCAAGGTAGAGCTTTCTGATGTTTGTTTTTCCTATGTGCCTGACAGGAAGCTCATCGAGCACTTTAATCTTTCTGTAAAGCCAGGACAGAGAATTGCCATTGTTGGGCCGACTGGCTGCGGAAAAACCACAATGATTAATCTGCTAATGCGCTTTTATGATGTGGACCAGGGAAGTATCACTGTGATGGATCAGGATATTCGTACCCTGACCAGACGGAGTCTGCGTACCTCCTATGGTATGGTGTTACAGGAGACCTGGCTGAAATCAGGTACCATTGAAGAAAATATCCGCATGGGGAAGCCGGAAGCAACCAGAGAAGAGGTAATTGAGGCTGCAAAAGCGTCCCATGCCCACAGCTTTATCAAGAGACTGCCAAAAGGCTATGACACATTAATCGGAGAAGCTGGAGGAAACCTAAGCCAGGGACAGAGGCAGCTCTTATGTATTGCGAGGGTTATGCTTTGTCTGCCGCCAATGCTGATCTTAGACGAGGCAACCTCCTCCATTGATACACGTACGGAAATTAAAATTCAGAATGCCTTTGCAACTATGATGAAGGGAAGAACCAGCTTTATTGTTGCACACCGGCTTTCCACCATTAAGGAGGCCGATGTGATTCTGGTTATGAAGGATGGAAGTATTATAGAGCAGGGCAATCATGATGAGCTTCTTGCGAAGAATGGCTTTTATGCTGATCTATACAACAGTCAGTTTGCAGTGTAGTAACGTGTTAAAAAGTTTTTTATAACTTTTTAATAGGGAGTTTATGAACTGTCCACAGATTTGTCAAAAGCTGGTATTAGAATAGTATTCATAATGCGAGATAAAAAGGAGTGGGGATGGTTACATGGACGCATTACGTGAAGGTTTTGATTGGGAAGGCGGAACACAGCTGGCTGTTAACAGAACACAGCTGATGCCATTATATATACCTGACGCGGATTATGACATGCTTGTCATACCATACAGGGATGCAACAGCCAATCTGCTGGTCAGATTAAATACTTTAAACAATGATTTTCGTCTGAAATATAAGAATTATCCAATTCATCATATTCAGGACCGAATTAAGGGAAAGAAAAGTATAGAGAAGAAGCTGATTAAGAAGAAGATTATGGTTTCGGCAGAAGAGGCAAGAGAAAATCTGACTGATATTGCAGGGGTTAGGATTATATGCTATTTTGAAGAGGATATTTATTCTGTCATTAACATGATTAAGCAGCAGTCGGATATTTTGACCCTGATTGAGAAGGATTATATCAGGAATCCAAAAGAAAATGGTTACATGAGCTATCATTTAATCATTGGGATGCCTGTCTACCATACAGATGGAATGGAGTATTATCCGGTTGAAATTCAGCTTCGTACTATGGCTATGGATCTTTGGGCAAGTATGGAGCACAGAATCTGTTACAAGGAAGATGGTATTACCAAGGAGCGAAGGGCAAGATTTAAAAATATGTCTTCCGAGTTAAAAATGATGGAGGATGAAATTCGCGGTATGCTGGAAAATGAGGCTATTGATGTGGAAAGCAGTATTGTTGATGCTTTTGATTAGAGGAGAAAAATATATGTTGGAATTTAAGTATGACACACAGCTGTTGATTGAAGGAACGGATTTAGATGAGGATGTAATCAGCGATTATTTTACGGAGCATTTCAAGGGCGACTGTCTGTTGGCAGTAGGTGATGAGGAATTGATAAAAATCCATTTCCATACAAATGAGCCATGGCAGGTATTAGAATATTGTGCATCAATTGGCGAGATTTATGATATTGTTGTAGAAGATATGGACAGGCAGTCAAAAGGATTACAGGGGTAAAAAAATAGAATTAGAGGTTTATGTATCGATAACAAAAGGGACAGTCAAAAGGGAGACGGTCCTTTTTTTTGTATTATTTTTTTACATAATAAGCATTGATTCTATTGACAAATATATCAATGTGATATATACATAATAGATCAGCTTGATATATTGAATAAGAACTTGATAT
>CAZUCI010000016.1:0-44859 GCA_964619485.1 uncultured Lachnospiraceae bacterium
TACCGTTCTTGGTAGAACCAACTCCTTTTTTATGAGCGAAAAATTGAAGGTTCATTTTTAACATGGTGTTACACCTCCTTGATTTTTACTGTTACAAATTTTGTGTACTGTTCCGCAATCTGTTGAAATCCGAGATATGCAGATGCAAGCAATAGGCTTGTATCATGTGTGGGCTCACTCTTTAATCGATAATACATCTCTCCGTCCTGATCAGCATTCTGTTTAAATGAAACATTTTCGCAGAACTGTTCGATGGAATTCTGTACACTGATGGCTAATGTAGTTACGGCAGCACAGATGATATCTGAACCTGCCTCTGCATAGCCTGAATGACCTTTAATCTCAAATCCGACCAATACCTTTGTTTTCTTATCACGAAACATTGTTATGGCTGTCATAATTATGCCACCTGTTTATTAAGCATTAATTTTCTCAATTTTAACCTGAGTGTATGCTTGTCTATGACCATTTTTCTTGTGGTAACCGGTTTTTCTCTTATATTTGTAAACGATAACTTTTCTAGCTCTTGCCTGATCCATAACAGTTGCTGTTACAGTTGCTTTAGCAGCATCAGCGCCAACTTTAAGTCCATTATCACTTACTGCAAGAACCTGGTCAAATGTTACTGTGTTTCCAGCTTCAGCATCTAATTTTTCAACTTTGATGACGTCACCTTCGGAAACTTTGTACTGTTTTCCACCTGTTGCAATAATTGCGTACATAAGGCACCTCCTAATAATTACTCGCTAACTTTGGTGGTATCCAGAGGACACACTTTTACCTCGTTATGCGGCATACCGTAGTATAATAGCATATCTGTTTCTTAATTGTCAAGCTTATCAAATAGATTTTTTGTAAAAAAATAGGCAATCAGCTGACTTCTGGAGGAGAACTCTTCCGTCTGAAGCATTCTTTTGCATTCTTCCTTTGTGTAAAAGGAGGCCTGAATCTCTTCGTTTACCGAGGTATGGTAATCTGAAAAAGCTCCCTCTGCTTCCACAATGGCGATGCTGGTTTTGGTATCGGAAATCCCAACTGCGGCAAAGGAAGGCGGCAAAATGTCGATAATTCTTTTTAATTTCAGTCCTGTCTCTTCAAATAATTCCCGCTCAATACAAGTTTCTACCGGTTCGTTTTTTTCAATCATACCGGCGCAGAGATTGTAAATGGTTTTATTTACACCCATGCGGAATTCTTTTAATAAAAGAAGCTTCCCATCGCAAAAAGCAACGATGGATACCCCATTCATATTGGAACCGATCTCTTCAACGGAAGCAATATCACTTCTGCTGACCATTTCATATACTTTTTCTTTTCCCGCTTTATTCAGGTATGTTAATTCATAATTCTTGAGATATTTTCCATCCTTCACTTTTTCAATCTTTAAAAAATCCATCTAACCCCACCTTTTTTATCTGTGTTTGGAAAGGAGCCTCTTTCTTTTCTCTGGTAATTTCCATCAGTCCCAGGGAAGTGATATCAATCACATCTGTCTTTACCCAGTCATCACAGAGTGCTTTTTTCATGGGCAACAGAAGTTCATTTAACTGCGTGATTTTGGCCGGCTTAACAAAGTCAATTAAAATCATCCCCGTTAAATTTCTGATTTGAATTTGTAATGCAATTTCACTGACAGCTTCATGGTTTGTCTGCATAATCAAATCATTTTTACTTAGCTTCTTTTCATTTTTTCCTGTATTTACATCAATGACAACCATTGCTTCCGTCTGCTCGACAATGAGAGAGCCACCCGATTTCAGCCAGACTCTTTTGGAGAGAGCCCTTTCGATTTCTCTTTTAGTGGAATAGAGGGAAAGCAACGGAAAGGAGTCAGAATAGAATCGTAAATGCTTGTTGGTGGCAATTACTCCGAAGCGATTACTCAATTGCTCGTAAAAATCAGGAACATCTGTGATAATTTCTGTATCAGAATTCAATTTAATTTTTCCAACAGAGGAACATAAGAAATGCTCCTTTTGCGTTATATTTGAAAAAAGAGTTCTTGTATCACAGCGGTTGACTATTTCAGTCATTTCAATGACCAGATTGCTAATTTCCTTTAAAAGAGGCTCCAACGCTTCTTCCAAATCCATGCTGTTATCATTATCCAGCAGAATTGCAGCATTGGTTCGAACAATAACGGTAAAGGGAAATTCTTCCCGACCGAGAACAGAATAAATTGCGTTTTTGTTTTCACTCGATAAGGCTTTAGAAAAAACCACATTCCCTTTTTTACTGGTTACAACACAAAAAAGTCCGGTCAATGATAGCTCATCTGATAAAACGGGTTCTTTCGTCTTTACAGCTGCTTTTTTCAGCATGACAGGAAGCGCCATTTCAGGTTTATAATCCTGATTTCCAGACAAAGGAAGGTATCCTAAGCATCCGTTTCGATATTCTATAAAAGCGGCATTCAGGTTTTTTTGGATTTTCAGAACCTTACCAATGAACAGATCTCCGACCTCATACATTTGTTTAAACTGTCCAAAAACAAGTCGTTCCCCCCGAAAGGCAAACATGCATGGAATGTCATTATATTTTGTTAATAGTACCTTATCAATCATGCGAACCTCTTCTGATCCTGCTGTAAATATTTTCGTTATGCAATTATGCTGTTATTTTTCCATTATGCAATATCATAGCCGGCTTCTTCCAGTGGAATAAGTTTATTGTTTTCATCCCGTGTATAGGTTTCCTCTCTTGTCACAACAAAGTCAAATTCACCGATGGAGGAACCCATAAACTCATAGTAGGACTGCATAATCATTGTGGGCTTAATATTGCCGCTGCTGCTGGCGTCAACTAAAAGATAGATTTGTGAAGCTTTCCTTTGGAAATCATAAATGCCATCCTTTAAATTCATTTCTATTACGTTCTTTTTGGTCTGCTTGGTAAAACAGATCTGTTCCTGTGACATGAATTCTTCAAATCTGTCACCAAATGGAAAGGAAGGCTCATGACCGGCTCGAACAGTCACGGTATACCCGGCAGCTGCAACAGAAGCCATTGCATTGCCTGCTTTTTCCGGTAAAGCCCTGGCAGAAACAATATGGATTCCTTCCACCATCGCTTCATTCAGGGTATCCTTTAACCAGTCCGTGGAAACCTCTTTGGTTAATTCGATATCCATATATTCGCCATTACTGTATAAACCTACACCTAAGGGCGCTGCAAAGGACATTACCTGATGTGGACTGAAGCCGTCAGAATAAGCAATGGGAATCTCCGCACGCCGCATGGCCTTTTGAAAATATCGCATAATATCCAGATGTCCAATAAAAATCATGGAGCTGTACTTTTGAAATTTAATTCTGTATTTCATGATCAGTTCCTCTCTTCCATACAAATTCCTGTCTGGAATCTGGCTGCACCGCAGCCCTGACATGCCATTTTGCAGTTTGGGGTCACCTTCTGTGCCTGTGCATTTTTCCATTCACGTAACAGGAATTCTCTTGTCACACCACAGCTGATAAAATCCCACGGGAATATCTCGTCATCACAGCGCGTTCTTGTTGTATAAAAATCAACAGACAGACCACAGGTCTCAAAGCATTCCATCCATACATCATTTTTAAAATACTCACCCCAGGCATCATAGATACAGCCCTTTTGATAAGCCATTAAAATGACATCAGCTATTTTACGGTCACCTCTGGCGAAAACACCCTCCAATACGGAAACATCAGCCTCATGCCAATTGTATTTAATACTCTTCTGATTCAGCTGCTCCATGACAGCTGTTTTCACATTGTGAGCCTTATCAAGGAACTGCTCCTTGGTACACATTGGTGCCCACTGAAAAGGAGTAAATGGTTTGGGAATGAAAAAGGAGGTACTTGTCACAATCTGGACCTTACCTTTGCGGTTTTCCTTAGGAACTGTCTCATAATATAATTTGGCAATTTCATTACTTAAAACAGCAATTCCTCGTTCATCCTCTTCAGTTTCGGTGGGAAGTCCAAGCATAAAATATAATTTGACCTTATTCCAGCCACCTTCAAAGGCAAGCTTAGCACCCTGCAGAATCACTTCCTCTGTTAAGCCCTTGTTGATGACATCACGCATGCGCTGCGTTCCAGCCTCCGGTGCAAAGGTCAGACTGCTCTTTTTTACATCCTGAACCTTGCTCATAACGTCGAGGGAAAAGGCGTCAATTCTTAAGGATGGTAAGGAAATATTAATTTTGCGCTTGCTGCACTCTTCTATCAAAAAATCAATAAACTCGGGTAATTTGCTAAAATCACTGGAGCTTAAGCTGCTCAGGGAAATTTCCTCATGACCGGTGGATTTAAGCATTGCCAGGGCATATTCCTTTAAAAAGTCAATACTTCTCTCGCGGACAGGGCGATAAAGCTGTCCGGCCTGACAGAAACGGCAGCCTCGGATACAGCCACGCTGGATTTCCAGAACAACTCTGTCCTGGGTAACACGAATAAAGGGCACTACGGGCTTTTTGGGATAATAAGTTTCGCTGAGCTCTGTTACCATTTCCTTCATGATTTTTGATGGAACCCCGTCTCTGTTTGGGGTAAAAGCTGCAATGGTGCCATCTTCCTGATAGGTTACATCATAGAACAACGGGCAGTATATACCAGGAAGCTTTGCTGCTTCATAGAGGAAATCTTCTCTGGAGGTACCGTCCTTTTTACATTTTTTATAAAGGTCTAACAGCTCACGATATTCTGTTTCACCCTCGCCAATATAGAAAAGATCAAAGAAAGGTGCAATTGGCTCCGGATTGTAGGAGCATGGACCGCCACCCATTACAATGGGGTCATCCCAGGTCCTTTCTCTGGCATAAAAAGGGATATTGGATAATTCAAGGACCTGTAATATATTGGTGTAACACATCTCATATTGAAGTGTAATTCCCAGAAAGTCAAAATCCTTGATTGGGTCCTGGGATTCCAGTGCAAAGAGTGGTATTTTATTCTCTCTCATGATAGCGTCTAAATCCATCCATGGAGAATAAACTCTTTCACACCAGGTATCTTCAAACTGGTTGAACATGTCATACAAAATCTGAATTCCAAGATGTGACATTCCGATTTCATAAACATCGGGAAAGCACATAGCAAAACGAATATCAATCTGATCCCTGTCCTTCATGACAGAATTCACTTCGCCGCCAATATATCTTGCAGGTTTTTCAATTTTTAAAAGTATTTCATCACTTAAGGCTAATTTTCTCATAATCAAGAGTATAAGCGAAATCTTTGGCAAAATCAATCAAATTGTGGGCAGAGTCCTTTTGAATCTCACTTTGTATCAGCGCCAGACTGTCTTTATTTGCCCCATTATAAAAGCGGTATCCGGCAAACAGTAAAAAGAGAAGGAGACAGAAAAGAAATCTTATCTGAAGACTTTTTAAATGAGAGCTGTTGCTGTGCTCTGTCTGCGAGACCGGATGAATGATGCCCTGGTAGGAATCAAGCTTGCTGCTGTTGGCAATATCCTGTTCGCGCATCCGTGCAATCAATGCCAGCTTTTTTTCCTGATTTTCAATGCGCTGCATAAAAAAACTCCTTTTTTATACATGCTATGCACAAAAAAGAAGTTTCAGAATATCAGTTATGTATGATAAAAATTATCTCTTAGCTAAATCACTGGTAATTTCTTCCCAGGTTACATCCTTTTCAACCATGAGAACCATCATATGATATAAGAAATCAGAGATTTCATACTTGATTTCCTCAGGGTTTGGATTTTTGGCGGCAATGACAATTTCTGTTGCCTCTTCACCAAGTTTTTTCAAAATTTTGTCAATTCCTTTATCAAAGAGATAATTGGTGTAGGAGCCTTCCTTTGGATGAAGCTTTCTGTCCTTGATAATATTGGTGACATTTTCAAAAACAGTTAATGGGTTTTCAACATTTTCCTCCTCCATCGGAATCAGGTCACGATAGAAACAGCTGTAATTACCTGTATGACAGGCAGCTCCAATCTGCTTTACCTTTGCCAAAAGAGTATCATTATCACAGTCAACACTCAGAGCTTTCACATATTGAAAATGTCCACTGGTCAGGCCTTTGATCCAAAGCTCCTGTCTGCTTCTGCTGTAATAGGTCATTTTCCCGGTTTTACAGGTCTTGATATAAGCTTCCTCGTTCATATAGGCAACCATCAATACCTGGCCGGACTGATAGTCCTGTACAACAACAGGTATAAGTCCGTCTGGTCCTAATTTAAAATCAGAAAAAGGCATTGTAGGCTCGAATTTTTTTACAGCTATGCCTCGTTCAGCAGCAATCTGCTTAATGGCAGCAATTTCTTTGCTGTTTTCATTTACAATTTTTCCAGCCACACCACTGATGTCACTTCGATCCAGAATCGAAAGCATTTTATCAAGAGAAACCTCTGATAAAAGTGCCACGAAAGGAAGCTTGCTGGTGCCAAGGCAGTTCTTTAAAGCATGCTCGTCGATACAGATCAGCTCGTCTGCATACTCCTCAAGCTGTGCCTGGTTTATGACAATCTTATCAGCACTTGCAATGGAGACGGCAATCTTTTCTTTTCCGAATTTTTTGGAAACCTCTTCAATAAGCTCCTGCGCGGATTCCTTACCATAATTTAAGACAGCCTTTTTACAGCCGGCATATAAAATTTTCTTAACATCTTCCATGCGCTTGATATTTCCGGCGCCATAAACAGGAATACTTACCTGCTCTGCAATCTGCTTCATAATACCGATTGCATCCTCATGTGTTGCATCATTATAGGATAAATCAAAGATGATAATTTCATCTACTTCATTATCTGCATAGGAAACTGCAAGTGCGACAGGATCATCAGAGACCACCGTGGTATCGTCAAAGTTCCTGACCGCCTTTTTTTCAGACAGATATAAACATGCAACTAATTTTTTATAAGACATAACAAAACTCCTTTTATCTCAGGCCAAAGAGCCTTTTGTACTTGGAACACCCTCACATCTTGGTTCTATGGAAACCGCCATATCCAAAGCCTTTCCAAAGGCCTTAAACATTGCTTCCATAATATGATGATCATTTTCACCGGAAATCATTTTAAAATGAAGATTCATACCGGCACTGTAGGAAACAGCATAAAAGAATTCCTTAACAAGCTGCGTGTCCATATCACCGCATTTTTCTCCCTTAAAAGAAACATCCATGGAAAAATATGGTCTACCACATAAATCAACTGCACAGAGAACAAGCGCCTCATCCATGGGAAGAATAAAATAGCCATAGCGGTTAATTCCCTTTTTATCACCCAGTGCCTGATCAATGGCCTTTCCAAGAACAATTCCCGTGTCTTCTACGGTGTGATGGGCATCTACCGCTAAATCCCCCTCGGCAGTCAGCGTCAGGTCAAAATAACCGTGTTTGGAAAAGCCATTGAGCATATGATCAAAAAAGCCTACGCCTGTGTTTATTTCCGCTTTTCCGGTTCCATCAAGATTCAGTGCAGCCTTGATGGTTGTTTCTTTGGTAATACGGTCAATTTCAAATTCTCTTGCCATATTTTTTCTCTCCTTTTATAAGTGAGCCTTTAATTCTGTGATTAATTTTTTGATACGTTCTGCTTCCATTTTCATGCTGACCTGATTGACAATCATTCTGGCTGACAATGGACAAATCTCCTCTAATACCACAAGACCATTTTCCTTCAGGGTAGAACCGGTTTCCACAATGTCGACAATGACATCTGAAAGTCCTACAATAGGTCCCAATTCAACAGAACCGTTCAATTTGATAATATCTACAGTCTGATGCTTCTTGTTGTAAAAATAGTCCTTGGCAATCTTGGGATATTTGCTGGCAACACGGATCATCTCATGATGCTTTAAAAGTTCTCTGGAGCTTTCCGGACCACAGACACACATACGACATTTTCCAAAGCCAAGATCCAGCACCTCATATGCCCTTCGTCCTTCTTCAAGCAGTGTGTCTTTTCCAACGACACCGATATCTGCAGCACCATACTCTACATAGGTAGGTACATCAGGACCCTTTGCCAAAAAGAATTTTAATTTCAGCTCCTCATTTACAAAAATCAGCTTACGTGTATCCTTATCCTTCATTTCCTCGCAGGTAATGCCAATTTCTTCCAGCAGCTCCAGCGTTTTATTGGCCAGTCGACCCTTGCCCAGCGCAAATGTAATATATCTCATATCTTCACTCATTTTATCATGTCTCCTAAGCTTCGTACAGTTTCTTGATACCTTTTTTCGTCATTTTCATAACCGCTTTCCTGCCAGATTCCTTGGCGAATTCCAGAATCTGCTTTTCCATATCAGGATTGTCGCATAAAACCATTTCACAGGGGCAATTCAGCTTACGCATATCCTCTGCATAATGAATGGCATCAGCAACTGTTTCCTCCGGATATAAAAGCAGGGTAACAGACGGTTCAGGATCAGGTCCAAGGCCTTTGGATAAAAGTGCCTGCATAACACCATCTACAGTGATTACAAAACCGACAGAGGCGGCATCCTTTCCAAAATATGAAAGCAGTGAATCATAGCGGCCACCGGAAACGACCTGATCACCAACACCATAGGTATAGCCCTTGAAGATGATACCGGTGTAATAATGATATTTACTGATTAAACCAAGGTCAAAGGAAACATATTTCTCATCTCCGTAGAGCTTTAAAATCTCATATAATTTTTTCAACCGCTCTATGGCATTGCGGCTCTTTTCGTTTTTAACCAGCTTATTGGCCTCTTCTAAAACCTCAAAGGAACCAAATAATTCCGTGATTTTTAAAAATGCATCCACACTCTCAGCAGAATAATTCTTACTGGTGAGCAGCTCTTCTGCACCAAAGTAATTTTTGTTGGAAATGTACTCACGAAGCTCCTGCTCTGTTTCCTCATCCAGAGAAGCTTCCATACAGATTCCCTTAAAGAAACCAACCTCGCCTATGCTCACCTGGAATTCCTTCAGACCAGCAGATTTTAAGGAAAGAATGGCCATATGAATCACTTCAGCATCAGCCATAACAGAGCCATCACCGATCAGCTCAACACCCATCTGCGTTACTTCTTTCAGCTTTCCCTGAAGATTTGAGGTATTGGTATAGGTGTTTCCCTCATAGCAAAGTCGGACAGGAAGTGACTGCTCCATAAAATATTTGGCAGCACAGCGACCGATAGATGGGGTAAAATCCGGTCTCAGTACCAGGGTGTTTCCCTCTTTATCAAAAAATTTATATAATTCCTTGCTTGGGGTTGTTCCTATTTCACGTCCAAACACATCAAAAAATTCAAAGGTCGGAGTTTGAATATCCTGATACCCAAACTGTTCAAAGGATGAATGAATTTGTGCAAGAACCTTTCTCTTCTTGGCATATTCCTTACCATAAATATCTCTGACACCTTCCGGTGTATGTACGAATTTTCTACTCATAACTTCCTCCACTTTTTTAAGGTAAAGTGCTAATTCGTTAGCATGTTAGCACGTCAAACTATCGGTAGTATATCCAATTATTGCTTATTTGTCAACATCTCTTCTTGATAAATCTTTTGAAATCATATCCAGATAGGGAACAAAAAGTCCATTTTTAGGCTCAAAAAACCAGTCCTCTCTCAATTCATCCAGACGAAAGCTTTTGCGGCCTCCATTTATGGAACGATTCCAAAATACCATAAGCTCTTCAAAGGAAAGATAATATAAGAGATCACGGTGCGTGAAGGAAATAATAAAAAAGGAAATACCACCCTGCTTTTCGAAATCCTGCATGAAATCCACCTGATGCGGGTGAATATTGGCCAGTGTAAAGGTATCCTTGGCGCATTCCTTGGCATCAAAGCAGACGGGAATTCCCTGTACGGCGCCAATATAGTCAACGGTTGATTTCTGATCAAAATAAGCCAGTGTAATATGACGGGATGTCTGGTCAATTTTAATTGGTGTAATTGGAGTAGGAACTTTTTGAATGAGCGCAAGATTGCTGTCTCTGTATTTTTCGTTTGTGCGATTGATCAGTTCCTCTAGAACAGAACCTCTCAGTCCTCTGCTGTTCCATGTAGCCATAGTATATCGTCCTCTTAATGATTATTTTCTGCAGCATCCTCAAGCAGTCGTGTGTAATAGCCCGGAAGCACCCCGACAATTTCCTTTCCGGAAAGATAGGAAAAGGAGCCTTCACATTCAGGGAAAACAAGGCGGTATGAGCATAAAAGCTGTGTTTTCAGATGATGCTTCTGCTCAAAGGTCCTGTAGCGGTCGGAGCCGTATTTTGGATCACCCAGAAGGGGATGTCCGCAGCTTGCCATATGTGCCCTGATCTGGTGGCTTTTCCCGGTAATCAAATGAATTTCCAATTCTGTAATGGAAATATGCTCTATCTGGTAAAGGCCTATACTGTCTATTCCGGTTTTGATAGGATCACTCCCCGGAATATTTTGCTGAACAATCTGAACCTGGTTCTTTTTGTCATCCTTTAACAGAAAACCCTCCAGCTGACTGTGGATCTCCCATTTTCCATAGACGAGTGTTCTATAGTATTTTTGCAGAGAACGGTCCTTAATGATTTTTGATAAAAACTGCAGCCCGGAAAGTGTTTTTCCGGCAAGGATCAGCCCACAGGTATTTCTGTCCAGGCGGTTTACAACTGCAGGATGAAAGGTTTGCAATTCAGCCTCTGTGACTACGCCTGTGTCAAGCAGATAACCAGACAGATACTCATTCATGGAAATATCCTGCTCTGAAGACTTTTGGGATAAAATACCAATGGGTTTATTTAAAATTAATATATCATTATCTTCATATATAATAATAATTTCCTTTTCTGCCAGCTCTTTTCTGGAATAGCTTTTATGCTTTTTTTCATGAAGCTGTGCACCACCCTGAAATTTTGTATAGGTCTCATCAGAAAAAAAGATTCGTACAAAATCATTTTCCAGGAGAATTTCTTTGCCGGTACATTTTTTCTCATTTAAGGTAATATTTTTTTTGCGAAGCATTTTATACAGAAAACTCGCTCCGGCGTCCGGAAGAAGTTTTATCAGATATTTATCCAGCCTTTGACCAGCCTCATTTTTTCCGATTTTCAATTCCTTCAAGGGAAATCCGCCTTTCTGATTGTTTATAAGGAAATCTCGTGTAAAACTTCCATAATCTGAGCATCCAGTTTTTCATTTTCTGATTCTTTTAAAGCAAGTTCGCTGCATCTGGACAGAAACTCTTCAGACCTTGTATACATGGCCGTAAAAGCCTTACAGCCATTCTGCTTTAAAATCGTCGTGATGTGCTCTTCCAGAGCCCTGGTATCATCCTGATGATTGGTCAGGAAACCATATACATATCCATTTTTGACAATGCAGCCAGACACCTCAAAGGTGATTTTATAGGTGGTAAAGACCAACCCGTAGGCACGCTGTCCAAAATTGTCGATGACTGCTTTACACATCTCATAATCATCCCTGGAGCATCCATGATTTTTTAAGTACATTATCATATTCACTGCACTTTTGCTGGCTGGTAAAAGTCCCAAAACAGCCACAATAGTCAGCAGATTTGTTTTGGTGCCTGTGGTAAAATACCCTAATGCAAAAAGTCCAAGGGACAATGCAAAATAGAGAATGGTAATCAGAATGACATTGCGTGTTTTTTGGGAATAGTATTCATATTCTCCCTGTTGTAAATGAAACATTATTTTCTCCTCATTAGGCCTGATAATCAAACCTACATTTTATCAGCAAAATTCATCATAAAATTTTGCGGTATTATTTTGTTTAAAAGATAAAATATCTTCATTCCAATTCCGTAGATGGAACAGCTTTTGCGCTTTTTGGCACAGGCAATTCCATAGGCAACAACCCGCTCCGGTCTTGCTATGAAAAGACGGCGAATTCCCTTGGGGTTATTCCCTGATTTATCCAGAAATGGCGTTTGAACCGGTCCGGGACAAATTGCAGTGACACTGATTTGTCGTTTCTTTAATTCCAAAGATAAAGCCCTGGAAAAAGAAAGGACATACGCTTTGGAAGCGGCATAAACGGCAAAACCGGCCTGTGGCATAAAGGCCGCTGAGCTGGCTAATTGAATCAGATAACCACCCCTGCAGATATATGGCAAAACGATATGGCAGACAGCTGTTGTGGCATAAATGTTACAAAGAATCATTTCTTCATTTTCATGGAGCGACAACGCTTCAAAGGGATTTTTATATCCTACGCCTGCGCTGTTAACCAAAAGCTTGACAGAAGGGGCTTCTTTTTTTAACAGTGAAGCCAGACGCTTCAACTCGGATTCCTTTGTCAAATCCATGGAAACAGGAACAATCGCTGCTTTTGTGGATGGGAAAACGGTTTCTGTTGCATTTCTGGAAACAGCCCAGATTTCATCCAGATCATTACAGCTTTTATCAAGCTGCTTCACAAATTCCATGCCAATTCCTGAGGATGCGCCTGTAATGATTGCTATTTTCAATGCTTTTCCCCCTTTTTCTTTCCGGATTTATGCATTTTCCTTGGAGGGATCAGACAGCTTGGACCAAATCCGATCAGGTCCTCTCTCCCGGCAATTTTTAAGGCTTCCTTTACCAGATCATAATTTTCCGGGTTACGAAATTGAATTAAAGCCCTCTGCATTGCTTTTTCGTGAGGATTTTTAACAACATAAACCGACTTCATGGTACGAGGGTCCACACCTGTATAATACATGACGGTTGACATTGTGGAGGGCGTTGGATAAAAGTCCTGAACCTGTTCGGGCATATAGCCCAGATCCCTGATGTATTCTGCCAGCTCCACAGCCTCCTTCATGGTCGAACCAGGATGTGAGGACATCAGATAGGGCACGACATACTGCTTACTGCCAATTTTTTCGTTATATTTCTTATACTTATTAATAAATTTCTCGTAGACTGCATTTTCCGGCTTTCCCATCATTTTTAAAACTGCATCGGAAATATGCTCAGGTGCAACCTTAAGCTGCCCGCTGATATGGTATTTTACAAGCTCTTCAAAGAAGGTGCTGGAGGAATCACAAAGCAGATAATCAAATCTGATACCGGATCTGATAAACACTTTTTTGACACCCTCAATTTTCCGAAGCTTTCTTAAAAGCGCAACATAATCTGAATGATCAGCCACCAGATTTGGGCAGGGCTTTGGGAAAAGACATTGTCTGTTGGTACATACACCCTTCGTAAGCTGTTTTTCACAGGAGGGCGCTCTAAAGTTTGCGGTGGGTCCCCCGACATCGTGAATATATCCTTTAAAATCTTTTTCCTGCACTAATTCTTCTGCTTCTTTGATAATGCTTTCATGACTTCTGGTCTGTACGATTCTCCCCTGATGAAAGGTCAGGGCGCAAAAATTACAGCCGCCAAAGCAGCCTCTGTTACTGACAAGAGAAAACTTGATTTCCTTTACTGCCGGAACGCCTCCAAGCTTTTCATAGGAAGGATGATACGTCTTTTCATAGGGTAAATCATAGACATCATCCATCTCCATGGTGGACAAGGGCTTTGCAGGTGGATTCTGAACCACAAACACACCGTTCTCGTAGGGCTCAATCATCGGCTTCGCCGAAAAGGGATCTGTATTCTGGTACTGTATCGCAAAGGAGCGCGCATACATCAGCTTATCCCGCTTCATTTCACGGAAGGAAGGCAGGATTACGGCATCCGAAACAATGTCGGGAGTTTTCGTTTTAAAAACAGTTCCCGGAATGTAGGATATATCACTGATATCGATGCCACTGTTCAGACTGTCAGCGATTTCTACCATGGACTTTTCGCCCATACCATAGGAAATCATATCGGCACCACTGTCTAATAAAATAGAACGCTTGAGCTGATCAGACCAGTAATCATAGTGTGCCATACGGCGAAGAGAGGCTTCAATACCACCCAGGATAATAGGTGTTTTCTTATAAATCTGTCTAATCAGATTGCTGTAGACCACAGCCGCATGATCAGGTCTTTTTCCCATCACTCCGCCGGGCGTATAGGCATCGGTGGGACGCTTCTTTTTGCTGACAAAATAGTGGTTTACCATGGAATCCATGTTCCCGGCCGATACAAGAAAAGCAAGTCTGGGTTCACCCAAAACTGTAATATTCTCAGGGTCTCTCCAGTCAGGCTGGGAAATTATACCAACCGTATAACCAAAGGACTGCAGCACACGGCTGATAATGGCATGCCCGAAGGAGGGGTGGTCTACATAGGCATCACCTATGACATAGACAAAATCCAGCTGTTCTATATTTTGTTCCTTCATATCTTTTTTTGAAATCGGTAAAAATGACATTTTTTCTATCCCAACATTTCTAATTCTTTTTGTGTTAATTCGCGGTAACAGCCGGGAGCCAGCTTCGAATCCAGCTGAAGCTCTCCAATCGATATTCTTTTCAATGCAACTACTTCTGCACCAAGTGCCAGAAGCATACGTTTGACCTGATGAAAACGTCCCTCTGAAATAGTAAGTGTACCGGTAACAAGAGGCCCATCCTCCGAAAAAATGACCAGTTCCCCGGGCTTTGTGGGTTTTTCGTCTCCAATATCAATTCCAGCCCTGACCTTTTCTATTGAATCTCTTTCAAGAATACCCTTTGCTTTAAAAAAATAGGTTTTCTGCACATGATGTTTTGGTGACATAAGCCGGTGTAAGAAAGCTCCATCTGTAGTTAACAGTAAAAGTCCCTCTGTATCCAGGTCCAGTCTGCCAACAATCAGGAGACCCTTTCTAAGTGTCTTGTCAAAATAATCAAGCACCGTTTTGTGGAGATTATCACAGTTTGCACACACGCAATTCTTTGGCTTATGGAACATATAGTATACGTCACCGGATAACCTGCAAAGGGCACTGTCCAGACAAATTGCTTCCGTTCCCTGAACCTGTCTGGAGCCATCCCGAACGATTTCTCCGTCCACAGTAATACGCCCTCTTTTAATCAGCTCTTTACATTCACTTCTTGTCCCCAGATTACAATCTGCCAGATACTTTTCCAATCTCATATCAATCATCCTGCATGAAAAAATTTTTGACTAATAAACTTAAGTATACACTATTTTCAATTCGTTAGGTTGGATTTATGAAATATTTTAGAAAAAAAGAGTTGAATACCGTCCTTGTTTTTCTTTTCCTGTCAGTCATTCTGATCTTTAATAAAAATGCAAAGGAATATGCTTATCTTGGGCTTTCTTTATGGTTCAAGCAGATGATTCCTGCACTTTTCCCATTTATGGTTCTGACATCTGTGATGGTTTATACAGGCATAGACAGACAGATTATCCGTCCCTTTAAGCCCTTATTTAAAAAGCTCTTTTTTCTGTCAGACGGCGGCATATATGCGATGCTCATGGGATTTTTATGTGGCTTTCCAATGGGGGCAAAGTGTATTTCACTGGAATATGAGCACGAACGGATTACAAAGGAGGAAGCACAGTTTTTGCTTACCTTTTGTAATAATATTGGTCCCATGTATTATCTTTCCTTTGTTCACACTGAAATTTTACCGAATTTTCCTGTCTGGAAAGGCTTCCTTTGTTTATACGGACTGCCTTTTCTTTATGGAGTCGTGATGCAGTATACCTTTTACTATAAAAAATGGAAAAGGATTTCGTCCTCAGAAGTAAATAAAAAAGGAACGGGAAACAACACACTTTTTGAAGCACTGGATCTGTCTATTACCACATCCTTAGCTCAAATCACAGAGCTTGGCGGATATATGATTATCTGCAACCTGTTTGTACTTTTCCCTATGCTTTTATTGCCCCGGCAGGAGGGGCTTCTCTCACTGCTCCATGGATTAACAGAAATATCCGGCGGACTGGTTCATCTTATAACCAGTATCGGGAATGAAAAGCAGTTGATACGCACCTGTGTGGTATGTCTCTGTTTTACAGGTATATCCTGTCATATGCAGACCTACCATATCATTAGACAGACAGGACTTTCCATAAAAAAATATATGCTGCACAAATGTATTTTGTGCAGCATAGCATGTTTTCTTTTATTTTTCCTGGTTTGAAGGAGTATCCCTTAGATAAGGTCAATTCCATCCGGTTCCGTGCCAGTTGAAGCAGCACCGGCAGAAGGAGCGATTCCCTCATCCTCTGGAGCCATGGCTTCCACCGGATACAGCTCTGCCCTGTTGGCAGTAACAATATGATAGCAGTCTGTAAGAGAATTTAAAAGACTTTCATATTTTGCAGCTGAAATCTCCATGGAATGGCTTAATATATTCTCCACATTGGAAAGCATATCATCTGTATACTGGATTGCAGCAGCTTTTACCTGATTTGCTTCCAGTGTTGCATTGTCGAGAATTTCCTGTGCCTGCTTGCTTGCAAGCTCAACAATTTCCTGTGCCTGCTCATAAGCCTGACGCATAATCTCCTGCTCATTAATCAGTTCTGTTGTATGTACGGTTGCCTCATTGATCAAAGCCTCTGCCTTTTCACGGGCATCATTTAAAATAGCTTCTTTATTGCTGATAATCTTCTGATAACGCTTAATTTCATCTGGAGTCTTCATTCTAAGCTCACGAAGAAGCTCATCAATCTCTTCCTTATTTACCACAATCTTTGTATTATTTGAAAAAGCCTGAGGTTTGCAATTGTCAATATAATCTTCAATCTCATCAATCAGCTGTTCGATTCTGCTACTCATCTCGTTCTCCTTATAAAACCTTATTTATTATATTTCCTATAAATTTCTTTTTCCACAAATTCAGGTACACACATGGAAATATCACCATCAAAATATGCAATTTCTTTCACACTGGAAGAACTCAGGTAAGCATATTCCAATGACGTGGTAAGAAACATGGTATCCAGTTCCCCATTGGACAGTTTTTTGTTCGTCTGGGCAATCTGAAGCTCATATTCGAAATCTGTTATGGCACGAAGGCCACGGATTGCAACATGAATATCCTTTTCTTTTGCATAGTTAATTAATAAACCACTAAAAGAATCAATTTTAACATTGGGCAGATCCCTGGTAGCTTCTTCTAGCATTTTAACACGTTCCTCTACAGAAAACAATGCAGACTTCCCAACATTATTCAGAACACTGACTGTCAGTTCATCAAATATATCAGCAGCTCTGTGAATAATATCAAGATGTCCAAAGGTTACAGGATCAAAACTTCCCGGATAAATTGCAGCTTTCATTATTTGCTCCTTTTTACAAATACATGCATATTTGTTTTATATTCCTTTATTTTGGTAATGGTATACGGCAGTGTGTCAACAAAGCCCAAGTCCGTGTCAAGCGCTGCTTCAAAAATAATAGTTGTATCGTCGTCTATCAATGAGGAGGTTGAAAGATACTCAAGCACCTTCTGCTCCATTTCCTTATGATAGGGAGGGTCCATGAAAATAAAATCAAATTTATTTTTATACTCCATCATGGTAAGTGCAACAAAAACATCCTGCTTATGAACCGTGGCAGCATCCGTGAAATGTGTATGCTCCAAATTTGCTGTAATGCAGTCATTTGCTTCTTTTCCATTATCTACAAAGACTGCATGCTTTGCCCCACGGCTGAGTGCCTCAATCCCAATTCCGCCACTTCCGGCAAAAAGGTCCAGAAACTCAGCTCCCTGTAAATCAAACTGAATCATATTAAAAAGTGTTTCCTTAATCCGGTCCGTCGTTGGTCTTGTATCAATGCCCTCCGGGGTTACCAGTTTTAAACTTCTTGCGGTTCCTGCAATAACTCTCATCTATATTCCTCACTATACTCTGATTTTTGTTCCTTTGGAATCTCTTTTTCCAAGTTTTATTCTGTTTAATTCCATTGTTTTTTCTTTATATTCAATAGTGGACTCAACAGCGTTCTGTGTATAATAAACATTTTCAACAAAATCACCATTGCCAAGCTTCATTCCGCGAACACCGACAGCACTCTTCTTTTTCTCCGGAATTTCTTCCAATGGGAATCGAAGGAAATAGCCATCCTTTGTCTGGAGAACAATATTTCGTTTATCTGTTAAAATCTGAACGCTGATCAGCTCGTCACCGTCTGCCAGCTTGGTGGACGCAACCGTTCTCTTTGCCACATCAAATTCTCCACCGTCCACAATCTTACACATGGATTGTTTTGTCACAAAAATAACACGATAAAGATTTAGCTCGCTCTGGGAGCAGGCAAAAACAACATAATCCTTTTCGGCCTGGAAATTACTGATATTATCGATTGGAACACCCTTATCACGGAATTTTCCAAAGGGAACATCAGAAACTTTGATAGTATGCATCTGACCAAGACCTGTAAAAACACAGATTTTTCCGGTATTCTTACAAAGAATTACATACTTGTTTTCCGCAAATGCTGTTTCCTGGTTTCTCTCAAGAGTTGCAGTATCAATACAGCGGGCATATCCAAAGCGGTCCATAAGAAAATAGACATCTGCTTCCTCAATTTTATTTTCTTCATATACAGCTTCTTCTGCGTTGTCAATTACAGTCCTTCTTTTATGAGAAAATTCCTTTTTAAAGCTGTCAAGCTCCTGAATAAGAACCTGTGTCATGGAGGAATGGCTTGCCAGGATATCCTCGTATCGATAAATATTAGCCATGGTATCCTCGTGCTCTTTAATCAGAGCATTTATTTCCAATCCAATAAGCTTATAGAGACGCATCTCTAAAATAGCATTTGCCTGACGCTCTGTAAACATCAGCTGTGTCGCCATAATTTTGGACTCTCTGGACTTGAATTTAATACCATCCACCTCTCCGTTGACCAGACAATTTTTGGCCATGGTACGGTCCTTTGAGCCTCTCAGAATTTCGATAATTAAATCTATCAGATTGCAGGCTTTAATCAGACCCTCCTGAACCTCACGTCTGTCCTGCTCCTTGGCAAGAAGATTCTTATACTTTCTGGCCGCAACCTCAAATTGAAAATCAGAGCAGTGCTTCATAATTCCGGCAAGACTGAGGGTTTCGGGCTTTCCGTTAGCAACAGCTAACATATTAACTCCAAAGGTATCCTCAAGCTTCGTTTTTTTATAGAGCATATTAATAAAACGGTCTGTGTCAGAATCCTTTTTTAATTCTATTACTATTCGAATTCCCTCTTTGCCAGACTGGTTGGTAATATCAACGATTTCAGGCGCTTTTTTTGCCTCATATAAACCGGCAACATCACTTAAAAATTTGGAGATGTTGGCTCCAATCATGGTATAGGGAATTTCTGAAATAACTATATTTAAATGACCGTTTTTCCCCTTTTCAACATCGACCTTTCCACGAACCTTTATTTTACCCATGCCGGTTTCGTAGATGGAAAGCAGATCGTCCTTGTTGCACACAATTCCGCCAGTTGGAAAATCAGGGCCTTTTATATAACGCATCAGTTCTCTTGTGGTAAGAGTTGGATCCAACATATATGCCTTTAAGGCATCGATTACCTCACCTAAATTATGCGGTGGAATGCTTGTTGCCATACCAACGGCAATACCCTCGGCTCCGTTTACAAGAATATTGGGGATTTTAACAGGAAGTACACTGGGCTCCTTCTCTGTTTCATCAAAATTTGGGACAAAATCAACAACATCCTTATCCAGATCAGACAGATAGGCATCCTGTGTTATCTTTGCAAGCCTTGCTTCCGTATAACGCATGGCGGCGGCACTGTCACCTTCAATGGAGCCAAAATTTCCATGTCCGTCCACAAGAGGCAGGCCTTTTTTAAATTCCTGGGCAAGGACAACCAGCGCATCATAGATGGAGCTGTCACCATGGGGGTGATATTTACCCATGGTATCACCAACGATACGTGCACATTTACGATAAGGCTTATCATATCGAATTCCAAGCTCATGCATATCGTATAAGGTTCTTCTCTGAACAGGCTTTAAACCATCTCTCACATCAGGAAGTGCTCTTGCAATAATAACGCTCATTGCATAATCGATGTAGGACTGCTCCATGACCTCCGAATATTCAGTTCTAATAATGGTATCATTCATGGTTTAACTCCTTTTATATATCCAACAATGCATCTTTGGCATGGTCGTAAATATATTTTTTTCTTGGGGGAACCTCAGTTCCCATCAGCATTTCCGTAATCTTGTCTGCCTGGAAATTGTCATCAATTTCGACCAGCTTTAATTTTCTGTGCTCAGGGTCCAACGTTGTCTCCCAAAGCTGATTTGCATCCATTTCACCCAGACCTTTATACCGCTGCAGTGTAAAGGGTCCCTTATGTGTTTTTCTGTATTTTTCCAGTGCCTTATCATCATACAGATACTCTTCCTTTCCCTTGGAGGGAATGGTCTTATATAAAGGAGGCATTGCGATATAAACATGACCTTCAGAAATAAGCTCCGGCATAAAACGATAAAACAGGGTCAGAAGGAGGGTACTGATATGAGCACCATCCACATCCGCATCTGCCATAATGATAATTTTATGATAACGAAGCTTTGTAATATCAAAATCGTTTCCATAGCCTTCGGAAAATCCACAGCCGAAGGCGTTGATCATGGTCTTAATCTCCGCATTGGCAAGCACTTTGTCTATACTGGCTTTTTCAACGTTCAGAATTTTACCTCGAATAGGAAGAATGGCCTGATACGCCCTGTTTCTTGCTGTTTTTGCAGAACCACCGGCAGAATCACCCTCAACAATAAAGATCTCGCATTTGGAGGCATCTCTTGATTCACAGTTTGCAAGTTTACCGTTGGAATCAAAGGAAAACTTCTGCTTTGTCAGCATGTTCGTTTTTGCCTTTTCTTCTGTTTTGCGGATTTTTGCTGACTTTTCTGCACAGGCGATTACAGCCTTCAGGGTCTCAAGATTTCGATCAAAGAAACGGACAATTTCTTCACTTGTAACCTTGCTGACAACCTTCGCAGCATCCTGATTATCAAGCTTTGTTTTAGTTTGTCCCTCAAAACGGGGATCAGGATGTTTGATGGAAATAATAGCGGTCATTCCATTTCTGACGTCGGCGCCGGTGAAATTCTGATCCTTTTCCTTTAAAATTCCAAGCTCTCTGGCATAATTATTAATCACATTGGTAAAGGCAGTTTTAAAGCCCGTTAAATGAGTACCGCCCTCTGCATTGTGAATGTTATTGCAGAAGCCCAGAACATTTTCATGAAACTCATTACTATATTGAAATGCACACTCAACAGAAATGCCTTCTGATTCACCGGCAAAGAAAATTGCATCGCTGACATTTTCCTTTTCGGTATCAATTGCTTTGACAAATCCGACAATACCCTCTGGCTCATGAAAGGTCTCAGCATCTACCTCGTCACCACGCCGATCTTCAAATTCTATGGTAAGCTTTGGATTTAAATATGCAGTCTCGTGAAGACGGTTTTTGATATCCTCTGCCTTAAACCAGGTTTTATCAAAAATGGTATCATCTGGTAAAAAGTTAACACTTGTTCCGGAATGTCTGCTTTTTCCAACAACAGGAAGAAGTCCATTCTCCAATTCTAAAGTGGGATTTCCTCTTTCATATTTATCTTCATAAACAAGACCGCCACGGGATATGCGGACGTTTAGATAGGTGGACAATGCGTTTACAACAGAGGAGCCAACACCGTGCAGTCCTCCACTGGTTTTGTATGCGGAATCATCGAATTTACCACCGGCATGTAAGGTGGTAAAAACAAGCCGTTCCGCGCTGATTCCTTTTTCATGCATCTCAACGGGAATACCTCGTCCATCATCTGATACCGTTGCTGACCCATCCTTTTCCAGATAAACCCTGATTGTATTACAAAAGCCTGCCAAATGCTCATCCACTGAATTATCTACAATTTCATAAATCAAATGATTGAGACCTTTGGTGGAAACACTTCCTATATACATTCCCGGTCTGACACGAACAGCCTCTAACCCTTCGAGGACCTTTATACTGGCGGCTCCATATTCTTCCGCTTTAGCCATGCTGCAACTCTCCGTTTCTCTATAAATTTCGTCAAAATATTATACCATAGATTGTACATTTTTCAAACACAAACACACTATATGGACATATATGAACTATATAGTCTGAATAAACCCATGCTCGGCAACCTCCTGCCATCTTAAATAAAGCCTGCCATTTTCCTTTTTCTGCAGCTGCGGATCTTCCTTAAGAATTTCCCGGACATCTGCATTTGCCAGATAAAGCATATCGGAATCTTCGTAAATATCAGCGTAAAAAAAGCCTGTGTCACCGCTTTGAAGGACACCGCTCATTTCGCCCGGTCCTCTCAGCTTTAAATCTTCATTTGCTATTTCAAAGCCATCGTTAGTACGGCCAAGTATCGCCAGTCTCTTCTGTGCATTTTTTGTGTTAGAGGAATCAATGAAGATACAATAGGACTGTGCACTGCCTCTTCCCACACGGCCTCTAAGCTGATGCAGTGCCGCAAGACCAAATCTCTGTGCATTTTCAATCATCATAACGGTCGCGTTCGGAACATTTATTCCAACTTCAACAACGGTTGTTGATACTAAAATATCTATTTTACCTGCAGAAAATGCATCCATAATTTCATTTTTCAATTTTCCCTTCATTTTTCCATGTAAAATACCGATTCGAATTTTCTCAGGGAAAATGGACTTTAATTTTTCGGCATAATCCGTTACATTTTCAAGGTCATCCATGATTCCGCCTTCCACCATGGGACAGATAATATAAACCTGTCTGCCTGCCTCAATTTCCTTTTGCATAAACTGATATGCTGTTTTTCTATATTGAGTTCCAACTACGCAGTTTTTGATTGGCAATCGCTGTGCAGGCTTTTCCGGAATTGTTGAGATGGAAAGACCACCATATAAAATCATTGCCAGGGAGCGTGGAATTGGTGTTGCAGACATGACAATGGTATGCACATCCTCCCCCTTTGAGGAAAGTGCGTTTCTCTGCTTTACGCCAAAGCGGTGCTGCTCGTCTGTCACAACCAGTCCAAGGTTTTGAAATGTAACCGTATCCTCCAGAAGCGCATGTGTTCCAATGACCAGATTTATCTTGCCTGCCTTAAGTTCGGCATAGATTTCACGTTTATTCTTTGCCGTAACAGAACCTGTAAGGAGCGCCGGTTTAAAGGGTAAGTGGTATTTTTCAATCATTTCTTCAATCAAAGAGAAATGCTGATTGGCCAATACTTCTGTAGGCGCCATAAAAGCCCCCTGTTTTCCGTTTACAACGCAGCTTAGCAGTGCTAAAACAGCTATGATTGTCTTTCCGCTGCCAACATCACCCTGTATCAGGCGATTGCAGACTATACCCTGATACAGATCACTTTCAATTTCCTCCCATGCCTTTTTCTGCGAATTTGTTAATTCATAGGGAAGCTCTTCCATTAGCCGGACTGTGTCTGCACAGGGGATAAAACAGTTTTTTTCTGTTCGAAGGGTGATTTTATCTTCATTTTTTCTGGTTGAAAGCAAAAAATATAAGAATTCATCATAGGCCATTCTCTTTTTTGCCTGATAAATCTGTTCCATATTTTCCGGCTGATGTAAAAACAAAAAAGTATCCATCAAGGTCGGAAAGCTGTGCTTTTCTCTATATTTCAACGGAAGCGGGTCTTCTATGTCTGTCATTTCCTTCAGACATTTTCCAATCTGCTTTCGTATGGTTTCATTGGAGATTCCTTTAGTAAGAGGATAAATGGGCAGTGGATGGTTCATCATACTCATATAAACATCTTTTTTAAACAATTTTGGCTGATCCATTTGATTATGGTCTGCCACGAAGGAAAGCTTTCCATAAAAAATAAAACTCATACCTGTATGAATTGTCTTTTTTAAATAGGGCATATTAAAAATTCGGACAACCATTCCATCTGTCCCTTCATCCTGTACAAGAAAACGGATAATCTGATATCCCTTCACTCTTGTTAAGACTGGTTCCGATACGATTGTACCAAAAACTGCATTTTTCTCTCCTAAAGCAGCTTTGCTCAATGAAACAGGCTCACTGAAATGCTCGTAATTTCTCGGAGCATACATGAGCAGATCACAAACCGTATAAATATCCAGTTTGTGAAAAAGGGCACCGTTTTTTTCACCGATGCCCTTACACTCTAATATATTGGTCTGTAAATTCATACCAAATACTTCCTTCTATTCTGCAGATACAATATAATAATAGACTGGCTGACCACCAAACTGAAGCTCAACATCACAATCCGAAAATTCTTTACTGACTGCATCGCAGAGCTTCTGGGCGTCTGCTTCTTTTATGTCTGCACCATAATAGATGCTGATCAGTTCAGCGTCACTGTCCTGCATCATTTCCCGAACCATGGAAATGGTGGTTTCTTCAATCTCTTTTCCAACTGCTAAAAGAGAATGGTCTCCGATGCCCATGATATCGTTCTGATGAATTTCTTTTCCATCAATCTCTGTATCACGAACTGCATAAGTAACCTGGCCGGTTGAAACATTGTCAATTTCTTCCAGCATGACGGCTTCATTTTCTTCAATGGAGGCTTCAGGCATATATCCGATAATAGCAGCAATTCCCTGTGGAATATTTTTGGTGGGAACTACAACAATTTTTTTGTCCTCTACCATCATTTTAGCCTGATTGGCTGCCATAATGATGTTTTTATTATTTGGGAATACAAAAATGGTATCCGCATTAACTGCTTCAATTGCGCTCATAATATCATCTGTACTTGGGTTCATGGTCTGACCACCCTCAATGATCTTATCAACACCAAGATCCTTAAAGATTGCATTTACCCCTTCACCGACAGAAACAGAGATGAAACCGACTTCTTTATGTGGCATTTCTTCTTTTGTCTCTGCTTTCATCTGCTCTTCTTTGAAAAGCTTCTCCTGATGCTCTAATCTCATATTGTCAATTTTCATATTGGAAAGTGCACCATAGGTTAAAGCACGCTGGATAGCAAGGCCAGGATCGTTGGTGTGGACATGTACCTTTACAATGTCGTCATCCGCAACAACAACAATGGAATCACCAATTGACTCAAGAAATTCCTTGAAGTCCATCTCATGCTTCACATTGAATACCTTGTCTAATAAAATAATAAATTCTGTACAATATCCAAATTTAATATCTGATGTATCAGCCGCAAGAGAATCAACATTTACCTTTGGAGCTGACGCAGGAGCTGCAATTGAGAAATCAATCTCCTCACCGCGGAATGCCTTCTGTGCACCGGCCAGAAACTCAATCAGTCCCTGTCCACCGGAATCAACGACACCGGCCTGCTTTAATACAGGAAGCATGTCAGGTGTTTTGGCAAGTACTTCTCTGGCATATACAATAATTTCATCAATCATTGCATCCATATCCATGTCGGAATCTTCCACACAGTCAAGGGCTTTTTCACACGCACCCTTTGCAACGGTAAGAATGGTTCCCTCCTTTGGCTTCATGACAGCCTTATATGCGCTTTCAACAGCCTTCTCGCAGGCGGCAGCCAGGGTATCACAGTCAATTTCATTTACATCAGAAATGACCTTGCAGAAGCCTCTGCAAAGCTGGGATAATATTACCCCTGAGTTTCCTCTTGCACCACGTAAGGAACCGGAGGAAATTGCCTTTGCAATCACCTTCATGTCATCCTCTTCAGAAAGAGCAGCCACTTCCTTTGCTGCAGACATAATTGTCATAGTCATGTTTGTACCGGTATCTCCGTCAGGGACCGGGAAAACATTTAATTCATTAATATACTCTTTATTTGCTTCCAGGCTCTTTGCTCCTGCCAAAAACATTTTGCAAAGAAGTCTGCTATCGATGGTATTTGTAGACACTACCAAGTCCTCCTTAATCGATTACGCGAACACCTTCAACGAAGATGTTAACTTTTTCTACTTTCAAGCCTGTAAATTCTTCCACTTTATATTTCACAGTGCTGATAAGATTATCTGATACTGTAAGAATGTTTACGCCATAGGCAATAATCAAATGGAAATCAATGGTCAATCCGGAATTAGCGATTATCACAGAAATACCTGTCGTAAGACTATCTTTTTTTAGAAGTCTGACCAGGCCATCCTTCATATTAACACTGGCCATTCCAACAATACCAAAGCACTCTACAGCCACGCTTCCGGCATAGTTCGCGATTACATCACTGTCAATGGCAATGTTACCCATGTGTGTGTTCATCATGCTCTTCATACCAATACCTCCTTGGTCATAATAATGTATTATAACAATTATTTTCCCAAAATGGAATATCTTTTGAAATATTAAATTTAATACTTGCCAAACTGTTGCTTTTCTGTTAATATAGTCGTGTTGTGAGCAAATTATGTGATTAGGAGGTGCGATCATGGCTAAATGTGATATTTGTGGTAAAGGCGTTCATTTTGGTAACAACGTAAGCCATTCTCATAGAAGATCCAATCATATTTGGAATTCAAATGTGAAAAATGTAAAATGTAAGGTTAACGGAGCAACTAAGACAATGCACGTGTGCACATCTTGTTTAAAATCCAATTTAGTTGAAAGAGCTTAATTAGGTTTTTCCGATGGACAAATAAAAAAGGATCGTTATATACGGTCCTTTTTTATTTGTTCTTTTTTTATTTCATACTCTCTTGTGATGCAGGAGCTGGTAAAGGAATCACCATTCTTATTATCAGGATGATATATTTTCATTAATTCCTTATATCTTCTTTTCAGACCTGATTCATTCATGACCCCGCCAAAAAACCCCGGACCTGTAACCATTCTTATTTCATGCTCTTCCTTATCATATTTTTTCTGTGACTGTTTTTTCTTTTCACGTTTTATTTCAGAACGAAACATTTCCTTGTCCGCAGCAAGATTTTGAAATCCAAGCTCCAGAACCTTTCGTTGCTGTTCAAATACCTTTTTTTCTCCTTCGAGTCTTTCCTGCTCCAATTTTAAAATTCTCTTTTGCTGCTCCAGCTCGTTGGATAAAGCTTCCAGACGAATATTTTCTTTAAAAAGCCATTCTTTTTCATCCATACTGTATATCCCTATATATATCAGCAGGAAAACAGATTATATCCCACCAAAAGTAAAATGCCAATTATAATAACTGCAATAAGAAGATTGCTTATAAAAAGCTTAAGGAACATGCCTACTGCAATCATAAAGCAGCTATAGCCTAAAAATTTCTTCAAAAATGCACATCCTTACTTCTTCTTATTATTGATATATGCAGATTACAATAATCTATTCCTCCGGAAATGCGATGGACTCTGCTTCCTCGTCACTTACCATATCTTCCTTTGGCGTAGTAAATTTATCAACAAGATCAGGGATCATATCAATAATTTTTGTTACAGTATCCTGATTTTTAATATTTACAAGCTTCGTCTGTCCATTTTTGATTACCAGGACAGCACTTGGACTCATTTTTCCGCTCATACCACCGCCACCGCCATTTTTCTGGTCATTGGCGGTGGCCCCGGCACCGACACCAAAGGTAACATCAACTAAGGGAAGAATAATGGTATCTCCAATCTGTGTTGGTTCCCCAACGACGGTTTTGGTAGATAAAAAATTCTCCATGCCACTCATTAATGATGTGATGACATTCCCAAAAGTATTTTCATTCATAAATTACATTCCTCCTCAAGCTATCAAAAAAACTGCTTTCTTAAATAAACCAATTCCTTTTTAAACATAAACTGTAATCCAATGTACAGAAGAACTATAGCGCGGATTCTCCCTTTTGCATAACCATTGACAGTTAAAAAACTGTTTTCAAAATCTGGATATACCATGACATGATTCCCCCATAAAGGAATAAACATACAATAATATCCGTAGATGCTTCCCGTTAATGCCGGATCATCGGTACCGTAGGAAACAGAAAGCTTCCATTTTCCGGGTAAAACATGTCGAAGTAATCTGATCAGATGATTCTTCGCAAGCTCAAAAGCCTCTTTCACTTTTGGATCTGTAAGCTTCTGAATCAACTCTTTTATTTTATCAGAGAAAGCAGCTTTTGTCTCTTTTTTTTGAGAAAAATCACCCTCATCCTCGTGGAAAGCTGAATCCGCTTTTATTTCTTTTTCCAAATGGGGCTTTTCTGTATGACGCTCTTCCGATTTTATTTCCTTAGCTTTTTTTTCGGTCTTATCTTCTTTTTTGGTCTTCGATTCTTCCTTCGCAGGTTTCTGTTCTTCCGTCACAGGTTTCTGTTCTTTCCTTGCAGATTTCTGTTCTTCTTTTTCGGGCCTCTTTTTTTCTTTTACAGGTTTCTGTTCTTTTTTCTTCCTGTCAGAGTTGAAAATGGGAATTCCAAACAGACGAACCTTATAATGAAAGGCTTTTTCACTCCATTTTCCCCGAAAATAGAAAATGGACAAAAGCCAGGAGAATCGGATGTCATTTGGAAATTCCTTTTTATCGTAGGAAGCCGAAACTCTGTAGCGAAGAGGAACAAATAAAACAAGAAAAAGAAGAAGGATAACAATCCCCAGTAAAATGAGCAGAATCAATCCTATAATTTTCAATAAAACTAAAATAATATTCATACTTTAATTGCCTTTAAATCCAGAAAATAGAGTTTTCTGTTCTTTTAACAGGAAAGGTTTAAAAAAATAAGTTCCATATTTTAAATTAAAATCCTGAATCATCTGGAGTGAAAGCGACACGGCACTGTCATAATCAGATGCAATTCCAACAATCAGCAGCTCTTTACGCGGATAATCTTTTTGTTTAAAAACTGTTCCCGGAATAATGTCAAAATAATCAGCTCCGGAGGATAATGTGATTACATGGGTATGAAGTAATCCCCCATGATATTTTATTTTCCTGAGGATTTTTTTTTTATTTTTTTTTGACTGCTCATCACAGTACAGGTCTTTTAGCACATGCACTTTTTTTCACCTTATCTAACATATATCTTTCCTAACAATATCATATTAGGTCTGAAAAAGGAAGGCAAATGGCCTTCCTTTAAAAGTATTTTTTATTGCCCCACAAATTACTTTTTTTTAAATCCAGATATTCATTGTAAGCCTTTTCCAGCATCTGTTTTTCATTGCTGAATTTTAACAGATGGTATGCTTCATGATATTTATAAAAACCTGAATCTATAAAATGCTCTTCGCGTTGTGGTTTTGTATAATAACTGTCTGCCATCATCAGATACCAGTGAACCTGCTTTTCAACAA
This sequence comes from uncultured Lachnospiraceae bacterium, assembly GCA_964619485.1. GTDB lineage: Bacteria > Bacillota > Clostridia > Lachnospirales > Lachnospiraceae > UBA2882. The sequence goes on from CAZUCI010000016.1 coordinate 29,014, forward strand.
CATCTTCAGGCACACGAAATAAATATTCACTTTTACCCACGTATTTGATGATGGATGCTTTAGCGCCAGACTCTTCAAGCACCTCTCTCAGTGCTGTGTCCTTATATTCCTCGCCTTCTTCAACAGTCCCTTTGGGTAAAACCCAACCTTCATACCTGTTTTTGTAATTCTTATACAAAAGAAGAATTTTGCCTCTGAAGATAACCACCCCGCCACAGCTCGTTGCTTCGATCATTGCAATTCCTCCTGTCGGGTGATGCGAATCAATATATTTAATTACTTATTTTAGTTACTACATCCGCAATTTCTTTTGCATCAAATGGTTTGGTTAAAAACTCATCTGCGCCAAGCTTAATGCAGTCTATCATCTTATTTTTTTGTCCGGCAGCTGTTACCATGATTACCTTGGCTTCCGGATGGATTGCCTTAATCATTTTTAATGCTTCCATACCATCTACGATGGGCATGGTAATATCCATTGTTACAACATCAGGTTTACAGGCCTGAAATTTCTGTACCCCTTCCTGTCCGTTCACAGCTTCGTCTACAACAACATGACCATTTTGTTCCAAAATATTTCTAAGCATCTTACGTGATGTTCTTGAATCATCAACAATTAAAACGTTTGCCACTTTTCATAACCTCCTACTTAATAGAAATTTCAGAATCAACTGATAAAATGAAGTAAATTACCTGATCATTAATTGTAATCGGAAAAACACAGAACTGATTGCCGCAGATTGAAACCGGCGCATCATAAAATTCCGGTGGAACCATATCAATATCAATGCCTTCATTACATAATTCTGTCGCAAAAAGTCCGTTGATACAATTTGTAAATTCACCAACTGCATCCAGTGCATCCATGTCAACATGCTCAAATTTCTCTTCTGCAAATGGTTCAGCTACAGTTAAGAGGCTGTCTGCTGTTCCTGCAAATCCGGAAATAACCTTGTGATCCCCCACCATTGCCTGCATGGCAAAATTATCTGCTTTAATCTCATCAACCAGATAGGCCTTTGAAACATAGGCACTGGAATTAATGATACGAAGTAAGGTTCTGACAGCAATTCCACAAAGTCTGTCATTTAATTCCGTGTTGGAAGGAAGGAAAAGCTTAACCGTTCTCTCAATATCACCACTCACAAGATCATCCATGTCGGAATGGGTAAATCCCTGCTCATCCTGATAAGCTTTCAGGGATTCATCAATTTCTTCCAGCGTCATAAAGTCCTTATCAATTAAGGTCTGAACAAAAACCATATAGATATTTCCCTGTTTTTTTAACAGCTGCCCAACCTGATCATCGGTCAGATAGCCCTTTTCAACAGCAATATCACCAAAGCGCTTGTCCATAATTGACTGGAGCTTATTTACTTCGTCAGCCTGTGCGGTCGTCATTAATTTTTCGGTCACAGCAATTAATCCTAACTTTACACGTACAGAACTTTCATACTCTAATACTTCTTTCAGCTGATCTTTTGTTATACGCGAAGCGTTAACCAAATAGTTACCGAATATTTGATCAAACATACAAAAAATCCCTCCTTCAATAAATTACTTTTATTTTACAATATTTATCACAAAAAAGATAGTTAATTTCACTAAAATTTATGTCAATTTGACAGAATTATTGTGAAAAGTATTCGTCAAAAATTCTTTTTGCAATGGGAACAGCATATTCACCACCACTGCCTGCGCCCTCAACAATGATTGTGACACATATTTCCGGATTGTCCACAGGTGCAAAGCCTGTAAACCATGCGTGGCTGTCTCCCTTTTCACCATTGTATTCTGCAGAACCTGTTTTTCCGGCTGCAGTGTAGGATAACCCCTTTAATTTCTTTGCAGTTCCATTTTCTACAACACCTGCCATTAAGTCCTTTAGAAAAGCTGATTCCTCTCCTGTCATAATCTGGGCATATTTTTCAGCGGAATAGCTTTTTACTGTGGAACCATTATAATTCTCAATCCGATCAATTAAGTAGGGTGTCATCACCGTTCCATCATTGGCAATTCCACTGGTAATCATATTTAAAAGCAACGGTGTAATCTGTGTTTTTCCCTGTCCAATTGAGGTCTGCATAATGTCATAGGAAGAAGCATCTGATGTAAGAACGTAATTGCTCTTTACCGTTGCAAAGGCAAGATTCAGGTTTCGGTTAAACATCAGATCACTGCATGTTCTGTCCAGATCCTTTAAATCAAGACTGAGACCTATGTTGGCAAAGGATGAATTACAGGATTTTTCAAAGCTTGTTTTAAAATCAAGCCCCCCATGGGAGGTTCCGTGATAGCAGTTGATTTTATCGCCATTGTAAGTATAGGAACCATTACACTGAAAGCTGTAATCGTCCACTGCTCCATCATGCTCACGATAGTACGCCAGTGCAGTCATAATTTTAAAGGTTGAACCTGGTGGATACAGTCCCTGAGTGGCACGGTTGAGAAGAACACTGCTTGAGCTGTCATTACATACTTCGTTCCATATGGCAACAATCTCATTGGGGTCATAATCCGGTTTGGAAACCATAGCTAAAATACGTCCTGTTGATGGTTCTGATATGACAATTGCTCCATCATAATTTCCCAGTCCCTCATAAGCCACCTTTTGCAAATCAACATCTAAAGTAGTTACAACATTATCTCCTATATTCTTTTCTGACGCGATTTCATTCTGAATCTTTTCTCCAATTGCGGCATTGGATGTCAAAAGTGCCATGTTTCCAAGGTATTCCACCCCTGTTTTTCCCTTGGTTGAGTATCCAACTACATGGGAGAAAAGATTTTTATAGGGATAAAAGCGTTCTTCCTCCCCATCATCTCCGCGGACAGTCTGTGCAAGAACCTCCCCCTTGGAGGATAGAATCTTTCCACGGATATTCTTTTGTGCCAGCAGCTCCTGCCTTGGGTTATAGGAGTTATTAATTGCGGTTTCACTCTCAGCATAAACAAAATAGACCTCATGTCCAATTACACCAAGCATCAATGCAATGAAAATATAGGTTATAATCCACATTTCCCTGTTTTTATGGCTTTTCTTTTTTTTAGGTTTTACTTTTTCTTCTAATTCTTCAGTCATCGATTCCGGCTTTTGCTTTTTTGCCATCATGATCTCCTTCCTCTGAACGAATACAGTATAATCCCTGAATTATGCAGAACATGATAATCGTAGTAAGTACACTGCTTCCACCATAGCTGATCAGCGGCAATGTTACTCCCGTCAGTGGAATAAAACGCGTGCCGCCACCGATGGTGAGAAAAATCTGAAAAATATAGGTGACGCTTAGTCCTACTGCTATCAGACGATAGTACTCATTTTTGATTTTCATGGCTATATTCATAAAAGAGATAAAACAGCTCAGGCAGACAAGTACGAGACAAAGACTGAAAATAACGCCCAGCTCCTCGGCAATTGCCGAAAAAATAAAGTCGGCCTCCACATATGGAATCGCTGTAGGATCTCCCTGGCAAAGGCCCATCCCAAACCAGCTTCCTGTTCCAATTGCAAAAAGCGACTGGGTAATCTGATAGCCGGAACCGTCAATGCAGGACCATGGGTCTCTCCACGCCTGTATCCTTACCTGAACATGACGGAATATTTTGGAAGCGGCAACACCGGCAATAGCACCTGCTCCAGTTCCTAAAAGCAGATAAAAATAATTGTGGGTAGCAACAAAGACCATCACCACATAGACAACAAAGAAAATCAGTGCACTTCCCAAATCCTTGGAAAGCACCAGAATTATCACATGAAAAGCTGCACCACATGTTGCGATTGCCACCTGAAAAAAGCTTTTTGATTCGGCAAGTAAACCGGCTATAAAAAAAACAAAGATGATTTTTACAAATTCTGATGGCTGAAAGGTATAGCCTGCCAGGGTAAAGGAAATTTTCGATCCATTTGTCACTGCCCCCATAACAAGAACCGCAAGGAGCGACACCGCCCCGGCAAGACCAAATACCCATGTGAATTTCTTTATAAATTTTAGTTTTCGGATTAAAAAGGGGATTGCAAGTCCAATAACGAGAGAAATTGCAACTATTTTGAACTGCCGAAGAGCCTTGTCATAATCAAGTCTTGTAAGCATAACAAAGCCAATGGCCAAAAGCATACACATGTTGTTTATTACAAGCTTATTTGCATTATGGTAAAGTGTTCTGAACAGTGCAATTGTTGCAAACAACAGAATTTGCTGAAACCCGTAAAAAATAATATAAGACAAATCGCTTGTCTCCAGACAAATTGCTGCAAAGGAAACAAAATGAACAATAAACATACAAATAATCTGTCTTGTGTAAATGCCGTCTTTTCGTTCTTCATTGTGGATTCGAACTGCTGAAAAGCATTCAAACGTATAGATTGCCATAAAAATAGCAATCACATATTTAGATAAATCCGAAATAACCAGTGCCATTCTTTATTCGATTCCTTTCCGAAAATGTCCTTTTGTAAAATCATATTCCGGCTGACTTTCAGTCTCGCCTTTTTGAAGAAGCTCTTTCCAAAACAAAAGAATATTCATCATTTCCTCTTTTGACTCGCTGGTAAACATGAGTTTACATGGGTGTTTCTTCAATAATGCTGCTTCTGTGTGCAGAGAAACAGGAACAGCGTTGTATATAACATTTTCACATACTTTACAATAATTTGCCACAGAAAGTTTTTTCCCATAGCGATCGGTTAAATAAAGCCACTCGCTCATCCCGTCACAGGCATTATTTGTCTTTTTAAGACAGCCTGCAGAATACATAAACGGTACATGACCATACACAAGCGTCTCAAAGCAGCTTTCAGGCAGAGAAAGCGCATAAATCAAATCCTGTTCCTCCCTGCAGTTCAACTCATAAGAGGAAACAAAGCCGGTAACTCCCCATTCCATAAGACATTGGGCCGCCACATGGTTATATGCGTATAAATTATAATCAGCGATGAATTCCTTATTGGCAGAAATAATCCCCCGCTTTCTGTACAGAGCCTGAATAAATCCAAGTGCATCAAGGCTTCCGCAATAATATCCATCAAATTCTTTGAGCAGTTCATCTGAAAGGCTTTTACACATAAAGCTTTTTTCTTTTCCTCTGAAAACAGATGGCAGGAGGAGCCGCACTTTTTTTACTCCAAGCTCTTTTAATCTTTTGATAATAGAGAGATATTCACCTACCGAATATTCTGTAAAAAGATTCCAGTGCAGTTCAACACATGAAAATGTCAAACTCAGCTCTTCAAAATGATTCATCAGATAATCTAATTGCTCTCTTGTGGAAATCCCGATTGACCGATAAATGTTTTCCCCCTTAGATGTATTGCACGGAAGGATTGCTGTCGCACAACTCTTATTACTGTTTTGTTCATCTGGGACAACTCTGTATTTCGGCGATAGAAGAAGCTTTTCCAGCCTGGCAATTGCCCTTCGCCTCATTTCATTCAGTTCCTTCAGCGGTATAAAGATATCTGAATCCTGATATACGTTCACAGTATCTGTCATAAAATGAGTTGCACCAAGCTTTGACAGCTGTTTGACAATATCCTGTCTGGTCACGGCTTTATTCTGCGCTTTGCAGACAGGTGAGGTACTGGTAACGGAAACTGTATTTCCAGCTAAATCTGTCAAATTCAGGACAGCCTTTTCTCCAATTGTAAAATAAGCTTCCATTTGAACAGAATATTTTCTTTCTTTTTTTAAGAAATTTTCCTCCACCCAAGCAATTTCCTCTGCAGAACCCGTTGCATAGCACGGCTTTTTTAGGGTGACAAGCTTTTTGTCATTTTGTGTATGAAAATATCCTTTTTCAAGATCTGTGCGGACATAAAGTGTTTTCAGCCGGTTTCGGTCAATTTCATCCACTTTATACTTCCAGTTATCGCTCTTTGAACGATGCATATAATACAAATCCATATACTTTCGGTAAACAGCTGTTACTCCAGCAACATAATATGGATTTTTCATGCGTCCTTCAATCTTGAAGGATGAAATCCCGGCATCCAGCAGTTCATCCAATATATCAATGGTGCATAAATCCTTCAGGCTTAACGGATAATAATCCTTTTTCCATTTGGTATCATAGGGAAGTCTGCATGGTCCGGCACATCTGCCACGATTACCGCTTCTTCCGCCAAGAAAGCTGCTGAAAAGACATTGCCCTGAATATCCATAGCACATGGCTCCATGTATAAATACTTCAACATCCAGCCCGGACTCTGTCTGAATCTGTTTTATTTCATCCAGCGATAATTCCCTTGCGGGAACAATTCTCGTTACACCATACTGCTTAAGCAAGCGGGCACTGTCTGAGTTCATGATACTCATCTGTGTACTGGCATGAAGCTCCAGCTGAGGAAAACTCTTACTCAGAAAGTAAATCACGCCAAAATCCTGAACAATCACACCGTCAAGTCCATGCTCATAAAGGGGGCAGATAAAATCATATAATCCGTCAAATTCCTTTTCCTTCACAAGAGTGTTCACCGTAAGATAAATCTTTACGTCAAATAAATGTGCATAGGAAATTGCTTCAATTAATTCCTCCGTGGAAAAATTTGAAGCGTATGCTCTTGCTCCATATTGGCTGCCACCAAGATATATGGCATCTGCACCAGCACATACAGCCGCCTTCAGGCAATCCATATCTCCTGCGGGTGCAAGAAGTTCTGCTCTTTTCACATCAGTCTCCTAACAATTAATTTATGTTATTACATTCAATGAAAAAGCTGTCTGTCGACAGCTTTAAAAACTATTTTGTCCTATTTGTTTTTTCGCTTTGCTCCGCTTCCAGCTTCATAATCTTACGGGTTGCCTCATTCAATTCATCCTGCATGGATTTCATTGTCTTTTCCGTGCTTTCCAATTTGATATGTGACGCAATCAATTCATGCTTTAAATCGTATAACTCTTTTTCTTTCCGCTCCAGTTCCTCTTCCAGCTTTGCTGCTTTTCTTTTAGACTGAAAAAAATCATCAGCAATATTAAGCTGCAATAAAACATTTCGATAATCAACCGATTGTTTTCTGAAGCTGTCAATTTTATTATATTCTGCCAATTTGTTATTAATATATATAGCAACACGCTGCAAATACTCTTCGCTTTCATTTCCACTCAGAGTAAAAATCTTACCACCAATCATTACTTCTGTTTCTGTTTTTGCTGACATAGATACTCTCCTTGCTTACCAACACAAAATATGCTCGTTACGAACAAGTTATATACAATATCTATTATAACAAAATAAAACCAGAAAACAACACTTTTTATTGAGGTTTTAGTCCAAAATGAAGATATGCGTTCTGCGTAACCACTCTTCCTCTCGGGGTTCTGTTGATTAAGCCGTTTTTGATAAGATAAGGCTCATTGACATCCTCGATTGTACCAGCGTCCTCCCCTGTTGCAGCAGCCAGTGTATCCAGTCCAACCGGTCCACCGGAAAACTTTTCAATCATGGTTAAAAGCAGGGTTCTGTCCACATGATCCAGTCCCAATGGGTCCACGTCAAGAAGATCAAGAGCTGTTTTTGCAACCTCTTTTGTGATTACACCATCAAAACGAACCTGTGCAAAATCTCTCACTCGCTTCAGCAGACGATTTGCGAGTCTCGGTGTCCCACGGCTTCGTCTCGCCATCTCAACGGCCCCGTCCTTTTCCACTTCAACCTTTAACACCTTCGCAGAATGTAAAATAATCTGTTCCAGTTCATCCACTGTGTAAAATTCCAGACGGTGAATTACACCAAATCGATCTCGAAGTGGAGCAGAAAGCAGTCCCGCTCTGGTTGTTGCCCCAATCAGTGTAAACTTTGGAAGATCAAGTCGGATGGATTTGGCGCTCGGCCCTTTCCCAATCATAATATCAATACAGTAATCCTCCATGGCAGGATAAAGTACTTCCTCAACCTGACGGTTCAGACGATGAATTTCATCCACAAACAAAACATCACCATCGGACAAACCACTTAAAATCGCAGCCATATCACCAGGCTTCTCAATTGCCGGACCACTGGTCACCTTCATATGGGTTCCCATTTCATTAGCAATTACACCAGCCAGTGTTGTCTTACCAAGTCCGGGTGGTCCATAAAAAAGAACATGATCCAGCGGATCGTTTCTTTGCTTTGCTGCTTCAATAAAAACCTTCAGGGTCTCCTTTGCTTTTGTTTGACCAATATAGTCATCCATCATTTGAGGTCTGAGGGAATTCTCTATTTTTTTATCCTCTTCCAAAACAGAGGTTTCAATAATCCTTTGAGACATACCAGTTTTCCTTTACCTATCTATTCATTCAAATGCTGAAATCATAATAAAAATTTCAATGCCTTTTTTAAAACGGTTTCCACCGTATCCTCTTCAGTCAAAGTCAGCTCTCTCACAGCCTTTGCTGCATCGCCCATTCCATATCCAAGTGCACTAAGAGCCTCAACGGCATCTCTGCGAATGCTGTCCAGCCCCTCCATGGAGCTGCCGGAAACGGCTTCCGGAGTCGTCGTGGAAAAGGTATCATTTAAATCAATTTTATCCTTTAAATCCAGAATGAGACGTTCTGCCGTCTTCTTTCCGACACCTGGTGCCGATGCAATGGTCTTAATATCCTGGCCAACAATTGCAAATCTCAACTGATCAATGGAAAGTGCTCCAAGAATTGCCAGTGCACCTTTTGGTCCGATTCCATTTACCGTAATCAGAAGCTTAAAAAACGAAAGCTCCTCTCTTGTTACAAATCCATATAAAAGAAAAGCATCCTCTTTCACGTAGGTGTAGGTATAAACCTTAACCTTCATTCCAGGGCCGGGGAACTGATAGCCGTCTGAAACTCTGACAGAAAAACCAACTCCATTCACATCAACAATAATCTGGTCTTCATATACTGAATCAACAGTACCATTTAAATATGCAATCATAATAATCTCCGTTTAAATAAAATTTTACCAAGTATTCCCATCAAAAGACCACAGACAGCACCCGAGAGAACCAAAACCGGAAGATAAAAAAATATTTCCTTTCTGGATACAATAAAGAAGGCAAGCATAAGTTGTCCAATATTATGACTGACGCCGCCAATCATACTTACTCCGGTTAAATCAAACCAGTCCATTCTCTTAAAAATAAACATAATCAAAAGGCTCAAAACAGCGCCAAACAGACTGTATCCAAAGGAAAATAAATTTCCAAAAAGTAAAGTAACCAGTAAAATTCTTGCTGTTTGATACAGGAACGCACAGGTAATTCCCCAGTTATATAGAATTAAAATTACAAGTGCATTTGAGAGTCCTATTTTAATTCCGGGAATTCCAGGAACAATGGGGAGCATCAGCTCAATGTAAGAAAAAAGCAGCCCAAGTGCCAGCAGCATCCCAAGCTTTGTCAATTGATTAATACGCAACAGCATCAACCTCGCTCTCTCTGCCCTCAATAGAAACAACAAGCTTATGAGGAATACAGGCAATGATCTGACCCTTTTTATCAATAGAATGTGTTTGAACACAGATCTGATTCTGACAATCAGCCTCTGAAACAGACACCTTCCCATCGCTTATCTCAATTTGATTATATCCCCAGTCTGTATCCACACGAAAAGAAATATTTTCCTGTAAGGATACGGTGCGAATCACCTGACCATCCACAGATACAACCACCATATCTCCACTTTTCCGGCTCCATTGCAGAAATATGGCTAAAATACTGATGAAAACTATAAGAATAAATATAATAATAGTATTTCTGCTTCCTTTTATCTTTTTCATGCTCCTACTATACCACAATCGAACATATGTTTCAACTGTTCATTTCAATTGGAAGAATTCGCAGGGTTTCATCCTCAATGGAATTAATCATTTCCTTTGCAGCATCTTCCATATAGGAATAATTCTGTGTAATCAGATTTTGTTTTAATGCCTCTTCCCCTATTTGGCTGCAAATCAGACCAATCACGTCCATAACCGGGTAACGATGAACTTCCTGGCCTGAACCAATTGTAACAATCCCCTCATGGGAATCTGACAAAAAGTTAAACAACTCCTTTAAATTTCCCAGAACAGGAAGTTCTCCCAGTCCATGCTGCATCCATTTATAAAAGGGTGTATATTTTCTGTTCAGTAGAAAAATGGCTGAAATAGCATTTTTCATAAAATTATTCAATGCAAAATAAGCAGCTGTTTTTTCATTTCTTGCAACACATCTGGGATAATTGTACTGTCCGCTCTGTGACATGGCTGCAAAACGTCCGGCAAGCTTCTTTTTCCTGACAGGCTCAGGGTAATAATCCTGCAATGCACTTCTCATACGCATAAACTGATCCTCACCCCCATGAAAAATTTCTCCATTAGTAACCATAGCAAGTCTTTCCTCCGATAGAGAATACCACTGATAAGGTGTTTGAGGAATGTCAGCTGTTCCCAGCAGGGAAAAATAAAAATCATCTGTCTTTAATACACCGACACGGTCATGTCCCTGTGCAGAAGTAATCCTTGATACACCCTGGAAGGTTTTTGGAAAGGAATCATATAATTTAATTAGTGCTTCACCGTATTCCTCATACTCCTTTGTCCCGAGCCAGATACAAAACCCCGGTCCAAAATCATGATCCATCGAGAGTTCATCGTCAAAGCCAAGGCACTCTGAGCCCTGACCGGCTAAGCCAATGGATATTTTATCGTAGCTATCCCCAAGGAGCTCACGGACTGCAGCTTCCTGTTCTTCAAAAAACTGTCTGGCTAGAATTAACCCTTTCATTTGTTCAGTCCACCCTTCTTACTTAAGCTCTTTTTTTACAAGTGCAAGATTTTGCAAAAGCAGCTGATAGCTTTGATTTTCACCAAAGTGTTTCTTCACTTCCTCTGCGGCCTTTTGATACAGCTTTTGGGCATCCTCCCACTTCTTTTGTCTGTAGGAAAGTTCAGCCAGTCCGGCTAATGCTGCGGAGTAATGTGCGTCCTCACCATTGGTTTTTTCTTCAAAAATCCGGACAGACTCCAAAAGCAGTTTCTCCGCCTCCTCGTCTTTTCCCAGCTTCATATAGATCAATGCAAGATTTGCTCTGGAGGAAGCCATTTCTGAGACAGCTTCAGGGATTTTGTCTACTATCTTCATGGCATTTTCAGAAAAAATGGCGGCTTTTTCATTGTCGCCCAGCTGCTCAAGCAAAATACTGACATTGTTGTACAACCCTGCAAAGCGATAATCCCCCGGCTTTAAAATCTGCTCATAGATTTTTAATGCTCTTACATAGTAGGACATGCTTTCCTCCAATCTGCCTGCTGCGCGGTAACCTGTGGCAACATTTAAAAGCGTAGTGGCAAAATGCTCTGTTCCATCCAGCTGTAATTCCTCCATAAGCATCAGTGTATCCTCTGAAATCTGAAAGCATTTCTGAAAATTGGAAACACTTCTATAATATCCTATCATTTCATTTCCGATAGAGACATAGGATCCATAATCCTTTTCCTCAGATGCAGTCTGAAGTGACTGTTCCAAATAGGTCTCTACCTCAGTGATTTTATTATCCTGAAACATTTGGTCAAGTGTTTGAAAAAAAAGATTGATGTCCATATTTTATCCTCCATAGTCTGGTTTGAATACCTGATATTGGCTTAAAAAGAGAAGTTCATGCCATCAGATGGGCTCTAATGAAAAAGCAACCCGATTTACCGGATTGCTCTTTATCAAACTTCTCTATTGTTTCCCGATTTATTTATTATTAATATAGTTTACCAGGCCCTCTGCGTCAATAATTTTCTGCATAAAAGGTGGGAATGCCTGCCCCCTGTATTCTTTTCCAGACGTCAAATCCTTAATGATTCCTGAGTCAAAATCGACCTCAACCTCATCACCTGCGGCAATTTCCTGTGCTGCCTGAGGACATTCAATAATTGGAAGACCAATATTGATGGAATTGCGGTAAAAAATACGGGCAAAGGTTTCGGCAATAACACAGCTTATTCCTGCTGCTTTGATTGCAATTGGTGCATGTTCCCTGGATGAACCACAGCCAAAATTTTTGGTTGCTACCATAATGTCGCCGTTTTTGACATTTTTGATAAAGCTCTTATCAATATCCTCCATACAATGGGTTGCCAGCTCCGCCGGATCAGAAGAATTCAGATATCTTGCCGGAATAATTACATCAGTATCCACATTGTCGCCATATTTAAAAACAGTTCCTTTTGCGTTTTTCATGAAAGTTGTTCCTCCTATTTTTCCTAACTATAATCTGCATGGGCAGGATATTTTTCCTGCAACAGCACTTGCTGCAGCCACTGCAGGGCTGGCAAGATAAACTTCAGATTCCACATCTCCCATACGTCCTACAAAGTTTCTGTTTGTTGTAGAAACACAGCGCTCACCCTTGGCTAAAATTCCCATATATCCACCAAGACAAGGACCACAGGTTGGTGTTGAAACAACTGCACCGGCCTCAATAAATATTTTAAGAAGTCCTTCCTCCATAGCCTGTAAATAAATTGCCTGAGTAGCAGGAATGATGATACATCTGATTCCCTTTGCCACATGTTTTCCAGCTAATACTTTAGCAGCACATCTAAGGTCGTCAATTCGTCCGTTGGTACAGGAACCAATCACAACCTGGTCAATACATACATCCTCGGTAATCTCATCGATTGTCCTGGTGTTTTCCGGCAAATGTGGAAATGCAATTGTCGGACGGAGTTTGGAGAGGTCTATGGTGTATTCTTCATCATATTCAGCATCCTCATCTGCCTCATAAATTGTATATGGTTTATCAGAATGCTCCTTCATATAGGAAACAGCAAGCTCATCAACTGGGAAAATTCCATTTTTACCGCCAGCTTCGATGGCCATGTTGGCAACTGTAAATCGATCATCCATCGATAAAGCTTTCACACCTTCTCCTACAAATTCCATGGATTTATATAATGCTCCATCAACGCCGATCATTCCAATGATATGCAGAATCAAATCCTTGCCGCTTACCCATTCCGAAAAAGAGCCAACCAGATTGAATTTAATCGCAGAAGGGACCTTAAACCAGGCTTTTCCCGTTGCCATTCCAGCAGCCATATCGGTACTGCCGACACCCGTTGAAAAAGCACCTAACGCACCATAGGTACAGGTATGGGAATCTGCGCCGATAATGACATCCCCTGCAACGGTTAATCCTTTTTCAGGTAAAAGCGCATGTTCAATACCCATCTGCCCAACTTCAAAATAGTTTGTGATCTTGTTTTTATAAGCAAATTCTCTCACACATTTACAGTGCTCTGCAGATTTAATATCCTTATTCGGAACAAAATGATCCGGCACAAGGGCAATTTTATCCTTATGAAAAACGCCGTCAACCTTCATTTTTTCCATTTCCTTTATAGCAACAGGACTTGTGATATCATTGCCAAGAACCAAATCCAAATCAGCTTCAATCAACTGTCCCGCTTCAACCTTATCCAGTCCGGCATGAGCTGCAAGAATTTTCTGAGTCATTGTCATTCCCATGTAAAAATTTCCTCCTATTAATTAATCATGTGATTATCATACCATAGCTTCTAGTATAATTCCAATACATATAATTTATGTTTACTATCACTGTTGGTTATGGTAAGATATGAATGTCGAAATGTACATTTATTATGAAAAAAGAAGGGATTTTGAGCATGGAGAATAATTTAAATTTATACCATATATTTTATACCGTTGCGTGCCATAAAAATATCTCCATGGCAGCTAAGGAATTATTTATCAGCCAGCCTGCTATTTCAAAGGCAATTTCAAAGTTAGAGAACAATCTGGATACAACGCTTTTCATTCGGTCCTCCAGAGGCGTTACCCTGACAGAGGAGGGCTCTATTCTTTTTGAACAGGTTAAAAATGCATTTACTTCTATTCACAGTGGAGAGGAACAGCTGAAAAAAATCGCAAGACTGGGGGTTTCTCATCTTTCCATCGGCGTCAGCATTACTCTTTGCAAATATGTGCTTCTTCCCTATTTAGAAGAATTTATAAAGCAAAATCCACATATTACAATCTCGATTGTATGTCATCCCTCCACAGAAACAATTCATGATATAGAAAGTGGTGTGACAGAAATCGGACTTGTGGGAATTCCGTCAAATGAAGAGGGCCTGACATATGAGCCTGTATGTGAAATTCAGGATACCTTTGTGGCAACGGATACTTATCTCAAAAATCTGCGCATCAGGGAAGGCAATGAAAAGACCTCGTTGTTAGCAAACGCTAACTTTATGATGCTGAATAAGGAAAATATTTCCAGGAAGTTCGTAGACTCCTATTTATCAACCTATCAAATCACCATGAATAACATTCTGGAAATTAATACAATGGACCTTTTGATAGAGCTGGCCAAAATAGATTTGGGCATTGCCTGCGTCATTCGAAATTTTGTGGAAAAGGATATTAAAAATGGCACCTTTAAAGAGTTAACCTTTAAACGCGCCATTCCCAAGAGAAAAATCGGTTTTGCATATAGAGAGGACCTTCCCATGTCCGATGCCATGAAAAAATTCCTGCAGTTTATTCACCAGCAAACAGAGGTGTAGAAAAATATCTTTCGGCAGTGTCAGGTAAAACAGTGACTACAGTCTTACCCTTTCCAAGCTTTTTGGCAAGGGCAAGTGCTGCGGCAACATTAGTTCCACTGGAAATTCCGCACATCAGTCCTTCTTTTTTGGCAAGATCCTTTGCTGTCTGAATCGCTTCCTCATCACTTACCACATAAATGTCTTCATAAATACTCTGGTTCAAATTTTTGGGGATTAATCCATCTCCAATTCCCATCTGTAAATGAGTACCAACTGTTCCACCTGCTAAAATCGCAGCATTTTCCGGTTCCACCGCCCAGATGTGTATGTCAGGGTTCTGAGCCTTCAAAACTTCACCAATACCACTTAAGGTTCCACCGGTTCCAATGCCGGAACAAAATCCATCAATAGGACCTGCAACCTGCTCTAGGATCTCCAGCCCGGTATGTCTTTTGTGAACCATGGGATTAGCAGGATTTTCAAACTGCTGTGGAACATAGACATTGGGGTCCTCCTCCGCCATTCTTTTTGCAATCTGTGTGCATTCTTCAATGGCATCTCCTATATTTCCAGCATCATGAACCACAATAACCTCCGCTCCATAATGCTTTACAAGCTTTCTTCTTTCTTCACTGACAGAATCAGGCATGATGATAACTGTTTTATAACCCTTTACCGCGCCAACCAAAGCCAGTCCAATTCCCTGATTACCGCTTGTAGGCTCAACAATAATAGTATCTTTTTTGATTTTTCCTTCTTTTTCCGCCTGTTTAATCATATAATATGCGGTCCTTGTCTTAATAGACCCGCCCACATTCAGCCCCTCAAATTTCACTAAAACTTCCGCAGAATCCTCACCAACCATACGATTTAACCGCACCATTGGAGTCTGTCCCATACAATCAAGCACATTTTCGTAAATCACAGTCTCGTCCCTCCAGCAATTGCTTTTGCAATTTAGTATATCTTATGTTTTTCTAATTATTTGTTCATTCTTTTAAACAACAAAAATAATCATAACACAAAAAACCCGGTCTTAAAAGACCGGGTTTAAAATCAATTACAATTTCTTCAAAATTAGTTATTGATTAATTTATCTTCGCCATTCCAGCTGTATAATTTACGAATTTCTTCGCCAACAACCTCTGATGGATGCTCACTGGCTAATTTTCTCATTGCCTTGAAGTGAACCTGACGACCTGCTGGAGACATATCTAATAAGAAGTCTTTTGCAAAAGTACCATCCTGAATATCGGAAAGAATCTTTTTCATTGCTTTCTTGGTGTCTTCAGTAATAATCTTAGGTCCTGTAATATAATCACCATACTCAGCTGTGTTAGATACAGAATA
>CAZUCI010000017.1:0-43895 GCA_964619485.1 uncultured Lachnospiraceae bacterium
GCAGCCTGAGCAGCCTGTGTGTCTGAAACCACAGCACCGGGGTTATTTACAAAGTAATCAGCGGTGTGAGGACAGAAGGTAACAGTTCCAGGAGTTCCGTCATCGTTTGGTGGAATTTCAATGAAACCAGGTGCCTTATAAGGGCAGGTTTCACAGGCAGCTAAGCCAGTTGCCATACATACGGTTCCCTGATAGTGAACATCACAGTAATCAGTTGGAACAGTGCCCTCTGCAAAGTATTCGGTAGCAAGACATCCATCACAGACACCTGCAATTGGAAGCTTTCCGGATTTGCTGCAGACAGTGGCAGTTACAATACCACTTGGCTTGGTAAAGGATTCATTTGGAAGATCCTGATGTATTTTACTCATAACGGCACGCCACAGAGTTTTTGATAAATTACGTTCGCCGTTGCTCTTTTCCAGACTGACATTGTTGTCATAGCCGGTCCAGGTGGTAGCGGTATAGTATGGAGTGTATCCGGAGAACCATACATCCTTATAAGCGGTAGTAGTACCGGTTTTACCGGCGATTGCCATGTTTCCGAAGTTTACACTGGCACCGGTTCCCTTGGTAACAACATCAACCATGGCGTCAGTCAGTAAAAATGCGGTTGTTTCTTTGATAACACGTCTTGTTTCAGGAACGGAACGATCTAATAAAACATTTCCGTCATGGTCAAGAATTTTGGAATAAAGCGCTGGTTCAATATAGGTTCCGCCATTTGCAACAGTTGCATAGCCTGCATTTAATTCCAGGTTTGTTACACCGTCGGTGATACCACCCAGGGCAAGTGACTGCTGTATGTCTGTATAGATCTGAACCTTTCCGTCAGAGTTTGTTATTTCCCTGCGGTCAACCAGAGTACTGAAGCCAAAGTTCTGCAGGTAATCAAAGCCCAGCTGAGGAGTGATCTGTGTCAGAGTTTTGACTGCCACAATATTCAGGGACTGTTCAATACCATATCTGAGAGAGCAGAGACCCTTATAGTTATCACCATACCAGTTGGCAACCGGACGACCATTTGCGTAATTGTATGGTGCATCATTCTGAACACTTGCCAGAGTTAAACCGGCACTGTCAAGAGCTGGCGCGTAGGTGGAAAGTACCTTGAAGGTGGAGCCGGGTTGTCTGGTGGTTTTGGTTGCACGGTTTAAGGTACGGCTGGCAGCCTTTGTTCCACGGCCACCTACCAGAGCTACAACATAGCCTGTTTTCTGATCCTCCACAGTGATGGAAACCTGTGGCTGCGGAGTCAGTGTAATTGTCTCAGCATAAACCTCATCACCGGGCTGAAGAACAGCAGCCTTATAGGCCTCAATGTCTTCGCTGGCTTTATCCTGGGAGGTATACAGAAGATTGTAATTTGCGTTGCTCTGCATAAAGTACGCCTTCAGCATTTTCGTGCTGTAATTGACGTATTCCTCATCCTTTGTTAAGACAGTAAGCTCATAGTTTAAATACCACTTCACATTGGAAGGGTAATTTTCCTCATTCTGGTAAACCTCATCACAGATGGACTGGATTGCCGGGTCCTGGGTGGAAAAAATCTGAAGTCCCCCACTGTATACCAGGTTGTAGGCCTGGGTTTCGTTGTAGCCCTTCTGGTTAATTAAATCCTTGATAACCTGATCAATTAAAGCGTCAACGAAATAAGAATTGACACTGCTTTCATCCATCTCATCATTGACTGTTTTAATTCTGGAGTACACATCATCATCCATGGCTTCCTGATACTCAGCCTCTGAAATATAATTCTGTTCCAGCATGTTCCCCAGCACCTTTTCACGTCGTGTGGCATTTTTGTCAGGGTGTGAAATAGGATTGAACTTGGTAGGATTCTGTGTAATACCTGCGATAACGGCGCACTCGGAAAGTGTGAGGTCGGAGACAGGCTTATTGAAATAACGCATGGATGCAGCCTGAACGCCCAGGGTGTTCTGCCCGAGATTGATGGAGTTCATGTAAAGCTCCAGAATGTCCTTTTTGGACATGCGCTTTTCTAATTCCAAAGCCAGGTACTGCTCCTGAAATTTACGCTTAAACTTGTTGATCATGCTCTTTTCAGTTACCCAGTTATCAAATACGTTGTTTTTCAGCAGCTGCTGGGTAATGGTGGAAGCACCCTCGGAAAAATGAAATTTATTCTTGATTCCGTTGAAGCCTGCACGGACGATTCCCTTGATGTCAATACCATTATGATCATAAAAACGCTCGTCTTCAATTGCCACAAAGGCGTCTGCCATGTTTTCCGGAATGGAGTCCATGTTTACATAGCTGCGGTTTGAGTTGGTAGATACAAGCTTGTTAATCTGTTTCCCCTCACTGTTATAGACCAGTGTTGCATAACCGGAAGGGGTAACATCCAGATTGGAAATATCGGGAGCTGATGCGAGAATACCTTTAAACATACCGATTCCCATACATCCACCGATAATTACAACTGTAAGAATACATATTAAGATAGCTTTGAGAAAAGCGAGTAGAAACATTTTGCCAAATTTGGTTGATTTGGAATTTAACTTCTGCTGTTTTTTTCGAATGCCTTTTTTACTATAATTCATAGAATTAGCCTCCCTAATCAAATAATTATATCAAAAGACGCCTGTAAAATAAAGTAAATTATTACCATATCCATCATTGTTCACATTTGGATACACTTTTATTCTAAGTTATGGTAAGATAAAAAAAGCGAGACCAGGGGGGATTTTTTCCTGGTCAGTCTTACGCAAAGAAGGAGATGATGATATATGGCAGACATAGGAAAGTCCGTTTACCGTGGCGGTGCAGGCGAAATCGTTGAGAAAAAATCACGATTTATCGCCACGGTATCGGCTGTTTCGAGTAAGGAAGAAGCAGAGGCGTTTATTGCCTCTGTCAAAAAGCAGTATTGGGATGCAAGACACAATTGTTCTGCCTATATCGTTGCAGATAAAGTGGATATTACACATTCCTCTGATGATGGGGAGCCATCCGGCACGGCGGGAAAGCCCATGTTAGATGTCCTGTTAAAGGAGGGTGTGAAGAATATCTGCGTGGTAGTGACAAGATATTTTGGTGGAACACTTTTGGGAACCGGTGGCCTGGTTCGTGCTTATCAGGCAGCGGTGAAGGAGGGCCTGAAAAATTGTATCCTGATCGAAAAGAAAAATGGGATAAAGGCCAGAGTTTCTGTCAACTACAATGACGTTGGAAAGCTGCAGTATTTTTTTGCACAGAATGAGATTGAAATCACAGAGAGTGATTATGGGACAAAGGTTTCCATGATTCTCCTGATTCCGGCGCAGAAAGAGAGTGCATTGGAGCAGAAAATTGCGGAAATGTCCGCTGGAACAGCTTCTCTGGAGGGAAAGGAACCAGTCCTTTATACCCATATCGAAGGAGAGCTTAAGATATGGAAGAACAATTAAATGAGTCAATGGAAATCCTAAAGGAATTTTTGTCAAAAAAGCAGTATGTAAAAATGCGGGAATGGATGGCAGAGCAGAATGATGCAGATATTGCGGCCATGATTGAGCAGCTGGAGGAGGAGCAGATGCTGATGATATTCCGCATTCTGCCCAAGGATATGGCGGCCGATGTATTTTCTTATCTGCCAATTGAGGTGGAACAGGTTATTATCACCTCTCTGTCAGAGCGTGAAGCAACCAATATCATCGATAACCTGATGGCCGATGATGCCACAGACCTTTTGGAAGAGATGCCGGCTAACATTGTGAAAAAGCTGTTGGCCAATGCCAGCCAGGAAACGCGAAGGGATATCAATCATCTGCTTCGCTATCCGGAGGATTCTGCAGGCAGTATTATGACTGTGGAATTTGTAGATTTAAAGGAGCATCAGACGGTGGAACAGGCAATCAACCGTATCAGAAAGCTGGGTGTGGATTCTGAGACAATCAATATCTGCTATGTACTGGATTCCCAGCGAAAGCTGATTGGAACAGTTGCACTCCGCTATCTGCTGCTTTTGGATTCCCAGGAGAAAATCGGGGATATCATGCATGAGAATGTCATCAGCCTTCACACCATGATGGATCAGGAGGAGGTTGCAAGACAATTCCAAAAGTATGATTTTACGGCGATGCCCGTTGTGGATAACGAGGACCGGCTGGTGGGAATTATCACGGTCGATGATGTTGTGGATATTTTGCAGGAAGAGGCAACAGAGGATATGGAAAAGATGGCAGCTATCGTGCCAAGTGACAAGCCATATCTGAAAACCTCAGTGCTGGAGACCTGGAAAAAGAGAATCCCATGGCTGCTTTTGCTGATGATTTCAGCTACCTTTACCGGTAAAATTATTGCATCCTTTGAGGATGCACTCAGTGTCTATGTTGTGCTTACCACCTTTATTCCCATGCTGATGGATACAGGCGGAAATGCGGGAGGACAGGCAAGTGTAACCATTATCCGTGGGTTGTCCCTGAACGAGATTGAATTTAAGGACGCACCAAAGGTATTGTGGAAGGAAATGCGGGTTGCCGTATTGTGTGGAATTACGCTGGCGCTTGCTAACTTCGTAAAGCTGATGGTAATTGACCGTGTGAGTATGCAGGTGGCAGCTGTTGTATGCCTTACTCTGGTCTCAACGGTATTCTTCGCCAAGATGGTTGGAAGTATGCTGCCATTGGCAGCAAAGAAGCTTGGCTTTGATCCTGCAGTTATGGCCAGCCCATTTATCACAACAATTGTGGATGCGCTTTCTCTGATCATTTATTTTCAGATTGCAACGCATTTGCTTGGAATAGGCTGATGGAAATCAGTCATGACAAGATAAAAAAGAGGTGGAGCTGTCGTGGAAGAGAGACGGGATGAACGTGCTGTTTTTGAAAAAATAGCAGATGTTTTTATCTGCTTTGAGGCAATTCTTTTTGCAATGACAGAGCTGCTCAGTATTTTTCGTGGTCTGCAGCCTGGAATTGTGGGTTTATGCTGGGGAATTGTGCTTTGCCTGCTTTTTATCTTTAAAAACAGGGTATTGAGCAAAGGAATTTTTAGCAAAGAAAGAAATATAGATATAGAAAAAATTTAGATAAACAAAAAAAATCAGATAAAGAAAAACCCAGGGAAGAGCCATTTCACAATAGAATAAAAAAGAGACTGTCAGGCAGGAGAGACCTTGGTTTCAACTGTCTTTTGGTCGTATTGGGCCTGGAGCTTGTGATACTGCTTTTTATGGCACTGCTTACGGTTCCCTATAACTGGGATTCCATGACCTATCATCTTGCAAGGATTGCCCACTGGATACAGAATGCCTCTGTGGCATATTATCCCACCAACATACGAAGACAGCTGTTTTCACCGGTTCTGGCAGAATATAATCTGCTTCATCTGATGCTTTTGACAGGCAGTGATCTGCTTGTCAATCTTCTACAGTATGGTGCGCTGCTGATTTCGCTGCTCTTTTTATATGCGATACAGCGTCAGATGAGAATCTCAAAGAGGGTAGCAGTGCTTTGCTGCATTGCCTTTTCAGCGATGCCTGTTGTGATAGGGGAGAGTCTGTCAACACAGGTCGATTTGTTCGCAGCAGCGTTATTGCTGGTGACTGTCTATAAGATCATACATTTGGCAGACGGAGATATGAGCTGTTTTTCTTTGAAAATGGTTAGGTGCATTATCATAACAGCACTGGGAAGTGGCCTTTGTTATCTGGCCAAACCCAATTTGTGTTTTGCATTGGTTATTCTGTTTCTGTGGATGCTTATCTGTCAGCTGAAAAAGAGGGCAAAGCCTCTGGTGCTGGCAGCTTACTTTGTTCTTGCACTGTTTATAGTAGCATTGCTTCTTCTTCCGGTCTTTGTGCGGAATATCAGCTATACCGGAGACCCCTTTGCACTGGTATATATGGGCAGTATTGTGATTGGAAGCTTCAAACCACAGGCACTGCTTCTCAATATATACAAAAATATGGCGTTATGTGGGATTATGCCATTTAACCAGAGTATTCTTTTGCGGATGGGAAGCACTTTGTCCCGCATGCTGCATATGGATATCAATGCTGCGGCTGTTACCTACGGGGACGGTTCTCTTCTTTTGGAAAATAATCTTTACTTTTCCTTTGACCATGACTATGCGGCAGGTGGCTGGTTTGTCACGATTTTTTGCCTGACGTTCCTGCTTTTTCTTGGAAAGAGGCTTTGGAGCAGAGTAAAAAACAGAAGGGAAAGTATACCATCGCTCTTTTATTTTTTATGGCTTCAGGCACTTGTCTCCCTCGCAGTTGTACGATGGCAGCCGTGGGGAAACCGTCTGCTTCTGCCCAGCCTGGCGCTCCTTGTTCCTGCTTTGGGGGTTATGCTGCAGGAGCTGCTTTCTGGAAAAGGTACAGAAGAGAAGGAGAAGAGTAAAGGGAGCTCGTGGGCAGCTCAGATATGGATTCTGACGCTGGCTCTTTGTTTTGTGAGTGTTGGCACTCTGGCAATTCAATATCATATGAGATATGTGGATGCAAATCTATCGGGGGAAAAGACGAAAACGGAGCTTTATTGTTCCAAAAAGCTGGTGGCCGATATTTACGAGAAAATGGCTGTGGTTACAGAGGAGCTTGGGGCACAGGCTGTGGGAATCAAAAGTGGGGGAGATTCTTTTGTATATCCCATGTGGCAGCTTTTGAAGAAAAATCAGACAGTGAGAGTGGAGGAGATTGTTGACGGGCAGGAGATAGCAGATTATTTGCCGGACTGCATTCTGGTGCTTGATCTGGACTGTGAGAGATTGGAGTATGGTGGATATGCCTATGAGAAAATCTGGAGTCAGGAGGATAATGGCAGGTATCGTGTGCTGGTTCGCTGTGATGGCTGAAAAACCGTGAAAGTGCCCGAAAGCACATGATTTTTTTCATTGTCCTGCAGGCTGTATTTCATAAAAAAGTCCGTGGACAGCTTTTCCATAGTGGAAATAAGCTGCTCACGGATTTTTTAATTACTTAAAATACTGTTGTTTCTGCAGAGTGATATATCTCAGCCCTTTTTGAAGCCGGCACGTTTTCTCATGGTAGGATCCAGAATTTTCTTACGGATACGGAGACTCTTAGGAGTAACCTCCAGCAGTTCATCGGTATCGATAAAGTCAATGGCCTGCTCCAGGGATAAAATCTTGGGAGGAGTCAGCTTCAGTGCCTCGTCGGAGCTGGAGGTACGGGTGTTGGTCAGATGCTTTGTTTTACATACGTTAATTTCAACATCCTCGGCCTTACCAGTCTCGCCGATAACCATACCGGCATATACCTTGGTTCCAGGTACAATAAAGAGGGTACCACGCTCCTGGGCATTAAACAGACCATAGGTAATCGCTTCGCCTGATTCAAAGGAAATGATGGAACCGTTTGCACGATAGTTCAAATCTCCCTTATATGGACCATAGCCATCAAAAACGGTATTCAAAATACCATTTCCCTTGGTATCTGTCATGAATTCTCCACGGTAACCGATCAGTCCACGGGAAGGAATGGAGAACTCTAAACGGGTATAGCCGCCATTGCCGGTTCCCGTAGTACGAAGCTCGCCCTTTCTTGCAGAGAGCTTCTGGATGACAGCACCGGAAAATTCTTCAGGAACATCCACATAGGCCAGCTCCATAGGCTCGGTTTTCTTGCCATGCTCGTCAGTGTGGTATAAAACTTCAGCCTTGGAAACTGCAAATTCAAAGCCTTCACGACGCATATTTTCGATTAAAACGGATAAATGTAATTCTCCACGTCCGGAAACTTTAAAGGAATCCATGTTGTCGGTTTCCTCCACACGGAGAGATACATCGGTATTTAATTCACGGAACAGTCTGTCACGGATATGACGTGAGGTTACAAATTTTCCTTCTGTTCCGGCCAGTGGAGAGTCATTTACAATAAAATGCATTGCAATGGTAGGCTCGGAAATTTTCTGGAATGGGATTGGTTTGATATTATCGGGAGAGCAGAGGGTATCGCCAATATGAATATCAGAAATACCGGAGATGGCAACGATGGAACCGATGCCTGCTTCCTTGACCTCTACCTTATCTAAACCATCAAACTCATAGAGCTTGGAAACCTTTACCTTGCGGAATTTTTCAGGCTCGTGATGATTGACCAGAACGACATCCTGATTTACGCGGATGGATCCGTTATCTACCTTGCCTACACCAATTCGTCCAACATATTCATTATAATCAATGGTGCTGATTAATACCTGTGTTCCTGCATCAGGATCTCCTTCAGGAGCAGGAATATAGTCGAGAATTGTATCAAATAAAGGAAGCATATCAGTGCCTTCCTTGTTCATGTCAAGGCTTGCGGTGCCTGCCCGGGCAGAAGCAAAAACAAATGGGCAGTCCAGCTGCTCTTCATGCGCCTCCAAATCAATAAACAATTCCAATATCTCATCAACAACCTCGGCAGGTCTTGCTTCCGGTCTGTCAATCTTGTTTACACACACGATAACAGGAAGGTTTAATTCCAGAGCCTTTCTCAGTACAAACTTGGTCTGTGGCATTGCACCTTCAAATGCATCAACCACCAGGATAACACCATTTACCATTTTTAATACACGTTCAACCTCACCACCAAAGTCTGCATGGCCAGGGGTGTCAATGATATTGATTTTGGTGTTTTTATAGGTAATGGCGGTATTTTTGGATAAAATAGTAATACCACGTTCTCTTTCAATATCGTTGGAGTCCATGACACGTTCAGCAACCTCCTGGTTATCACGGAAAACACCACTCTGCTTTAAAAGCTCATCTACCAGTGTGGTCTTGCCATGATCTACATGGGCTATGATTGCTACGTTACGTACATCTTCTCTTTTTGTCTTCATAAATTCTTCTCCTCATATCTGGTTTCCCAGGTTAAAATAACTCTTTCCAGATAAGTTTTTCACTTTTTTCTCATCTCAAACGTGTATAGTCTAACACATTTCACACAAAAATCAAATAAAAACTAGATTTACAACACATTTTCGTGGTATAATTTTAGATATAAGGCGAAGATTTGTCGATATTATTTTTACATAAAAGAGAAAAAATGCAATAATATATTAGTACATGACAGGAAAAAATTCTTTTTGTGTAAGAAGGGAGAACTTTGAAATGGATAAGATGAATGAAAACAACAGAGTGACCGTCATGGGAGAGATCGTAGGGGAATTCTCTTTTAGTCACGAGATTTACGGAGAGGGCTTTTATATGGTAGATATTCTTGTGCCAAGGCTGTCAGAAAGTGCTGACAAAATCCCTCTGATGGTGTCCGAGAGGCTCATCGATGTTACGCAGGATTACAGGGGGAGAAACGCGCAGGTTTCCGGGCAGTTCCGCTCCTACAACAGACATGAGGAGAGAAAAAACAAACTGGTATTATCTGTGTTTGTCAGAGAGTGGGAATTTATCGATGAGGTGGAACGCGGAGAGCAGACCAACCACATTGAGCTGGATGGCTATATCTGCAAGGAGCCGGTGTATCGGAAAACACCTCTTGGAAGAGAAATCGCGGATATTCTGCTGGCTGTAAACCGTCCCTATGGAAAGAGCGACTACATACCATGTATCAGCTGGGGCAGAAATGCAAGGTTTGCCAATGATTTTACTGTTGGAAGCCGCTGCAGGATTATTGGCCGAATTCAGAGCCGTGAGTATATGAAGAAAATTTCCGAGGATCAGGCAGAGCGCCGTGTTGCCTATGAGGTCAGTGTAAGCAAGCTGGAGGTGCCGGAGGATGATGATCCCATGTATGCCCAGGAAGCAGATGTGGCACTGAGCATGGAAAAGGATCACGAGCTTCTGGTATGAAATGCTTCTTTTTCTGCGGAATAACAGAAGCGGGCAGGGCGGAATGTTTGCCAGATTATAAAAAGTATGCTATGATACATCAATCTAATTAACTTTTGGATCAAAGTAGGTGCAATATGAAACAAGGAAAAGTAAAAATTTATACCGGAGATGGTCACGGGAAAACCCCGGCAGCGCTTGGAGAAGCCTTATATGCAGCTGGCGAGGGAAAGCAGGTTATCATTGTCCAGTTCATGAAGGGAAAGGGACTCTCTGAAAACGAGTTTACCAAGCGACTGGAGCCGGAAATAAAGTTTTTTTGTTTTGAAAAGACAAACAGGGATTATTCTGATTTGTCCAGCGAAGAGAAGACAGAGGAAACTATGAATATCCGCAATGGTATTAATTTTGCCAAAAAAGTCCTGTCAACAGGCGGATGTGATCTTCTGATCTTAGACGAGGTACTTGGACTTCTGGATGTGGGAATCATTTCAATGGAAGATTTGGAAAATCTTCTGATGGCAAGAGATGAGAGTACAACCGTTATTATGACGGGGATTCAGCTGAAGAGTGAAGTTGTGAAGCTGGCAGATGAGATTTCAAAAATCGAGACAATGCCTATTGCATAATAGCCCCGCTGGTGGTATTCTGTTGATAGATGCAGTAACGCATAAATAAAAAAGATAGAGGTCGCGTGTTTTATCAGTAACCATTTGGATGTTCAGGAACAGATGATGGATGGAGAAAGGAAAAGACGCCGAAAGAGATATTACCTGATAATATTTTCTTGGGCATACAGTGAATAATTGTATGACTGTCATCGTTTGATGAAGAGCTATCGGAACTTAATTTTAAAGTTTGATAAATTAAGAAGCCGTTCTCTCCGAACGGCTTTTTCTTATACCATTTAAGTTTTGTCAGACATAAGGAGGAAATGAGAATGTCTATTTTTACAGGCGCAGGTGTTGCGATTGTCACACCTTTTCATGAAGATGGAAGTGTAAACTATGAGGCTTTCGCAAAACAAATTGAATTACAGATTGCAGGCGGAACAGTCGCAATTATTGTATGTGGAACAACAGGAGAGGCTTCCTGCTTAAGCCACGAGGAGCACCTGGAGGTAATCCGCTATTGTGTTGAGGTGGTGAATAAGAGAATCCCTGTCATCGCAGGAACCGGCTCAAATTGCACAGAAACAGCTATTTATTTATCCAAAGAGGCTGAGAAAGCCGGAGTTGATGGTCTCTTAATTGTCACTCCTTACTATAATAAATGCACACAGAAGGGACTCTACGAGCATTTCAAAATGGTGGCAGAATCCGTAAATGTTCCAATCATTCTTTATAACATTCCAGGCAGAACCGGCGGCGTATTAATTGCACCGGAAAC
Source organism: uncultured Lachnospiraceae bacterium (assembly GCA_964619485.1). Lineage (GTDB taxonomy): Bacteria > Bacillota > Clostridia > Lachnospirales > Lachnospiraceae > UBA2882. The sequence continues at coordinate 11,131 of CAZUCI010000017.1, forward strand.
GGTATGTGGACTGTGTAAAGAAGTGAAGAATATTGTCGGTGTAAAGGATGCTACAGGAAATCTCTCCGGTGTGGCAAGACTGATACATATGGCAGAGGGCTGCGTTGATGTATACTCCGGAAATGATGATCAGATTGTTCCAATTCTTTCTCTTGGTGGAAAGGGTGTTATCTCTGTTTTATCCAACGTGGCACCGAAACAGACTCACGATATCTGTCAGATGTACTTTGATGGAAATGTGACAGGAAGCCGGGACCTGCAGATAAAAGCAATTCCGGTTATTGATGGACTGTTCTGTGAAGTAAATCCAATTCCTGTTAAGAAAGCAATGAATCTGATGGGATTAGAGGCCGGACCGATGAGAAGACCTCTGACTGAGATGGAACCGGAGCATGCCGCAGTGCTGGAAAAGGCAATGAAGGAATTTGGTATTTTATAAAATACATGCTAACATAAAAGAGAAAAGCAAATGAAAAGACGCAGCGTTTACTGTGTTTCATTTGCTTTTTTCGGTAGAGTGAAAGGACAAAAAAATGACAAGAATTATTATGCATGGCTGTAACGGGAAAATGGGACAGACCATCACAAAGATTGTAAATGAAGATGAAAACACCCAGATTGTTGCTGGTGTAGATGTATGCGAAGGACCTGAACAGGGCTATCCTGTTTTTAAGACAATTGAGGACTGCAATGTGGAAGCAGATGCAGTCATTGATTTCTCTCATTTTTCCTGTGTGGATAAGCTTTTGGACTGGTGTGTGGATAAGAAAATGCCGGTAGTACTCTGTACAACAGGGCTCTCCAGTGAACAGCTTGAAAAGGTGAAGGAGGCAGCAACAAAGACAGCAGTCTTAAAATCAGCAAACATGTCACTTGGTATCAATATGCTGTTAAAGCTTTTAAAGGAAGCAACGAACATTCTTGCCCCAGCCGGGTTTGACATTGAAATTGTGGAGAAGCATCATAAATTAAAGCTGGATGCACCAAGCGGAACCGCACTGGCATTGGCTGACTCCATCAACGAAGAATTAAATAATGAATATGAATATGTTTTTGACAGAAGCAGCCGCAGCGAGAGAAGACCGAAAAAAGAAATCGGAATTTCAGCAGTCCGTGGTGGAACCATTGTCGGGGATCATGATGTGATTTTTGCAGGTGAGGATGAGGTTATCACCTTTAATCACACGGCATATTCCAAAGCAGTCTTTGGAAAGGGTGCTGTACAGGCAGCAAAATTTTTAAAGGGAAAAGCAGCAGGCTTGTATGATATGAGCCATGTCATTGATGCACAATAACAGGATGGCGGTCGTTGTGACGACATTCCATAAAGCAGGAGAGAAACTATGGATTCATTGGAATTGAAATATTTAAAGAGTCTGGCGAAGCAGTATCCAACCATTGCATCGGCCAGCACGGAGATTATCAACCTTTCCTCCATATTGAATCTTCCAAAAGGAACCGAGCATTTCCTGACGGATATTCACGGAGAGTATGAGCAGTTCAACCATGTACTCAAAAACGGTTCCGGATCTGTGAGAAGAAAAATTGATGAGGAATTTGGTAATACCTTAAGCAACAAGGATAAAAAGAGTCTGGCCACTCTGATTTATTATCCAAAGGAGAAGCTGGAGATTGTTTTAAAGGAAGAAGATAATATTGAGGACTGGTATAAGATTACCCTGTATCGTCTGGTTCAGATTACCAAGCATGTTTCTTCCAAATACACCAGATCTAAAGTCAGAAAAGCCTTACCAAAAGATTTCGCTTATATTATAGAAGAATTAATTACCGAAAAAGCAGAGGTGCAGGACAAAGAGGCTTATTATAATGAAATCGTCCACACCATCATCCGCATTGGACGTGCTCCGGAGTTTATTATTGCTCTTTGTGAGCTGGTTCAGCGTCTGGTTATCGATCATCTTCATATTGTTGGAGATGTCTATGACAGAGGACCGGGACCTCACATTATCATGCACACCCTGCGCCATTATCATTCTGTGGATGTACAGTGGGGAAATCATGATGTGGTCTGGATGGGGGCAGCTAGTGGCCATCTGGCCTGCATTGCCAATGTTATTCGAATGTCAGCCCGCTATGGAAACCTGGATACCCTGGAGGAAGGCTATGGAATTAACCTGATTCCACTGGCTACCTTTGCCATGGAGCAGTACCGCAACACAAAATGTGATATCTTTTCCATTAAATACAATACCAACTACAACACCAAGGATCTTGGTCTGGATATGCGTATGCATAAGGCAATTACCATTATTCAGATGAAGCTGGAGGGGCAGATTATCATGCGCAGACCAGAGTTTGAAATGCAGGACCGTCTGCTCCTTGATAAAATTGATTATGATAAAAAAACCGTTATGGTTTATGGAAAAGAATATCCTATGCGCGATACAGATTTTCCAACGGTTGATCCGAAGGATCCATACCGCCTGACCAAAGAGGAGGAGGAGGTCATGGACCGCCTGCGCCAGGCATTTATGAGATGTGATAATCTGCAGAAGGATATCCGTTTCATGTTTTCCAAGGGCAGCATGTACAAAATTTATAATTCCAACCTGCTCTATCACGGCTGTGTGCCAATGGATGAGGAGGGGAATTTCCTGAAGGTTAATATCTATGGAAAAGAGTATTCCGGGAAGGCACTCTATGATGTTTTGGATAATTATGCCAGAAAGGGATACTACGGAACCAGAGAATCCGGGGAAAAAATGAAAGGCCAGGATATTATCTGGTATATCTGGGCAGGACCGAAGTCTCCTGTTTTTGGTAAGGATAAGATGGCAACCTTTGAGAGATACTTTATTGCAGATAAGGCATCTCATGAAGAAAAGAAAAATGCATATTACAGACTCTATGACAGAGAGGATATTATCAATAAAATCCTCAATGAATTTGGCTTAAAAAATGAAAAATCCCACATTATCAACGGACATGTTCCGGTGGAGCTGAAAAATGGAGAATCCCCAATCAAGTGTGGTGGGAAGCTTTTGGTTATTGACGGTGGTTTCAGCAAGGCATATCAGAGTAAAACAGGGATTGCCGGCTATACGCTGGTTGCAAATTCCTATGGACTGCGCCTGGTTTCCCATGAGCCATTTGAATCCGCTGAGGCTGCCATCCGCAACGAGTCGGATATCTTTTCTGATTCCATTTTTGTGGAAACTGTTTTACAGAGACAGAGAGTTGCAGATACCGATATTGGTGTGGAGCTGCGTGAGATGATTCATCAGCTGGAAGAATTATTAGAGGCCTACAGAGAAGGTATCATAGTTGAAAAGGATGTATAAATCTATGATACCCTGTAAGGCCCAGGCATGAAAATTAACGGTTGGCAGTGTTATTTGTTCCGGTTGCACCATTGGTTACATCACTGACTGCATTGCCGGTATCCTGTAAAACATTACCGGCTGCGTTTCCAACGTCATCAACAGCATCGGTAACGTCATCGACAATGCCGTCTCCGTTGGTATCTGAGGCTGTTCCGTTTCCACCAGTTGAATCGGTACCGTTTGTAGCAGCACCACTGTTGCCATTTGTTCCGGTACCAGTACCTTCTGTACCGGTGCCGCTTCCGCCGCCTTCGGTACCGCTTCCGCTGCCTCCAGTGCCGCTTCCGCCACCCTCTGTGCCGGTTCCGGACTGGCTGTCAGTACCAGAGGTGCCGTTTTCGGTAGCATCATTTAAGCTGTTCCCGCTGTTGGAATCCGAACCTTGTCCGGACTCCCCAGCCATGTCAGAGTTATCATTGGTGTTATTCTGGCCGCTACTGCCGCAGGCTGTGAAGCTCGAAAGCATCAAAATTAAGAGGGCAGTAAATAAAAAATAATTTTTTTTCATAATCCAATTCTCCTTTCAATGCCTGAGAATACTATGTGTAAATTAAAACAATATTATTCATGCGCCACAAAAAGAGGAGTTGGAAAATTTTCCAAGGAAAAGGTAAGAGAACATGGAATTTCGTCCCTGTATTGATATTCATAATGGAAGTGTAAAGCAGATTGTGGGCGGCAGCCTGAAGGACAGCCATGATGAGGCTTTTGAAAATTTTGTAGCAGAAAAGGGCGCAGATTACTATGCCTCTTTATATAAGAAGCATGGACTTTACGGTGGACATATCATTCTTTTGAATGGAAAAGAGAGTCCGTATTATGAAGCCACCAGGCAGCAGGCGTTAAAGGCTCTTTGTGCATTTCCGGGTGGTATGCAGATTGGTGGAGGAGTAAATGATGAAAATGCTGCTTCCTATATAGAAGCAGGCGCTTCTCATGTGATTGTGACATCTTTTATTTTTAAGGACGGAAAAATCAATATGGATAACTTGTTTAAATTGGTTGACATAATAGGGAAAGAGCATATTGTTATTGATTTGAGTGCCAGAAAATATGAGGATGGTTATCATGTTTGCACAGATCGCTGGCAGAATAAAAGCGAGAGTTTGGTTGACATAAATCTTATGGAAAAATTGTCGAATTACTGTGACGAATTCCTCATTCATGCAGTGGATGTGGAAGGAAAAAGTCAGGGCATCGAGCAGGAACTGGTGACAATGCTCGGTTCCTTTGAAGGATGTCCCATCACCTATGCGGGTGGCGTTCATTCCTACGAGGACCTTGCTTTATTAAAGAAGCTGGGAAAGGACCGGATTCACATTACAATCGGAAGTGCACTGGATTTGTTCGGCGGTGGATTGAAGTTTGAGAAGGTCTGTGAGATTTGCAGGGGGTAGGAAGAAAGAGTAGTAGGCAAGAGTAGTAAGAAAGAGTAGTAGGTAAGTGGAGTAAGTAAGTGAAGTAAGAGTAGGAAGAGCAATAAGTAAAAGAAGTAAGTGAAGTATAGGTAAGATTGCTGCAGATGTTAGAAATAGGAAAACGGTTTGTCGTGCTGTTGGACAATTATTGGCGCTTTTTGACGAGAATTGTCCAAAGTAGTTTTCCATGAAGACCAAAAAACAGCATATCGGTTTACATAAAAAAGTTCGTGGACAATAAGCCGCTCTCATGAGGGTCAGTTGTCCACGTTTTTTGCTTTTGTTGGATAACTATATGGATATGATGGCGATATTAATCCAAAATCCATTATGTTAACTATGTTATGTAAAGCAATATAAGAAACCTGAAAATCTTTTGGACAATTTTTTTTATATTGAAAAAAATTGTCCAGACTTTTACTTTTATATAAAAAAATGTCCAAATTGAAACTTTTATATTAAAAAAATATCCAGGCTATCACTTTTACATGAAAAAATTGTCCAGTCTGTCACTTTTAGCGTGTTTCAAACGTGTATATAGTGTAAAGATTAATACAAAGGAGCTGGGGCATGAGAACAGATGTAGAAAGGGCAATGGATCAGTACGGCAACATGCTTTTCAAGACCTGCCTATTGATGCTATGCAGCGAGGCTGATGCACAGGACGCTGTGCAGGAAACCTTTTGCAGGTATTGGCAGAGCAACAGAAAATTTGAAAATGAAGAGCATGAGAAAGCCTGGCTCATCCGTGTGGCCATCAATCAGTGCAGGGATATCAGGCGATTTGAGAAAAGACACCCAAGTGTAGATATTACGGAGCTTTCGGATTGCTATGAAACAAAAGAGCAGTGCGAAACCTTGCAGAAAATTCTGGAGCTTCTGGAAAAGCTTAAACTGGTTTTGAATCTCTACTATGTGGAAGGGTATCACGTAGAAGAAATTGCAGGAATTTTGCGAATCAGTGAAAGTGCAGTGAAAAAGAGGCTTCAGAGAGGGCGACTGTTATTGAAGGAGAGTCTGATCAAAGAGAATGAACAATAGAAAGGGGATTTACTATGAAAAGTGATAGGGAAGAAATCAGGTTATTCAAGGATACCATGGAGCATGTACAGTTAAGTGCGGATAATATGGATGAAATGAAAAAACATGTATTAAATAGTCAAAGGGAACACAAATATTATCGTATGAAGAAATTTGCTGTGGCAGCCGCAGCAGTAATGAGCAGAAGGTAAAGCAGGTGCTGATGAATTTGCTGAACAACGCCTGTAAATTCACCAAAGAGGGTGGAACGGTATCCTTTAAAGGTGGGAATATGGCGGTGGACCGTGCTCATAATACATCTGTTGCGAAGTTTATCATAGAGGACAATGGATGCGGAATGAGTGAGGCATTTCTGACTAAGATATTTACGCCCTTTACCCAGGAGCGGACAGATGCCAACATGGATGTTCAGGGAACAGGACTGGGTCTGGCAGTATCCTATGCAATTGTCCAGGCGATGGGTGGCGAAATAGCAGTTGAAAGCAAGCTTGGAAAAGGTTCTGTTTTTACAGTTTCGTTTCCAATGAAATTCCGAATTGTGGACGAAGAAAAAGAGACGGAAAAAGTAAAAGAAAAAACAGATGTTTTAATGGATTTGACGGGAAAGCGGATTTTACTGGCAGAGGATCATCCGTTAAATGCGGTGATTGCAATGAAGCTTCTTGAAAAAACGGGTATTATTGTGACACATGCAAATAATGGAGAAGAGGCAGTCAAATTGTTTCACAGGTCAAAGCCGGGAACCTTTGATGCGATATTGATGGATGTGAGAATGCCTAAAATGGATGGATTGACAGCAACAAGAGCAATCCGTGCATTAGACCAGGCAGATGCAAAGACGATTCCTATTATTGCCATGACGGCAAATGCCTATGATGAGGATCGTCAAAGCTCATTGGATGCCGGCATGAATGCACATCTGGCAAAGCCTGTTAATCCAGACCTGCTCTATAAAACACTGAGAAAATATCTGGTCAGACAGTAGATAGATTAATATAAAAGCTGCTTTACTATTAATATTTTGCAGCCTTCGAGAGTAGCACAGCAGGTAATAGAAATGAGGACAACAACACCTTGAAAGGGTATTGATGTCCTTATTTTTTGTAAACAAAATTGAATAAACTGTAAAAAACATATTGACAATTTCATTATTTTCAAATATAGTTTGATAGTCAAATGATTTTAAAGCAAAACAATTTGAAACAAAAACAATTTAACTTTCAAAACATTTTTGCTGTAAAAAGAATAAAAATTAATGAAAGCTTTGACAACAGAAAATGAAAGAAAGTCATGGAGACGACATATGTTTGGAAAAATAGTAGGCACAGGCTCATATGTTCCGGAACGAATCCTGGAAAATACTGATCTGGAAAAAATGGTAGAAACGGATGATGTCTGGATCAGGGAGCGAACAGGAATCTGTAGAAGACATATTATGGCTGAGGATGAGAAGGTCAGTCAGATGGCAGTGAAGGCTGGAGAGAAAGCACTGATTGCAGCGGGAATAAAGGCAGAGGAAATTGATTTGATTCTTGTTTCTTCCGTCTCACCGGATATTTTACTTCCCAGTGTATCCTGTGTAGTGCAAAGAGAGCTTGGTGCTGTCAAGGCAGCCTGCTTTGATTTAAACGCAGCCTGCGCCGGATTTATGTTTGCCTATAATACAGCACAGAACTATATTGCCGGTGGTATGGCAGAGCACGTTCTGGTCATTGGTGTGGAAGGCCTTTCCAGAATTGTAGACTGGACGGACCGCGGAACCTGCATCCTTTTTGGAGATGGGGCAGGCGCAGTGGTATTGGAAAAAGAGGAAAAGGCAAAATTTGTTGCGGTGATGCATTCCGATGGAGCAAGAGGAGAGGCATTGACCTGTACCCAGAGCTACACGGACAGAAAAAGAGCCGGAATAGACCGGCAAGCAGATGAAAAAAGTATTCGTGAAGTTGAGAAACAAACGCAAAACGAAGCGTCATGTAAAACCTTTGTTGCCATGGATGGACAGGAGGTGTTCCGCTTTGCAGTAAAACAGGTTCCTCTCGTTGTGAAAGAACTCCTCAGTAAACTTCAAATGGAAAAAGAAGAGCTTGATCTGCTTTTGCTTCATCAGGCAAATCAGAGAATTGTGGAATCCATTGTGAAGCGTGTCGGTATAGCTGTGGAAAAGGTTCCCATGAATCTTCAGGAGTATGGAAATACTTCCTCGGCCAGTATCCCAATTCTGTTGGACGAGCTGGTGAGAGAAGGAAAAATTAGCCGGGGTGAAAGCATTATCATGGCCGGTTTCGGAGCAGGTTTATCCTGGGGTGCAACCTATCTGGAATATTAGTAATTGGTAATCCTCTGTCCAAGAGACAGAATTACATAAAAGGCAGCCGATGAGGGCTGAGAAACAAATTAAAAAAGTATAATGTGGAAAAAGAAAGGAAAGAAAAAACATGTTTGAACAGATGAAGGAATTAATCGCAGAAGGATTGGGAATTGACGTAGAAAAGGTGACTATGGAGGCTTCTTTTAAAGATGATTTAGGAGCAGATTCCCTGGATTTATTTGATTTGGTTATGAATCTGGAAGATAAATTTGAAGTTTCCATTCCGGCAGAAGAGCTTGAAGGTATGGCAACTGTAGCTGATGTAGTTAACTACGTAGAAAGCCATATGGCAAAATAAGAAAAATATGGGCACCGGGGTCTTGTCTGCCATACAGACACCTCATGCCAAAAGACAGGTAAAAATATATGAAAACAAGAATTACAGAATGTTTTGGAATTGAATATCCAATTATCCAGGGCGGTATGGCATGGGTTGCCCAGTATCAGCTGGCCAGTGCAGTATCCAATGCGGGCGGCCTTGGTATTATCGGAGCCGGTGGCGCTGATGCCGCATGGGTAAAAAATCAGATTCAGGAGATGAAAAAGCATACAGATAAGCCCTTTGGTGTGAATCTGATGCTGATGAATCCAGAGGCTGACAAAATTGCAGAGATTATTGCAGAGGAAAAGGTGGCAGTTGTCACAACCGGAGCCGGAAATCCTGAAAAATATATTCCCATGTGGAAAGAGGCAGGCGTTAAGGTAGTTCCTGTTGTTGCCTCCAGTGCCATGGCAAAACGTATGGAACGAAGTGGAGCCGATGCCTTAGTTGCAGAGGGCATGGAATCCGGTGGACATATCGGGGAGCTGACTACTATGGTGTTGGTGCCGCAGGTTGTGGATGCAGTATCTATTCCTGTTATTGCAGCAGGTGGAATCGCAGATGGAAGAGGTGTAGCCGCCTCCTTTATGCTGGGAGCAGAAGCAGTTCAGATGGGAACCCATTTTGTGGCAACCAAAGAATCTATCGTTCACCAGAATTATAAGGATAAAATTATAAAGGCAAAAGACATCGATACCAGAGTTACAGGAAGAAGCACAGGCCACCCTGTAAGAGCACTCCGCAACCAGATGACAGGAGAGTATCTGAAAAAAGAGGCAGAGGGAGCTTCCCTGGAGGAATTGGAGCTTCTTTCCCTGGGCGGCCTTAGAAAGGCTGTTGTGGAGGGAGATGTCATAAACGGCAGCGTGATGGCTGGTCAGAGTGCCGGTCTTGTGAAAGAGGAATTATCCTGTAAAGAGCTGATTGAGAAGCTGGTAAGGGAAGCAACAGAGCAGATGCAGTGCATGCCAAAGTAGGAGAGTTATTTATGAGTAGAATCGCATTTATTTATCCCGGACAGGGAGCACAAAAAACAGGAATGGGAAAAGATTTTTACGAAAATTGCCCAGTCTGCAGAGAGGTATTTGATAAGGCTGATGAACTTTTGGATTTTAATTTGAAGCAGATTTGTTTTGAAGAAAACGAGCTTTTAAATGAAACCTCTTATACACAGCCTGCACTGGTTACAACCTGTCTGGCTATTACAAAGGAGCTGTTTGATCTTGGGATATTGCCGGAGGTAACGGCAGGGCTGAGTCTTGGAGAATATGCCGCCATTGCAGCAGCAGGGGGCATGGATTTTTATGATGCCATCACCTGTGTACGTAGTCGGGGAATCTATATGAGTGAGGCAGTGGAGCCGGGCAAAGGCGGCATGGCAGCCGTTCTCGGAATGAGCGGTGAGGATGTGGCAAAGGCTATTGACGGGATAGAAAATGTGAGTATCGCAAACTATAACTGCCCGGGACAGGTGGTAATTACGGGTCTTATGGATGGCATTGAAAAGGGAACACAGGCATTGAAGGAAGCAGGCGCGAAGCGGGTTCTTCCCCTGAAGGTCAGCGGACCCTTCCATTCCGCTTTTTTACAGTCAGCTTCCCGCAAGCTTGGGGAAAAGTTAAAGGAAGTGAAAACCTTCCGTTTGAATATCCCCTATGTGACCAATGTCACAGCCGAGTATGTTGATAATGACAGTCAAATCAAGGAGCTTTTACAAAAGCAGGTTGTATCCTCCGTCTGCTGGGAGCAGAGTATGCGAAGGATGCTGTCACAGGGAATTGACACCTTTGTGGAAATTGGACCTGGGAGAACATTAGCCGGATTTATGAAGAAGATTAATCCGGAAATCCGCGTTATTAACATAGGAACAGTGGAAGAGTTAAAACAGGCAGAGGAGGTACTTGCCAAATGATGGAAAAAATTGCAGTTGTTACAGGTGCTTCCAGAGGAATTGGAGCAGCAATTGCTGAAGCACTGGCTTTGCAGGGGGCATTTGTAATCATAAATTATCAGGGCTCTAAAGGGCGCGCCGAGGAAGCAAAAGAGAAAATTCTGGCAGCAGGCGGTAAGGCAGAGGTAAAGCAGTGCGATGTGTCTGATTTCAAAGCCTGTGAGGCCTTTATAAAGGAAATTATAGAAAATTATGGCAAAATCGATATTCTTGTAAATAACGCAGGAATTACCAGAGATGGCCTTCTGATGACCATGAAAGAGGAAGATTTTGATGCAGTGATTCAGACAAATCTGAAGGGCTGTTTTAATACCATTCGGTTTGCGTCCCGTTTTATGATCAAAAACAGAAGCGGAAAAATCATTAATCTCTCCTCTGTATCCGGAATCAGTGGAAATGCCGGCCAGGCAAATTATGCGGCATCCAAGGCGGGGGTTATCGGGCTGACCAAATCCGCGGCAAGAGAGCTGGCAGCAAGAAACATTCAGGTCAATGCAGTGGCACCTGGTTTTATTGTGACAGATATGACGGATAAGCTTTCAGAGAAACAAAAGGAAGCAATTTCAGCACAGATTCCGCTGGGAAGACTGGGCAGAACACAGGATATCGCACAGACTGTTGCATTTTTGGCATCAGAGCAGGCGTCCTACATTACCGGTCAGGTCATTTGTGTAGATGGCGGAATGGTTATGTAAACCATACTCGGAAGGAGAAAAATGATGAAAAGAAGAGTTGTTGTTACAGGAATGGGAGCGATTACGCCCCTTGGAAATGATGTTGAAGCCTTTTGGAAGGGTATAAAAGAAGGAAGGCTGGGAATCAGTGAAATTACCAGATTTGACACTGCCGATTACAAAGCAAAGCTGGCCGGAGAGGTAAAAGACTTTACGGCAACAGACTATATGGATTTTAAGACAGCAAAGAGAATGTCTCTCTTTTCCCAGTATGCGGTAGCAGCAGCTAACCAGGCGGTGAAACAGTCAGGCTTAAATATGGAGGAGGAAGATCCTTTCCGCGTAGGAGTCAGTGTGGGCAGTGGAATCGGCGGACTTAAGGAGATGGAGGATGAGCATGAAAGACTGCTTACCAAGGGACCATCCCGCGTGAAGCCTCTTCTTGTTCCCATGATGATTACCAATATGGCAGCAGGCAATGTAGCTATCGCCTATGGAATGAAGGGAAAATGCATCAATGTGGTAACAGCCTGTGCCACAGGGACACACTCCATTGGAGAGGCTTTCCGTTCCATTCAGTGCGGGGACGCTGATGTGATGGTAGCCGGTGGAACAGAGAGCTCCATCACCCCTGTTGGAGTTGCCGGTTTTAGTGCGCTGACAGCTTTGACGACAGAGACCAATCCGGAGAAGGCGAGCATTCCTTTTGATAAAGACAGAAGTGGATTTGTTATGGGAGAGGGAGCAGGTATTGTTATTTTAGAAGAGCTGTCTCATGCGAAGAAGCGTGGTGCTGTCATTTTGGCAGAGGTTACCGGATATGGTGCAACCTGTGACGCTTTTCATATTACCTCTCCGGCGGAGGATGGAAGTGGAGCAGCCAGAGCCATGACAGAAGCCATGAAGGAGGCGGGACTTAAGCCTTCACAGATTGATTACATCAATGCCCATGGAACCAGTACACATCACAATGATTTATTTGAAACAAGGGCAATTCATCTTGCTTTTGGAGAGGATGCCAAAAAGGTTCAGATTAACTCTACCAAATCCATGATTGGACATCTTCTTGGAGCTGCAGGGGGAGTAGAATTCATTACCTGTGTCAAATCCATTGAGGATGGGTATGTTCATCAGACAGTTGGTTTACAGGAAGAGGATCCGGAATGTGATCTGAATTATACCAGTGGAAGTGGTGTTTCCATGCCTGTCCATGCAGCAATGTCCAATTCGCTTGGATTTGGCGGACATAATGCGACACTGGTTGTCTGTAAGTACGAAGAGTAGGAGTGTGACTCATGAACGTAGAAGAGATTAAAGAATTGATGAAGGCCATGGCTGATAATCGTATCTCCCAGATGAAACTGGAAGAGGGAAATATGAAGCTGGTTCTGAAGAAAAAAGAAAAGATAGTGTTAGCAGAAGGTAACTCCTTTAAAGATTATGATGAGGCAGAAGATGGCATCAGTCAGGTTGTAATACAGGAAAAAGAAACCCATCAAACCGGAATGGCAGCTGAAGGAAATCGGATTCTCTCTCCTCTGGTCGGAACCATTTATCTTACTCCAGGAGAGGGTATGGAACCCTTTGTAAAGGTGGGCGACCAGGTTAAGGCAGGAAGTACCATTGCCATTGTGGAAGCAATGAAGCTGATGAACGACATTAACTGTGATGTAAACGGAATTGTAACAGAGGTTTTGGTAGAAAACGGACAGATGGTGGAGTATGGACAGCCGCTTTTTACCGTAAAAGAAGTTTAGTTATGTTAACTATGAAAATATAAGAGGAAAATAGTATGTTAACCATAGAAGAAATCAAGAAAATCATACCACACAGACATCCTTTTTTGCTGATTGATACCATAGAGGATTATGTTCCGGGAGAATATGCAGTGGGCTATAAATGTGTAACCTACCGTGAAGATTTTTTCGCAGGACATTTTCCAACTGAGCCTGTCATGCCCGGTGTATTGATAATAGAAGCCCTGGCACAGGTTGGAGCAGTGGCAATTCTCAGCAAAGAGGAATTCAAGGGAAAGATAGCTTTTTTTGGAGGCATTAACCAGTGCCGCTTTCGGGGAAAGGTGGTTCCAGGGGACAAGCTTAAGCTGGAAACCAATATAATACGTCAGAAGGGGCCTGTTGGAATAGGAAAAGCAGTAGCCTCAGTAGATGGAAAAGTAGTTGCCAGTGCAGAGCTGACATTTATGATAGGGTAGTGAGATAATGATTAGAAAAATTTTGATTGCAAACAGAGGTGAAATTGCAGTGCGGATTATCCGCGCCTGCAGAGAGATGGAGATTGCCACTGTGGCAGTTTATTCTGTGGCAGATAAAGAGGCACTACATACACAGCTGGCTGATGAGGCAGTCTGTATTGGTGATACAAAATCAAAAGACAGCTATTTGAATATGGAGCAGATAATCAGTGCTGCAATCACCACCGGTGCGGATGCCATTCATCCGGGCTTTGGATTTTTGTCAGAGAACAGCAGGTTCGCAGATTTGTGTGAAAAATGCAATATTACCTTTATTGGACCGTCTTCTCAGGTGATGGAAGCTCTTGGAAATAAATCAAAAGCAAGAGAGACCATGATCCGGGCTGGAGTACCTGTGATTCCGGGAAGCGAGGAGAGTGTGACAGATTGTGGACGCGGCGCTCAGATTGCAGATGAGATTGGTTATCCCGTGATTATTAAGGCAGTTCTGGGAGGCGGCGGAAAAGGCATGCGTGTTGCATTCAGGGCAGCAGAGTTTGAGGAAGCCTTTTTAACGGCTCAGAAGGAAAGCGAGATGGCCTTTGGCGATAATCGCATGTATATGGAGCATTTTGTGGAGCATCCAAGACATATTGAATTTCAGATTCTTGCAGACAAATATGGCAATGTGATTCATTTGGGAGAGCGTGAATGCTCCATTCAGAGAAATCATCAGAAGATGATTGAGGAAGCACCCTCAGTTGCACTGGATGATAAGCTGCGTGAAGAGATGGGAAGTGCAGCAGTACTCGCAGCAAAGGCAGCTCATTATGAGAATGCGGGAACTATCGAATTTTTGCTGGAGAAGGATAAACACTTTTACTTTATGGAAATGAATACCAGAATTCAGGTGGAACATCCGGTTACGGAGAGTGTCACCGGTGTAGATATGGTGCGGGAGCAGATTGCCATTGCAGATGGCATGCCGCTGTCTGTATCACAGGAAGAAATCCAGATTCAGGGACACGCCATTGAATGCCGTATCAATGCGGAGGACCCGGAGGCAGATTTCAGACCATGTCCGGGAGAAATCAAGGAATTGTATTTTCCAGGTGGGAATGGCGTACGAATTGATTCTGCGGTTTACGGAGGCTATACAGTAACACCCTTTTATGATTCCATGCTGGCAAAGCTGATTGTTCATGGAAGAAACAGAGAGGAAGCCATCCGCAGGATGCGAAGCGCACTTGGGGAAGTCATTATTGAGGGAATTACCACCAACGTGGATTATCAGTACGAGCTCATCAATGATTCGGATTTTATTTCCGGAAATTATGATGTGGATTTTATAGCAAATCGAGGAAGAGCATATGAAGTTTAAGAAACTGTTTCAGGACAGAAAGTCAAATTACATCACTATCCGTGTGGATGCACCGAAGGTTCCAAAGGGACTTTTAAAAAAATGTAAAAAATGTGGTGCAGCACTTTTGTCGGAGGATGTGAAATCGCATTTGGATATTTGTCCAAAATGTGGTGGTTATTTTAGAATGAGCGCACCTGAGCGAATTGCACTTTTGGCAGATGAGGGAAGCTTTGTGCCCTGGGATGAGGGGCTTAAAAGCAGTAATCCGCTTCAGCTTAAGGGCTATGAGTCCAATCTGAATAAGCTGAGAGATAAGACCGGATTAGATGAAGCAGTAATTACCGGAGAAGTAAGTATAGAAGGAAATAGGGCCGCACTCGGTGTCTGTGATGGAAGGTTTCTCATGGCCAGCATGGGCGAGGTGGTAGGAGAAAAGATTACCCGCATGGTGGAAAAAGCCACAGAGAAAAAGCTTCCGGTTATTATGATTTGCTGTTCCGGTGGAGCCAGAATGCAGGAGGGAATGAAATCCCTGATGCAGATGGCCAAGACCTCAGCAGCACTGAAGAGACATAGCGACAGTGGCAATCTGTATATATCTGTGTTGACGGACCCGACAACAGGAGGAGTGACAGCAAGCTTTGCCATGCTTGGAGATATAATTGTGGCGGAGCCAGGAGCACTGATTGGATTTGCGGGACCACGTGTCATTGAGCAGACCATTGGGCAGAAGCTTCCTAAAGGCTTTCAAAGATCTGAGTTTTTGATGGAACATGGGTTTCTGGATGCAATTGTGGAGCGTGGACAGCTGAGAGAGTTTCTGGGACAGGTTCTTTCTCTTCATAAAATGAAGTAAGCGAGGTACAAAAATGGCAAAAACAGCATGGGAACGTGTGACCCTGTCAAGGAAAAATGACCGTCCTGTGGGGGACGATTACATAGAGCGTTTATTTGATGATTTTGTAGAGCTTCACGGAGACCGCCTTGGAGCGGAGGACTGTGCAGTCAAAGGCGGTATTGCAAGCTTTCATGGACAGGCGGTGACGGTGATTGCCCAGGTGAAGGGACGTGATACCAAAGAGAATATCAAACGAAACTTTGGTATGCCGTCACCCCAGGGATACCGCAAGGCTCTGCGTCTGATGAAGCAGGCCGAGAAATTTCACAGACCGGTTATCTGTTTCGTAGATACACCGGGGGCATTCTGCGGTCTTTTGGCAGAGGAGGATGGCCAGGGAGCGGCAATTGCAGCCAATCTGTTTGAAATGTCTTCC
The DNA here is from genome assembly GCA_964619485.1 of uncultured Lachnospiraceae bacterium. Classification (GTDB taxonomy): domain Bacteria; phylum Bacillota; class Clostridia; order Lachnospirales; family Lachnospiraceae; genus UBA2882. The sequence goes on from CAZUCI010000017.1 coordinate 27,080, forward strand.
TTAAAAACTCCAATTCTTTCTGTTGTAATTGGAGAAGGTGGAAGCGGAGGTGCTCTGGCGATGGCGGTTGCTGATGAGGTTTGGATGCTGGAAAATGCAGTCTATTCTATTTTGTCTCCCGAGGGCTATGCCAGTATTTTGTGGAAGGATTCCGCAAGAGCAGAGGAGGCAGCTGAGGTTATGAAGATGACGGCTGAGGATTTAAAAGAGCTTTCTGTGATAGAACATGTTTTTCCGGAACCGGAAATTTATACGGTGGAAAATATGGAGGATCTAGTCTCACAGATGGATGCTGATATTACAGCATTTTTGAAGGAACAGAGCAAAAAATCCGTAGAGACACTGTTGCAGGAAAGATATGACAGGTTCCGCCGGTTCTAACTACAGGGTAAAGGAAAGCTTTTTTAGAAGGAATAAGAAAATGTTCCACCAGGAATGAGATATAGGAGAAGGGAATGAAAAAAGTTAGCATTGGACAACTTGAATTGAAAAAACCGATCATACAGGGAGGAATGGGTGTTGGAGTAAGCCTGTCCAATCTGGCTGGTGCTGTAGCAGCGGAAGGAGGAATGGGAATCATTTCTTCTGCACAAATTGGATTCAGAGAGCCGGATTTTTATGAAAATCCCTTTGAAGCAAACTGCAGAGCCATTCATTCTGAATTTGATAAAGCCAGAAGTCTGGCACCGGAAGGAATCATAGGCTTTAATATTATGTATGCCCTGAGTCACTATGGAGAGTATGTAACGGAGGCGGTAAAGGCGGGAGCCGATGTAATTATCTCAGGAGCAGGACTTCCAATTGAACTCCCAGAGTATGTGAAAGCTTCCAGTGTTAAAATAGCTCCGGTCGTTTCCAGTGGAAAGGCAGCCTCTGTCATTTTGAAAATGTGGGACCGCAGGTATGGAAGGTGTGCAGATTTTCTTGTGATCGAAGGACCAAAGGCAGGCGGTCATTTGGGATTTTGTCAGGATGATCTTATGGAATCGGAACAAATGGAAACTGAAAACGGTGATTCCAATGAAATGCTTTTTGCTATTCTAAAGGATGTCCTTGAGATTGTAAAAGGGTATGAGGAGAAATATGAAAGAAAAATCCCTGTTTTTGTAGCAGGTGGAATTCATACAGAAGAAATGCTTCATATGTTTCTTGAGCAGGGAGCCGCAGGAATTCAAATTGCAACGCCCTTTGTGACAACAGAGGAATGTGATGCTGCTAAAGCCTATAAGGAAGCCTATATCAAGGCAGAAAAAGAGGATATCTGTATCGTGAAAAGTCCTGTTGGAATGCCCGGACGTGCAATTAAGAATCAGTTTATGAAGCAGGTGGAGTGTGGAATGAAATTTCCACCAGAGAAATGTCTCGGCTGTCTGAAGCATTGTAAGCCTGCAGAGATACCGTACTGCATCACAGAGCGGCTGATTGCAGCGGCAAAGGGTGATGTGGAGGAGGCACTTCTGTTTTGTGGTGCAGATGCTTATCAGGAAACAAGAATAAAAACAGTGAAAGAAGTCTTTGAGATTTTTGACTGATACGGTTATAATAGGAGAAAAGAGGTTTACATTGAGGAACAGGAGTATCAGGATGACAACGTTTGAAACCATTAATGATGTGCTGGTCAATCTTTTTAATGAAATACTGGAATTGGAAGAGAAAGCCATTATCACCGAGGAGTTCAAGGATATCACCAACAATGATATGCATATCATCGAGGCGGTAGGCAAGGGCGAGGGAAATAATATGTCAACCATAGCCAAGAAGATGAATATCACGCTTGGTTCTCTTACTACGGCCATGAACAGTCTGGTCGTCAAAAAATATGTGGATCGTGTGAGAAGTGATACGGATCGCAGGGTGGTTAATATAACGCTGACTGAAAAGGGAATACGTGCCTATGACCATCACGAAAGCTTTCACAGACAGATGACAGAGGCGGCCATCAGTGCCATGGATGAGGAGGAAACCCAGGTTCTGATTAAGAGCCTGAACAGTCTTTCGGATTTCTTTCATTCCTATGGAAGGTAGAAGCTGCCAGGAGAAGGAATCGTCTGCTTTCAATCATGTCCGGTGCACTCCGTGAACAGTATATGAGATACAACGCAAAAAAAAACAGCCGGTCATACGATCGACTGTTTTCCTTTAATCCGTTAAAACAATATTGCAAATTCAAAACAAATTTCATACGAAATTTATATTTAAAAAGGCACATCGAAAAACTGATTAATGGTTATAATTTTCAAAAATTATAACTTGGCTACGTTTACTGCCTGAGGTCCTTTTTCGCCCTGAACTACTTCGAATTCAACTGCAGCGCCTTCTTCTAAAGATTTGAAGCCGTCCATGTTAAGTCCTGAATAGTGAACGAATACGTCATTACCTGCTTCGTCAGAGATAAATCCGTAACCTTTCTGGTTATTAAACCATTTAACTGTACCTTTGTTCATTTTAGATACCTCCGAAAAAATTTAAAAATTGTTGTTACTTACAACGCTTTCAGAATATCATATTCATAAAGAAAAGTAAAGTGATTAAATAAATATTTCAAGGTATAAAAAAATATGCTATACTCAGTCTAATCAGGAAAAAACAAATCGTAATAGCAGTATGAGAAAATACAAAATATTGTGAGGAAAAACCGGTGAAAATTTTGAATGCGGAAGAACGAAGAAATCAGATATTAAGTATTTTAAAGAATGAGCCGAAACCATTATCAGGAACAGAGCTTTCCAAAAGACTTGAAGTGAGCAGGCAGATTGTTGTTCAGGATATTGCATTATTAAGGGCGAAGAATAAGAATATTCTTTCAACCAATAAGGGCTATGTGCTCTTCGAGGAAAAGGGAGAGCAGAAGGCTGTTCGCACGGTCTGCGTAAAGCATTCGGATGATGAAATCCTAAATGAATTTTATGCAGTGGTGGATTGTGGTGGAAGCATTGTGGATGTTGTGGTTGAGCATGAAATTTATGGTCAGATTACAGTGGATTTGATTATTAACAACAGACAGGATGCACAAAGCTATGTGGAGCGAAGCAAAAAAAGCACCTCAAAGGCACTTAACACACTGACAGATGGTGTTCATTATCATACGATTGAAGCAGACAATGAGAAGATACTTGATCAGATTGAGCAGAAGCTGAGTGAGCTGGGTTATTTGATCTGTGTAAAATAGCTGCTTTTAAGAAATTCATTTTTCCATGTGGAAGGAAACATGGAAGAAACAGGTCAGGAGTAATTTTTGATGAAAAAAGGTTCAAGGCAAAAGAGATATAGCTGTAAGAAAATGAAGCTTAAGAAAATAAACCAAAAGGGATTTACGTTGGTAGAGATTATAGTAGTGCTCGTGATTCTGGCGTTATTAATTGGTGCGCTGGTGCCATCTCTGATTGGCTTTATCAATGAGGCACAGGCAAAAAAGTATCTCCCGGAGGTCAGACAGATTTATATAGCAGCACAGGGAGCAGTGACAGAGCAGTGTGCTGTCAACAGTGATTTTGAAAAATCCGCCACTCAATTTAAGCTGGATGGGAAAAAAGCAGGGAGAGTCAGTAACAACATGCTCGCCGAGATGCAGGAAAACAATGGACAGAATACGACGAATGACGGCAGCGTAGACAGCTATATTGCAAAAGCGGTGCTCAAGTATTTAAACAGTGAGGATTACAGAACAGCAGACTATAAATTCAAATAAAACGCCAACCCTATGGGTGTCAATGTTAAGGATTATGTGGAAAGAAATAAGCAGCCCGGTATTTTGATTGCTTATACTAAGGATGGCTCCATTATGTTTGTGGAATTTGGCTATGAGGGATACCTCATTCATTTCGAAGATGAAAAGGCAACCATTACAAAGAATGGGAAATTTACAGATGGACCAAAATAGGAAGACGGGAAAACGGACAGGAGATACAGAATCAGATTGCAATGGAAAGCAGACACAGTTATTATGTGCTTGCTTTTTTTATATAGCTGTGCTATCTTCTTAATTGTCTAATCAAGTGTAAAGTCAACTGACAAGACAGTGAGGAGAAAAGATGGAAAAAGTTAAAAAAATACTAAAGCAGATTTTTATTGATGGGTTAAGCGGTATGGCAACAGGCCTTTTTGCAACACTCATTATTGGTACAATTATTCAGCAGGTTGGGAATCTGATTCCAGGTCCTGTTGGCAGCTATCTGTTTATGATAGGTAAGGTAGCAGCATCAGTGACAGGAGCAGGTATAGGTGTTGGTGTTGCACTTCGACTGAAGCAGACCCCCCTTGTGGTGGTATCAGCTGCAGTCAGTGGTATGGTTGGCGCATTTGCATCCAAGATCATTGCAGGAACAGTTCTGGTAGACGGGGTTATGCAGTTCGCAGGTCCCGGAGAGCCGCTTGGTGCCTTTGTGGCAGCAATCGTATGCATCTATATTGGAATGGCTGTTTCCGGCAAAACAAAGATTGATATTTTGATCACACCGTTTGTGTGTATTGTCTCAGGCTCTGCAGTAGGCTTAATTCTGGGACCACCAATCTCAACCTTTATGGCATTTCTTGGAGAATTGATTAATGCAGGAACAAAACAGGCACCTTTTCTCATGGGAATTATCGTGTCTGTATTGATGGGTATTATTTTGACCCTGCCAATCAGCTCCGCAGCTCTGGGTATTATCCTGAATTTATCGGGGATTGCAGCGGGAGCAGCAACGGTTGGATGCTGTGCCAACATGGTAGGCTTTGCAGTTGCAAGCTATCGTGAAAATAAAGTAAATGGTCTGCTTGCTCAGGGACTTGGAACCAGCATGCTTCAGATTGGAAATATTGTAAAGAAACCAGTCATCTGGCTCCCGGCAATTATCACCAGTGCAATTTTAGGGCCAGTATCAACTCTTGTTTTTGGAATGACCAATAACGCAACCGGTTCCGGAATGGGCACGGCAGGTCTGGTTGGACAGATTACCACCTATCAGACAATGGTGGCAGAGGCCTCACCGGCGATTGTTCTGTTAAAAATCGCACTGCTTCATTTCATTCTTCCGGCGGCTCTTTCCCTTGGAATCAGTGAGCTTATGAGAAAGAAAGGTTTGATTAAGGATGGAGATATGAAGCTGGAAGTGTAAAATTGGAAAGATCTCTGGATAAAGCAGCAGGATGGGGTTCTAAACGTAAACAGACCATATCAATATCAGGTTTTCAAAGCAGATGCTTGAAAATCATGATATTGATATGGCCTGTTTGGTTAACTAAATGGAAAGAAAGACTTTATTCTTTTTCTTTTAATCGCCCAAATACCAGTTCATATCCATCACTGCCATAGTTTAAGGAACGGTTTACACGGCTGATGGTAGCGGTGGAGGCTCCTGTTTTTTCTGCAATTTCCAGATATGTCTTTTTCTGGCGAAGCATATCGGCTACTTCAAAACGCTGTGATAAAGATAGCAGTTCATTTACTGTACATAAATCCTCAAAAAAGGAATAGCATTCTTCTTTTGTTTCCAGAGTCAGAATAGCTTCAAATAAGGATTCCACAGACTCTGTTCTTAATTGTTTTAACATAGTTTTCTCCTTTTACTTTACCACTGTAAAATTTTAATGTCCCAACTTCTTTAATTTTATCATAGTAAAGTAAAAAGGTAAAGTGCAATTGAAATTTGCTTTGAAATTAATTGAAATAGGCTCTTGTCTTTTCTTTCATATAGGACATATAGTGCGAAACACTGTCGTTGACAATATGCTCTATTGGAAAACCGGATGATAAAACCAGAGGCTCCGAGTAGTTGTGGGCACCAATCAGCATATCACTGTGAGCGTCGCTGTTTAAAATGATTTCAACGCCATGCTTTTCGCAGGCCTCTAAAAGCTTTAAATAGTTGTCATGTGCACCGGGACGGTAGCTGGTTGGAGCGAGAGAAGAGTTATTAACCTCAAAAATGGTATGGGTATCAGCTGCGGCTCTCACCACCTCGTCATAATCCACAGGAAAGCGGGAATCGTCTAAATGACCTATAATCTGAATCTGTGGATTTTTACAAATCTGAATGATTGTGTTGGTAACCTCTTTCTCTGACATAAAGCGGACACATGGTGGATGCAGGCTGGCCAACGCCACATCCATGGTTTCTAAAAGCTGCGGCTCCATATCAACAGCTCCGTTTTCATCAAGAATATTTAATTCCACCCCAAAAAGAGTTGGAAGTGCAAAGGCGTTTCGATCTAAAATTCTGTAATTCTGAAAGTAGAACTCATGACAGGTTCCGGGCATTTTCATGGAGTGCTCTGTAATGGCTAAAAGCTCCAGTCCCTTTTGGCTTGCCATCTGAGTCATTTCACGAATTGTCTGAAAGGCATGTCCGCTGGCAACAGTATGAGTGTGTGAATCTAAAACATATTTTATCATATTGTAGTACTCCTTCATTATATTATATACGATTTACAAAAAAAGCTCGTAGGTAAATCCTGTTTTGCATGCACATCATTTTAATACGTTTACAAATAGTTTTCAATACTATATAATAGATATGTCTAAGCTATTTGAAATGAATTGTTCCAGAACAGGGAGGAGAGACATGACGATTTCAACAGATGATTTGCTGAACAGTATATTGGAAAGCTTCACGAGAATTTCCTATGTTCATGCAGATGATATTCCAAATATAGATTTATATATGGACCAGGTTACTACATTTATGGATCAGCATATGCGTTCCGCAACCCGCAATCCGGCGGAGGATAAAATACTGACCAAGACCATGATTAACAATTATGCCAAAAATAATCTTCTTCCACCACCGGTGAAGAAGAAGTATTCCAAAGAGCACATACTGATTCTGATATTTATCTATTATTTTAAAGGCATTTTATCCATCAATGATATACAGGATGTACTGAAACCCATAACGGAACAGTATTTTGGCGGAAACGGCAGTATTCCCTTAGAAGAAATCTATGATGATGTTTTTTCCCTGGAGGATGAACAGGTGGAACTGTTAAAAGAGGATGTGAAAGCAAAATTTTTGCAGTCACAGACTGTTTTTGAAGATGCCCCTGATTCAGATAAGGAATTCCTGCAGAAATTCGCATTTATCAGTATGCTGGGATTTGATGTGTATGTCAAGAAATTGTTGATAGAAAAAATTATCGATGGTATGCGTGCTGATAATAAGGGCGCAAATGTCAAAGAAAAAAAACCAGAAAATAAGAAGCAGGACAGCGTGAAGGACTAGTATGGAGCTATTATTTAAAGGAATAACTGATATCGGACTTGTCAGGGAGATGAATCAGGACTCCTATGGCATGTATCAGAATGGAAACATGACACTTTTGTGTCTGGCAGATGGAATGGGCGGTCACGAGCATGGAGAGCTGGCCAGTCAGGCAATTACAGCAGGCATGGAAGAATGGAGCGCACAGTTTAATGAAGCTTTTTTTCAAAATAAATTTGGCAATATGATCAATTCTCTTGTAAAAAAGGTGCAGGAGATTAACGATAATATTTTTGATACCTATAATATTAATCAGATTACGGGTTCAACGATGATTCTATTGCTGTTTTATGAGGGGCAGTATGCTCTGGTTTCGGCAGGCGACAGCAGAATATATAAGGCACACGGCTTTTCTTTTAAACAGCTGACTGAGGATGATGTATGGGAGAGTTTGGAGGAAAACCAGATTCATTACACAAAAGAGGAACTGGAAAATCATCCAAACAGGGGAATGCTGATGCGTGCCGTTGGAATTCGCCCCAGAATGATTCCCGAGGTGAAGGTTGGCCGCGTAAAGGCGGGGGATGTTTTTCTGATGTGTTCGGATGGCCTGACCAAAGTAATTCCAGAGAGGAAAATCCATAAATATCTTAGAAAGTCCAGGGGAGAGAGCCAGATGCTTCATTCACTGGAATGTCTGAAGGAAGAGGTATATGAAAATGGTGCCCCTGATAATTTTACAATTATTATTTGCAGGGCAAAGCTTGTAAAAAGAAAAAGCTCCAAATAAAAAAGCTCAAAATAAAAATGCTTAAATAAAAATAATATGCAGAGCATTGGTAAAGCCCTGGATAGTATCCTTGTTGGCATCTATAAAGCTTTTTTGGGCACTGAAGGCGGTATAGGGGACATAGCCGGAATCCCTGCCAAGAGATGCAACAACGTATCCATCGCCCTTTGTTTCCAATGCAGTTGCATGGGGCTCGAATTCAATGGTATAGTCGCCCTGACCTCCCGAAAAAGCAGCGGCAGTAGAACCGAAATCAATACTCTGGTCAATGGTAAGATCAGTAGCAGGGTCGATACCATTCATTTTGAGAATATACTCAAAAACCATTTCCGGCATTCCGCCCTTTCGCCCACCTAATACGGTTTTCCCTTTTAAATCAGCCCAGATAAAAGAGGAGCTGTCCTCGCGGGAAACAAGAAAGTTCCCGGCGCGCTGGGTCAACTGTGCAAAGTTCACAACATGGTCATCTGTATCGCCCAAATAAGTGTAAATGGTTGATTCGCTGCCCATGAATCCAATGTCAGCTTCTCCGGATAACACGGCAGTCATGGTTTTATCAGCACCAAAGCCGGTAACCAATGTCAGGTCGATACCCTCATCAGCAAAATATCCTTCCTCAATGGCAACATACATGGGAGCATAAAAAATCGAGTGTGCAACCTCGTTTAAAACCACCTTCTGATTTCCGGAGGCAGTTTCTTTTCCGCAGCCTGTCAGAATGAACATGGACAGAAGCAGACTCATCGTAAGTAAAAGTGCAAGAATCTTTTTCATAATATTTCTCTCCTCGGGTTATATAGTTAGCATATTGAAAATGGAGCAGATTGGTTCCCGATTTGTCAAAACTTTGATAGTATGATATTCTCTCATTTGGCGAAAAGGGGTATCATAGGGCATCAGGACTCCTTCTGCATAGAGAGGCATCAGGACTCCGTCTGCTGCGCAGACACCTCATGCCAAAGGAGATAAATGTTATGTGGATGTTACTTGTACTGGTTTATGGACTATTAAAGGGAACCAGAGAAATTGTTAAGAAAAAATCGTTACAGCACAGCTCTGTCATGGAGGTGTTGTTTTTTTATACACTGTTTGCATTTTTGCTGGTGGTGCCGGATGCAAAAAGAGCCATGGGGGTTCCGGCTGATAAGATGCTCTGGATTTTTGTAAAGTCCCTGATAATTTTCGCAGCCTGGATACTGAGCTTTAAGGCTATTAAAAAAATGCCCATCAGCCTTTACGGTGTACTGGACCTTTCCAGAGTGCTTTTTGCCACCTTATTGGGAAGTATCGTTTTACACGAAGTTATGTCAACAGCACAGATTGTTGGACTTATTTTGGTGGCAGCAGGACTTTTACTGTTAAAGTTTCATAAAAGAAATCCTCAGGGCGAGGAAAAGGTGGAGGTACATATTGTTATCTTCTCTCTTTTGTCCTGTATGCTGAATGCAGTGTCAGGCCTGTTGGATAAAATTTTGATGAAGGATTTAAAAACGTCTCAGCTGCAGTTCTGGTATATGCTTTTTCTGGTCGCTTTATATGGAGGATATCTGCTGCTGTCCAGAGAAAAGATTCAGTTTGCAAAGGCGGCGACCAACAAATGGATCTGGCTTCTGGCGTTTCTGTTTGTTGTAGCAGACCGGTGTCTGTTCCTGGCCAATGCATCACCCGACAGCAGAATCACAGTGATGACATTGATTAAGCAGTCCGGGTGTCTTGTGACGCTTGCAGCAGGAAAGTGGTTATACCATGATAAAAATGTTGGCCACAAAGCGCTGTGTACGGCACTTGTGGTAGCGGGAATTGTCGTTGCGGTTCTTTAGTGCAACCCTCAGTTTACATATAAAAGGTTTTAGAGCAAAATAAAGTTCCGTAGTGACACAAAATTTAAAATATATTATAATATAGCCAAGGCAGCAGAAAAAATCATTTTTGCTGAATAAAAACATAAACTTTATGGAATACGCGTGAAGCGTAGGAGGAGGATGTTACATGGGAGTATTAACCAGATTTAAAGACATTATGTCAGCAAACATCAACGCATTATTAGACAAATGTGAGGATCCTGAGAAAATGATTGACCAGTATCTTCGTAATTTAGAGAGTGATCTTGGAAAAGTAAAAGCTGAAACGGCAGGGGTAATCGCTGATGAGAAGGCCGCAAAGAGAAAATTAAATGAGTGCGATGAAGAAATCGCCAAGATGGACAAATATGCAAGGAAAGCAGTCGCAGCCGGAAATGATGCTGAGGCACGTCAGTTCCTTGGAAGAAAGACACAGCTGACGGATGAACACACCGCGTTGGAAGCAAATTACAATCTTTGTGTTGAAAATTCCGCAAAGATGCGAGAGATGACACAAAAGCTGGAAAATGATATTCAGACCTTAAAGGGAAAACAGTCTACCTTAAAAGCAAAGCTTGCAGTAGCTGAGACAAAGAAGAAAATGAATGCAGTGGGAGCATCCGGAAAAGGTGTGAACACTTCGGTTGATGCATTTAACCGTATGGAGGATAAGGTTAACCGCATGATGGACGAGGCAGATGCAATGGAAGAGTTGAATGCAAAGCCTGAGGATGACATTGATGCGCTTGCTGCAAAATACGAAGACAGCGAAGATGCAAGCGGTGTGGATGACGAGCTTGCCAAATTAAAAGCAGAAATGGGAATGTAAGCAAAAAGGAGATAAGATCATGGGCATTTTTTCAAATCAGCTTGCCAATGTTGTAGAATGGGACGAGGCAAAAGAGGGCGTTATTTTCTGGAAATGGCGCAATGATGAAATTAAGAAGGGCTCCAAGCTTGTCATTCGTCCCGGACAGGATGCCATCTTTATGTTTAATGGCAAAATCGAGGGTGTCTTTACAGATGATGGCAGCTATGATATCGAGACACAGATTATTCCTTTTTTATCAACACTGAAGGGTTTTAAATTTGGTTTTAATTCCGGAATGAGAGCAGAGGTGGTATTTATTAATACCAAAGAGCTTCTGTGCAAATGGGGTACCAAGAATGCAATCAATCTTCCGGCACCGGGACTTCCTGGGGGAATGCCGGTTCGTGCGTTTGGAACCTTCAACTGCAAGGTTATGGATTATTCTGTCATGCTGGAGAAATTATCAGGAACCATGCAGACCTATGAAGTAGAGGATGTAAAAGAACGTATTACAGCAAGCCTTGACCAGCTGTTGATGAGCTGGATTGGCAAGGAAGGCAGAGATATGTTCAATCTGCAGATGGATGCTCGCAATATTGCAAAGGGTATCGAGGAAGATCTGGACATGGAGATGCGGGGAATTGGTATTGGTATCACCGGATTTACCATTGAAAGCTTCAACTATCCAGAGCAGATTAAGAAGATGCAGGAAAAGGCAGCAGCACAGGCTATGGTTGGAGATATGAACAAATATTCTCAGGTAGCCATGGCTGACTCCATGGAGAAAACAGGAGCCGGAAGCGGCGGTGCCAATATGGCAGGCCAGATGATGGGAATGCAGATGGGCATGATGATGGGACAGCAGATGATGAACCAGATGAATGGCGGGCAGCCTCAGGGCGCAGCACCGGCAGGGAACGGAGCACCAGCAGGAAATGGAGCAGCACCGAAATTCTGCCCAAACTGTGGAACTGCAACGAATGGAGCGAAATTCTGCAGCAATTGTGGTCAGAAGCTGGTATAAAGACTGAACCATACATATACAGCATAGAATATTGTGGCAAGAGAGGGTTTTACCAATTTTGTCAGCTTAGAGGGTAAGCCGTGACTTACCCTCTTTTTTATGGTAGAATAAAATGGTATTTTCGCGTAGGAAAGAGAGAGAGTTTTATGAGTCGATATGATATGTTGAATGACAGGCAGCGAGAGGCCGTTTTTACAACGGAAGGACCGGTTTTAATACTGGCAGGTGCAGGATCTGGCAAAACCAGAGTGCTCACCCATCGAATTGCCTATTTAATAGAAGAATGTAATGTAAATCCGTGGAATATCATGGCTATTACATTTACCAATAAAGCTGCCGGAGAAATGCGGGAGCGAGTTGATGCCATTGTCGGATATGGCTCTGAGAGTATCTGGGTTTCCACCTTTCACTCCAGCTGTGTTCGTATTCTGCGACGTTTTGCAGAGCGGATTGGATATGATAATAATTTTACCATTTACGACACGGATGATCAGAAATCCATTATGAAGGATATTTGTAAAAGACTTCAGATTGATACCAAGACATTGAAGGAGCGGACGGTTATAAATGCCATTTCCGCGGCTAAGAATGAATGCATTCTGCCGGAAGAGTATGAGATGAATGCCCAGGGGGATTTTACCAAAAGCCGCATTGCAAAAGCCTATAAGGAATATCAGAAGATGCTTCGCAAAAACAATGCCATGGATTTTGATGATCTGCTGCTGAATGCTGTGGAGCTGTTTCATTCCTGTCCCGATGTTCTGGCCGATTATCAGAAGAGACTTCAGTATATCATGGTGGACGAGTACCAGGACACCAACGGAGTGCAGTTTGAATTTATAAGATTGTTAGCAGAAGCTAACCATAATCTCTGTGTAGTTGGTGATGATGATCAGTCTATCTATAAATTCCGTGGAGCTGACATTCGGAATATTCTGGATTTTGAAAAAATTTATTCTGATGCCAAGGTTATCAAATTGGAGCAGAATTACCGCTCAACACAATCAATTCTGGATGCAGCCAATGCGGTAATCCGTCACAATGCAGGACGTAAGGAAAAGAGCCTTTGGACAGATCAGGGAAAAGGAAACAGACTGCATTTCAGACAGTTTGACAACGCCATTGAGGAGGCGGAATATATTGCCTATGATGTATCGGGAAAGAAGCGTGAGGGTGTATGCGATTATAAGGACTGTGCAGTCTTGTATCGTACCAATGCCCAGGCCAGACTTTTGGAGGAACAGTTTGTCAAGGTTGGCATTCCATACGATATTGTAGGTGGCGTTAACTTCTATGGCAGAAAGGAAATCAAAGATCTGCTTGCCTATTTGAAGACCATTGATAATGGACTGGATGATTTGGCAGTCAAAAGAATAATCAATATTCCAAAGCGTGGTATTGGTGCAACAACCATTGTCCGTGTGCAGGAATACGCAGATATGAGGGGCATCAGCTTCTATGATGCACTTTTGGAGTCTGACCAGATTATGACTATTGGACGAAGTGCCATTAAGCTTCAGCCATTTGTAACGATGATTCAGGTGTTCAGAGCAAAGGCAAAGACACTTTCGCTCAGCGAGCTGTTAAAGGATGTAATCGAAACAACGGGTTATGTAAACCAATTAGATGGTGACAGTGATGATGAGGTCAAGGCCAGAATCGAGAATATTGATGAGTTGATTTCCAAGGTGGTGTCCTTTGAAGACGAAAATAAGGAGGCTACGCTCTCGGAGTTTCTTGCTGAGGTAGCACTTGTGGCAGATATAGATAATGTTGACAGCGACAGGAATAAGGTATTGCTTATGACCCTGCACAGCGCAAAGGGACTGGAATTTCCACATGTGTACCTTGCCGGTATGGAGGATGGAGTTTTCCCGAGCTACATGACTATTGTTTCTGACGACCCTGCAGAGGTGGAGGAGGAACGTCGTCTGGCCTATGTTGGAATTACCAGGGCGAAGGAGGATTTGACACTGACTGCTGCGAAATCAAGAATGCTTCGCGGAGAGACACAGTATAATCCGGTTTCACGATTCATGCATGAGATTCCACAGGAACTGATGGATAACAGAGTTCCATCCGGAAGAAGAAAGGATTATGTGGAATATGAAGAGGATTCCATGGAGCGCAGTTCTTTTAAGAAAAAACCATATGAATCCATCAGCAGCTTTGCCAACGACAGAGGAAGCCTGGTTGCGACCCACAGAACGACCATCAATGATGATGTGTTTAATAAACCAAAGCCTGCAACAAGCTATATGCCGGTAAGCAAGCCAAGAGCCGTTTCCAGACCGAAGGAAACCAGGGCAGAGGTTAAGCCGTTCATTGCCAAGGGAGCAGGTATGCTAAAGGCAAATGGGATCAGCAGAGGTGTAATTGCACCGGGACAGGCTCCGGACTATACCGTTGGTGACCGTGTAAAGCATATCAAATTTGGTGATGGAACAGTCAAAGCCATGGAAAAAGGACCGAAGGATTATCAGGTTACAGTGGATTTTGAAAAATATGGGACAAAAATACTGTTTGCCGCCTTTGCAAAATTGCAGAAAATTTAAAAAAGTCGTAGTAAAACAAGGCAAAAAGTGATAGACTAATAGCAATAAATGTTTCAGAAAGAATAAAACAACCAGAAAGGCGGTTATTATTATGAATAAAGCAAAAATCGAGGAATTAGCAGCAACACTCAGTGATTTATTAAGAAAAGAGGAAGTGAAGGAGGAGAAAAAATCTCATCCGGTTTTATGTTTCTTCGCTATTCTCGGAGCAATTGTAGCCGTTGCCGGAATTGCCTATGCTGTTTATCGCTACTTCACCCCGGATTATCTGGAAGATTTTGAAGATGATTTCGACGACGATTTTGACGATGATTTCTTTGAGGAAGATGATGACGAGGATGATGATGCGGACGAGGCTATCCCTGTAGCAAAGGCAGAAAGCAAGGACGCAGAAGAAAAATAATTGCAAGAATACCAATGGGCTATTGCAGAGTTGCAATGGCCCTTTCTTTTTGGGGATAATGCTTGCAGGAATTTGTCAAAGGACGAGATTGAAAAGGAAGGAAAAAATGATGAAAAAGGGACAATGCTATGAAGCTGTGGTGGAACGTGTACAGTTCCCGGCTAAGGGAATTTTAACCTATAAGGAAAACGCAATTGGAGAAGGTGGGGCAGAAACTGTTACAGAGACAAAGGTGACCCTGAAAAATACAATTCCAGGACAGAAGGTATCCTTCCGTGTAAGTAAAAAGAAAAAGGGAAGAGCGGATGGAACTGTTCTGGAGATTTTGGAGAAGGCACCCAATGAAATTGAGCCCGCCTGTCCGCATTTTGGAAGCTGTGGAGGCTGCAATTATCAGAATTTATCCTATGCGGACCAGCTGAACATGAAAGAAAGTCAGATAAAGGAAATACTTGATTCGGTATACAAAAGCATGAACATGGATCCGGATTATAGCTATGAGGGAATTAAGAAAAGTCCTGTTCAGTTCGAGTATCGCAATAAAATGGAGTTTTCCTTTGGCGACAGCTATAAGGATGGTCCCCTGGCACTTGGACTGCATAAGAGAGGAAGCTTCTATGATATTGTAAGTGTATCGGACTGTCGGATTGTGGATGAGGATTATCGCAGTATTTTGAAGACTACCCTTGCATTTTTTACAGATCAGGAAATCCCCTTTTATCATCGCATGAGACAGCAGGGATATCTGCGTCATCTGCTGGTTCGAAAGGCAGTGCGTACCGGTGAGATACTGGTAGCGCTTGTGACAAGCTCTGATCTGACATGCTTTGAAAATGGACCGGAGAGAGAAAATTCGGATGATATAAGACAGAGCACTATAGAAAAAGAAAATGTTATGTTAACTGAATGGAAGGATGCTCTTTTGGCGCTTCAGGAAAGTGGAAAGCTCCACGGAAGCTTTGCGGGCATTCTGCATACCGTCAATGATGCAGTGGCAGATGTGGTTAAGGCTGACCATACGGATATTTTGTATGGAAAAGACTTCTTCTATGAAGAATTGCTGGGATTAAAGTTCAAGATTTCCCAGTTCTCTTTTTTCCAGACAAATTCTCTGGGAGCAGAGGTGCTCTATGGAGCTGCCAGAGATTATGTCGGTAAATTGTCGGACGGAACACCTGATAAAATTGTTTATGACCTCTACAGCGGAACCGGAACAATTGCACAGATGCTGGCGCCTGTATCCAGGAAGGTTATCGGTGTGGAAATCGTGGAGGAGGCAGTGGAAGCCGCCAAAGAAAATGCAGAGCTGAATGGTTTACATAATTGTGAATTCATAGCAGGGGATGTATTAAAGGTTTTAGATAATATCGAAGAGAAGCCGGACATGATTGTTTTGGATCCTCCCCGCGATGGCATCCATCCAAAGGCCTTGGAAAAAATCCTTAATTACAAGGTTGACCGCATTGTTTACATTTCCTGCAAGCCAACCAGCCTGGCCAGGGATTTGGAGGTATTCTTTGCGAGGGGATATCATATGGATAAAGCCTGCTGTGTTGATATGTTTGCGGGGACGCCTCATGTCGAGACGGTGGTTCTGATGTCTAAGGTCAGGTAATTAAGTGTGAAAAAGGCCTGATTTCAGGTCTTTTTTGCTATTGAGAGTACGAAAACATCCAATCCGAGGTCTAAACCTAACGCTCTGCGGAAACAGGGCAAAAGGCAGGAAACAGAAAAAGAGTGTATAGTTTAGACGCCGATTTAGATGTCGGGCATTGACACAGTGATTTAGATGTCAGGGAGAGTTTAGACAGTGGATTGGATATCGGAGGAAGGAGAAGGACAAATTGATAATACCATATAGTGAAATTAAAGAAATAATTAAAGGAAGCTACATTGATGATGGTGATGAAATTTTAGTAAAACATTCTGTATATAATGGGGAGCGAGAGTTCGCACTTGTTCTCATAGAAAAATGTATGGGATTATTGAGCCAAACATCAATAAATGATAAGTTTATTGTTCAGTATTTACAGGGATTGCTTTCGTTGACACAACCTGAAAAGAAACATTACGAATCCTTTTTAGAAGCATTTATTCCTGATGAATCAACGCGAAAAAAAGCTCTTTCGTGTAAAAAGTTAAGTGCAACAGATATTGCCGTGATTAAAGAACTAATGCAGACCAATATGGCGGAGTACACTATGAAAGGCGAAT
>CAZUCI010000018.1:0-41777 GCA_964619485.1 uncultured Lachnospiraceae bacterium
TGCTACTGGAACTGTGATATTCTGATCTTTGATCAGACCATTAACCATACCCATGACCACATCGTAACCGCCCATGTATTTACCAGCGCCTTCGGATACACCGAGGATTACTGGAGAATTACATTCCTGAGCTGTTAAAAGGATTGCCTTTGTCCACTCCAGGTTGTTAATGTTGAACTGTCCTACTGCATAGTGGCCAGCTTTTGCTTTTTTAAGCATTTCTGTTGCTGAAACTAACATTGTCTCTACCTCCAAAAATATTTTTTATTATATTACTAACTTTTTTGTCGTGTTTATTATACCTTATCTTTTTTTAAAATGGAATAAGAAGATGGAAATTTATACTTTTTTCTTTTATTATTTACATTTTTTCTAAATTTCATGCTTATTTGGCACAATTAAATGAAGCGCCTGCTTTTCATTTTTGATGGATACTGTTCTATGACTTCCACCGTATTCTCCGTCTAACGTCCATGCAATATCCTCATCTGCTTCTATAGTAACGTTGCTCGCCTTAAAGCACTGCATATAATCAGAATGTATCCTGTGTCCCAAAAGAGAAGTGATAATCAGATTCAATTCAATCATATTATAAGGAATTTTAATCAACGTCACTTCAAAAACACCATCATCCAGCTGAACATTTTTTCCGGTAATTTTATTAAAGCCTCCTACGGAAACAGAGTTGGTAACCATACCGTACATATAGTCTCCCTCCAGCTCCTTTCCATCATAGGTCACACGCAGATGATGATTGGGAATTGCACTGATTCGCTTTACCCCCTCCAAAATGTAAGCCATATGTCCAAGCACATTTTTCACCTGCTGTTTTGTCTCATAGGATACGTCGGTAAAAAGGCCAAACGCCGCAATATAAACAAAAACATCATCGTTAAAGGTGCCCACATCACAGGCAAACTGCTGCCCTGTCACCACATCATTGGCCGCTGTCAGCATATGACCTGATATCTTCAGACTTCTGGCAAAATCATTGGTGGTACCTGCCGGAATATATCCGATTGGAATTCGGTCCTGTCTCTTCATCATTCCGGTAACAACTTCATCCAGCGTTCCGTCACCACCACTGCAGACAAGAAGCTCGTAATCTCCCTCTCTGTTCATGACGGCAAGTGTTGCATCTCCGGCCTGCTGGGTTGGTCTGGCCGTAACACTGTAGCCCGCTTTTGTAAAAATATCTATAATATCCAGTAAATTGCTCCTGATACTTGCCTTTCCTGCATGGGGATTATATACAAACAGAATCTTTTTCTCCATAATTATGCAGTCCTCCGTTCCTTAAATAAACTCCTATAAACGAAACAGAAAAAGGAACACCATGACAGTGTTCCCCTCTTTCCTTAAATGAGCTTTACTCTCTACCGCTAATGTAGCTTTCCAGGTTGGAAACTGCATCTGCTTCATCTGCTCCCTCAGCAATAACGGTAACCTCTTCCCCCACATTAAGTCCAAGACTCATCATGCCCATAATGCTTTTTGCGTTAACCTTTTTACCTTCTGCTTCAATGTAGATTGTGCTGTCAAACTGACTTGCTTTCTGAACAAGAACTGCGACCGGTCTTGCCTCAAGTCCGTTTGCCAACTGAATTTGCATAGATTTTTGAATCATTTCTGCTCCTCCTAATTCACTTTAATCTGTCTGCAAGCTCACTTAACTTACGTAATCGATGGTTGACTCCTGATTTGCCAACCGGCGGATCCAAGTATTGTGATAGTTCTTTCAGTGATGCGTCCGGATAATCCAGACGAATCTGTGCCATTTCCCTTAGGTTCTCTGGCAAATTCTGAAATCCATAATGTTCCCTGATGAAAAGGATATCCTCAACCTGTCTGGAAGCTGCGTTTACTGTTTTCACAATATTGGCGGCTTCACAGTTTACCCTGCGGTTTACTGCGTTGCGCATCTCTTTCATAATACGAGTGTTTTCCAGTTCCATCAGCGCCACATGAGCCCCCATGATATTCAAAAGATCCACTATTGCTTCTCCATCCTTCATATATACCACGTAGTATCTTTTCCGAAGTACAATTTTCGACTCCAGATTGAAGGACTTCAGTATTTCTACAATAGCTTCCGCCTGCTTTTCCAGGACACAGACAAATTCCAGATGATAACCCTTTTCCGGATTACTCATGGAACCAGCCGATAAATAGGCCCCTCTCAAATAAGCTCTTTTGCAACAGGCATTTTTGAGCAGAATGGGATTTACAAGGCTTCCCCTTTCAAGAAAGGTTCTCCCCTGTTCCCGCTGGAGCTTCAGTGCCATAATGACATTATCCACATCCTGTTTTTGCTCAACCTTTATTTCATATATCAGGTTTTTAGACTGTATGGTGTGCTTCCGAACGGAGACACTAGAGTATATATTAAATGTTTTTCGTAATAATGTAAAGCTTTTTGTTGCAATCGTCTTATTTTCCGTGGATATGCCAATGGTCTGTCGTCCGTCTTCCTCTGTGGCGACAAATCCGCAAAATTCAAACAATGCAGCCAGCTCCGCGAGCTGACAATGCCTGGCCGATGGACTGGCTGCTAATAGCTCTTCTTTAACTTTTCCAGAAAAAGACATATAAATTCCCTTCTCTTTTCAGTACAAAATCCTCCGATTCCTGTTTATCAGTTTCCTCTGCCTGCATCCCTGTGCAGCAGTGTCAATCCATAATCACCATGGTCCTTCAGCTTTTCATAAAGTGCATTGGCCAGCGTGACACTTCTGTGTCTTCCCCCGGTACATCCGATGCAGATAACCAGGCGGTTTTTCCCCTCTTTGATGTAATTGGGAATCAAAAATTCAATCATATCAGAAAGCTTCTGCAAAAAGATTTCCGCCTCACGAAAGCCCATGACATAGTCATATACCTCTTTATCATTTCCGGTCTTGGTCTTCAGCTCATCTATATAAAAGGGGTTAGGCAGGAAGCGCACATCAAACACCAGGTCTGCCTCCAGGGGAATACCATGCTTGAAGCCAAAGGACATCACCTGAACCATCAGGGAATTGTAGCCTTCATTTTTCACAAAAATACGGTCCAGCTCCTCCTTCAGCTCCCTTGTGAGAAGACTGGAGGTATCGATAATATAGTCTGCCATATTATGAATCTGCGCCAGGCTGTCTCTCTCTTTTTTTATGCTTTCCTCTGTGCTGTTTCCCTCAATGGGATGTACCCTTCTGCTTTCCTTGTAACGTTTGATCAGCACTTCATCAGACGCATCCATAAACAGGATTTCACATTCTGTTCCACTTCTCTTTAAATTGGAGAGTGCATCATTAATCTGCGAAAAAGAGCGGTCTGACCTTACATCAACCCCCAAAGCGACCTTGGTGATATCGCTCTGCGGAAGCATAATCAGCTCTGTAAACGTTCCAATCAAAGCAACCGGAAGATTATCCACACAATAAAATCCCGCATCCTCCAACATTTTCATTGCGGTTCTTTTTCCCGCACCACTCATTCCTGTTACAACAACGAACTTCATGTATTCTCCTTTTGTATTCCAAAAACTAAAACTCTCCCAGGCGTATGACCTCCGGCTCCAGCGTTACATGAAATTGTTCCTTTACACGCTCTGAAACCTCATCCATCAGCTCAGAGATATCTGCTGCTGAGGCATTTCCAACATTGATTACAAAGCCACAGTGTTTTTCTGAGACCTGCGCCCCACCGATACGAAAGCCTCTGAGTCCTGCATCCATAATCAGCTTTCCTGCAAAATATCCCTCCGGTCTCTTGAAGGTACTTCCTGCGCTTGGGTATTCCAACGGCTGCTTTTCCCGTCTTCTGGCATTAAAATCTTCTGTTTTTAATTTAATATCCGCCTGATTGCCTTCCGCAAGCTCAAACTGTGCCTCAAGTACAATAAACGAACGATCCTTCAAAATGCTGGTGCGATATCCGAACTCCATGGTATCCCGATCCAATTCAAGGACCTCTCCCTGCCTGTTCATAACAACAACCCTGGTCACAATCTGACTGATATCTCCATCATAGGCTCCTGCATTCATCACAACAGCACCACCTATGGTGCCTGGTATTCCCGAGGCAAATTCCATGCCTGTGAGAGAAGCAGCTGCCGCTTTTCTTGCCACAGCACCAAGCAGTGCTCCTGCCTGGGCCGTCACTACATGCTCCTGCACCTTCACTTCGGAAAACTGACTTCCGATATGGAGTACGACTCCATCATATCCCTTGTCTCCCACCAGAAGATTACTGCCATTTCCCAGGATAAAGTAGGGATGCTCCGTGATATTCAAATACGAAACAATGGCCCTAAGCGCCTCTATGGAATCAATTTCGATAAAAACTGCCGCTTCTCCTCCGACGCGAAAGGTGGTATGCTCTGACATTGGCTCCTGAAATTTGATGTTTTCTTCCGGAACCAGTGACTTTATATATTCTAAAAATGCTGTTTTCAATTGTTCACCTGCTATTCCCTTAGTATATGGTATGTCTATCCCTTGCAATTATGCAAAGCATATTCGTTTTGCACAAACCAGGAGGAATCAGCCCAGCACCAGTTTCGCAGCGCCATACATTCCCGCATCATTGCCAAGTGTTGCCAACGTGAACTCCACGTCTCTGCTTGCATGAAATACATATGGTGTGTAATTTTTACGAACGTATTCAAGCAAAATCTCACCGGCATTGGAAACTCCGCCACCGATAACAAATGCTTCCGGATTGACAACTCCTGCCACACCGGCCAGTCCTTTTCCAAGGTATTGGCCAAACTGTTCTGCGATATCAATTGCCACAGCATCTCCTGCCTTCACTGCATCCCAGACAGACTTTGCTGAGATTCTGCCTTCCTTTAAGCAGGTTGGTCTGTTGTTTTTTGCCAGAGTACGGTTTGCAAGTCTGACTATACCGGTCGCAGAAGCATACTGCTCAAGGCAGCCCTTATTTCCACATCCACAAACCTCTGTTTCCTGGTCATTCACATGAATATGTCCAATCTCTCCCGCTGCTCCCTTTGCACCGGTGAGCATTTCTCCATCCATAATAATCCCGCCGCCAACACCGGTTCCAAGAGTAACAACGACAACACTGTTAAAGCCCTGTCCGCCACCTTTCCACATTTCTCCCAGTGCAGCAACATTGGCGTCATTTCCACCCTTGACAGGCATATCCAGCATTTTCCCCAGTTCCTCGTTGATATTTAAAACGCCCCAGCCAAGATTTACACACTTGTGTACAATTCCTCTGGAATCAACCGGTCCGGGAACACCAATTCCAACACCTGCAACCGCTTCCTTTGCAATTGATTTTTCAGCCATTTTTGCCTTTACTGCCTCTGCAATATCGGGCAGAACATTCACTCCATTATTCTCTGTACGGGTTTTGATTTCCCACTTGTCAAGGACTGTTCCATCAGCCTCAAAAAGTCCCATTTTAATTGTAGTTCCACCAACATCAACGCCAAAACAATACTGTGCCATTTACTTATCTCCTCTTTGTATCCTTATTTCTTTTTTGTTCCTTATTTGTTTTATTGATCTTTATTTGTTTTATTAATCCTCGTCTCTTCTTTTTGCAAGATTGCTCTGTACTCGTGCATATAACTCCTGGGCTGCATTATATCCCATCTTCTTCTGACGATGGTTAACAGCTGCCGATTCACAAATGATTGCAAGACTTCGGCCTGGTCTGATTGGAATATTATGGCAGACAATCTTATTTCCAAGGTACTCTGTATATTCTTCCTCTAAACCAAGTCTGTCATACTCCTTGTCCTTATTCCACTCCTCCAGATTAATTACCAGATCAATCTGGCTGGTGTCCTTAACGGAGCAGACACCAAATAAGGTCTTCACATCTACAATACCAATTCCGCGAAGCTCAATAAAATGCTTGGTAATTTCCGGTGCTGAACCAATCAGAGTATCATCGCTGACCTTACGGATTTCAACGACATCATCTGTAACAAGACGGTGTCCTCTCTTGATCAGCTCAAGCGCTGCCTCCGATTTACCAATTCCACTTTCACCGGTAATCAGAACTCCCTCGCCATAAACATCGACCAGAACTCCATGAATGGAAATACATGGTGCCAGCTGAACATTTAACCAGCGGATAACCTCGGCTGTAAATGCACTGGTGGCCTTTTTGGTCATCAGCAGAGGAATCTTTTTCTCAAGAGCGATCTTTAAAAACAGCGGATCCGGCTGCAGCTCTCTGCAGAAAATAATAACAGGAATCGGGCAGGACAAAAGCTCTTCAAATACCTTTTCCTTTCTGTCCTCCTCCATGCTGTCCATGTAGGTATACTCTACAAATCCGATAATCTGAAGTCTGGTTGCCTCATAATGCTCAAAGTAACCTGCCAACTGAAGGGCCGGCCTGTTAATATCGGGCTGGGTGATTTTTACATTTGAGATATCCAACTCAGGTGTCAGATTCTCCAGTTTGAATTTTTCAATGATTTTTTCTAGACTTACACTCGACATAGTTTATCCTCTCTTTTCCTATTTTCCTTTTAGTGATTTGTATATATCCTCGAGATGGTCAAATGCCAACTCGTCTCCTTCTTTACCTACCGCTCCAAAACAATACAAATTATTGCCTCTGTAGATCATGTACATTTTCACCTTTGCCTTACCGGACACTTCAACCGCTTTAAAGTTTTCTCCATAAAAAACTACTTCAAAGCCCAAATCCGTAACCCCAATCACCTCTGTGGAAAGGTCTGCATCTTTAAAGCTTTCTTTTGCATACTCGGTCATGAAATCCTGCATCATTGTTTTCTCTCTGTCTGTCAACGTATACAGATTTCCAGCTGAAAACTCAGACGCAACAGAACCATATACCAGTACTCCATCATCATTAAGTCTTGTAAGCTTTGCATCTCCATAAGAATAGTACTCTTCCTCAAACAATTCCGTGAAAAAGTCGTTCTTCACCCAACCGTCCGGCATTGAAAAGACGAGAGATCCTATTTCAATCTTCTCTCCAGCCATACGAAGACTGTCTTCCTCATCCGGGTCATAGGAGGATGCCATCTCATTGAGCGCATCTGCATCATAGCCTATATTATATTGGAAATAATTTTCTAATTCCTCAATTAGATCTTCCGTATTTTCCGTCACTTCCTCAGGAATAACTCTCAATTCAATTTCGCAGAAATTTCCATCGCCCAGTGATAAAAGATCATATTGTATCCAGTCTGGAAGATATGTGCGAATATCCTCGCTGTAGCGAAGATAAGATACCTGTGCACTTGCAGCATCCTCCCCGGTACTTTTCACATCGGAGACAATCACATTTTTATAATCCTTCGTATAAATGTCACTATACTGAGTGTCCAATATATATTGTAATCTTTGTTTCAGCGTATTTCCTGCCTTGTCACTGAAAAGTGGATTAAAATAGAACGTACACTGAATTCCCTCTTTTTTGGAAATAATAGCACTGTTCCCTATATATACGTTTTCATCTGCAGGCAAATAAACAGTAAACGAGCTCCCGCTTTGCTCTATGGTATAGGGTGAAAGATATTGAAATCCACCATAACCATCAACACTGTCCGTCAATATCGGCGCAGGACCATCATAGACAGCTGTTTCCTCTGTCTTCCACGGAGGTTCACAGGCGCAAAGTGATAAACTCACCACCAAAAATAGTATCGTACAGATTATTCTCCTCATTTTCCCCTCTACTTTCCCTTACTCAAAAGCCTTCTTTCTTCTCTACTCATTTTCATCAAAATACACATTATAATTCAGGTTATCCCACAACAGATAAACTTTATGTGCACTTATAGCTTTATTTTAGCATAGATTTATGGAAGAATCCATAAATTTCCTCAGCTGCTGCCTGATTGATTTGTGGCACCTCACACAGTGTTTCCACACTGGCCTGTTTAATTTCATCAATGGATTTAAAATGCCGCATCAGTGCTTTTCTTCTGGCCGGTCCCACGCCTTTGATGTCATCCAGAACCGAGTGGACTCCCTCACTGCTTCTTAAGGATCTGTGGTACTCTATGGCGAACCGGTGTGCTTCATCCTGAATTCTGGTAACAAGCCTGAACCCCTCTGAATTTTTTTCAATTGGTATTTCCACATTATTATAATACAGTCCTCTGGTTCTGTGGTGATCGTCCTTTACCATTCCGCAGACCGGAATGTTAATATTCAGACTGGAAAGAACCTCCTTGCATATATTTACCTGTCCACGGCCTCCATCCATGAGCAGCAGACTTGGAAATTTGGAAAAATTACCAAAAACATCCTCCTTCTGTTTTTCTGCATTGGTTTTTTTCTCCTCCAGACCATGTATAAAACGTCTGGTCAGCACTTCCCTCATGCAGGCATAATCATCCGGTCCATCCACAGACTTAATTCGAAATTTTCGATAATCACTGCGTTTGGGTTTTCCCTTTTCATACACCACCATGGAGCCGACATTCTGAAAGCCGCTGATATTACTGATATCATACGCCTCAATCCGGTCCGCTTCTCCTATTCCTATCAGAGAGGCTATTTCTCTGACTGCCCCTACAGTTCTTGCCTCCTCCAGCTTCAGCCGCTCCTTATCCTTGGAGAGTACCAGCTGGGCATTTCTCGCAGCCAGCTCCACCAGCTTTTCCTTGGAACCTATTTTAGGGACATTCAGATAGACTCTGCTGCCCCTCCGCTCACCAAGCCACTGCTCTAAAAGCTCCTTTTCCTCCGGCTCGCTCTGGAACATAATGCTCTTTGGAATAAAAGGAGTCCCGGCATAATACTGCGTCATAAAATTCTGTAAAATCACAGAATCCGTCTCCTCTGCAATATTGGTCATGTAAAAATGCTCTCTGCCAATCAGTCTTCCACTTCTCACAAAGAAAACCTGGATAACCGCATCCTGTTCATCCTTTGCCATGGCTATGACATCCTTGTCTTCCTCTGAGCTCTCCGTAATCTTCTGCTTCTGAGCTACAGCCCTCACGCTGGTCAATAATTCTCTGTAACGGATTGCCTCCTCAAAATCCAGCTCTTCCGATGCCTGCTGCATCTTTTCCTCCAGACTTTTCAATATGGGATTATAGTTTCCATTTAAAAATTCCAGCGCTCCTGCAATCTGCCCGGCATACATTTCCTGGCTGACTTTTCCCGCGCAGGGTGCCTTGCACTGTTTCATATGATAATTCAGGCAGGGACGCTCTCTGCCAATATCGCGGGGAAGCGTTCTGTTGCAGGTGCGAAGCAAAAACAGCTTATTTAACAGTTCAATGGTATCCTTCACACTTCCTGCGCTGGTATAGGGTCCAAAATACTTCGATTTATCTTTTTTCATCTGTCTGGAAAAAAGCAGCCTCGGGTAAGCCTCTCCCATGGTCACCTTGATATACGGATAGGTTTTGTCATCTTTGAGCATGGTATTATACTTTGGTCTGTGCTCTTTGATCAGATTGTTTTCCAGGACAAGTGCCTCCAGCTCTGAATCCGTAATGATGTATTCAAAATGATCAATCTGGGAAACCATCTTTTGAATCTTCGCGGTTTTTTTGGTGCTGGCACGAAAATAAGAGTGGACACGCCTGGTCAGATTAATGGCTTTCCCCACATAAATAATGACATCTTCTTTGTCATGCATGATATAAACGCCCGGATTCGTGGGCAGTTTTTTCAATTCTTCCTCTATATCAAACATAAATTTCCCTCAATGCGTAAAGAGACTGCTGCCTTTTCGGGTAACAGTCTCTGCTATTTTTTCTTTTATTCAGACTCACCTGTCTGGTTGTCTGCAGGCTTTGGTGTCTCGGGTTCTGCCTTTGGTTCCTCCAAAAATTCTTTTTTGGTTTCTTCCTTAATTTCTTCTTTATTTTCTTCTTTAATTTCTTCTTTAATTTCTTCTTTATTTTCTACTTTAATTTCCTTTTTGGGCTCTTCCTTTGGCTCCGGCTCTGGAATTCCTTTTTCCTTACGGTAGATTTCCATGAACTCTTTTCCTGTAATGGTTTCCTTTTCAATCAGATGAGCTGCAAGCTTATCCATGACTGCACGGTTTTCCTTCAAGATCTGTTTTGCCTCTTTATAGCAGTCCTTTAAGATTTTCATAACCTCGTCATCCACGCCTGCTGCTGTGGCATCAGAACAGTTCAGTGCAGTACGTCCATCCAGATATCGGCTCTCCACTGTCTCCAGTCCCATAAGTCCAAACCGTTTACTCATACCATACTGGGTTACCATGCTTCTTGCAATGCTGGTCGCTTTCTCAATATCGTTGGAGGCACCTGTTGTAACAGTATCAAATACCAGCTCCTCTGCTGCGCGGCCTCCCAGGAAGCCAACTAACATATCATGAAGCTCAGCCTTGGTATTCAGGTACTTCTCTTCCTCAGGAACCTGCATAACATATCCAAGTGCTCCCATGGTTCTTGGTACAATCGTAATTTTCTGTACCGGCTCTGAATTTTTCTGAACTGCGGAAATCAGTGCATGACCGACCTCATGATAGGACACAATCTTACGCTCCTGAGCACTCATGATACGGTCTTTCTTTTCCTTGCCAACCAGAACAACCTCAACTGCTCCAAATAAATCCTTCTGTCCCACAGCCTTGCGGCCTTCCTTTACTGCATTAATAGCAGCCTCATTAATCATATTGGCAAGGTCGGAGCCCACTGCTCCACTGGTTGCCAGACCAATCGCATCCAAATCTACGGTCTCATCCATGAGCACGCCCTTGGAATGTACCTTCAAAATATCCACACGGCCCTTCAGGTCCGGTTTATCTACAATGACACGTCTGTCAAAACGGCCCGGGCGAAGAAGTGCTTTATCTAACACCTCTGGTCTGTTGGTGGCTGCCAGAATTAAAATTCCCTTGGATGCATCAAAACCATCCATCTCGGAAAGCAGCTGGTTTAATGTCTGCTCTCTCTCTTCATTTCCACCGCCGTATTTGGAATCACGGCTTCGTCCAATGGCATCAATCTCATCAATAAAGATGATGCAGGGGGCATTTTTGTTTGCTTCCTTAAATAAGTCTCTTACACGGGAAGCTCCCACACCTACATACAGCTCCACAAAATCGGAACCGGCAAGGGAGAAGAATGGAACATGTGCTTCACCGGCCACCGCTCTTGCAAGCAGTGTTTTACCTGTTCCGGGAGGGCCCACAAGCAGTGCTCCCTTTGGAAGCTTTGCACCAATCATGGTATATTTCTCCGGATTGTGAAGGAAGTCTACTACCTCCTGCAGCGATTCCTTGGCTTCTTCCTGACCCGCCACATCCTTAAAGGTAACACCTGTCTCCTTTTGAACATATACCTTGGCATTGCTCTTGCCGACGCCGCCCATCATGCCACCGCCGTTGCTCATCTTGCGGAAAAGGAAGCTTAAAGCAATCCATATTAAGGCAATAGGCAGCACATAGGTCAATATAATATTAAGGAACAATCCCGAATTGTCAGGAATTTCCTTGGTATATTCCACATTGTATTCATCTAAAACTGCATAGAGATTATCATCCTCCAGATTGCCCGTATAGTAGGTTACTGTCGGTTTACTGGTGGTCGAGTAATCAAAAATGGAATTGCCACTGACCTGGTGCTTCTCTTTTACCGGTGTAATATTTATCTCATCATCTGAAATGACTACACTTTCAACCTTGCCGGTCTTTACCATATTCAGGAACTGGCTGTAGGTAATCTCATCGTTGGAGCTTCCGAGCGTACTCATAAAAAAGCTCATTCCCAGCAGTGTGATCAGCGTTGCAATCAGCAAAAGCAAGAGACTCTGCTTCTTCTGTGGTCCGCCTCCGCCTGGTCCATTATTGTTTCCATTGTTGTTTCCCTGATTATTATTTTGATTATTATTATCCATGTGATCCTCCAAAAAGTCTGTATCCATTATAAATTTTGTATTTCTATAAATCAATACCAACATTATGAAAAAACTTCGCAGGCTATGAAAGTTTTATAAACTTTTTGCATGAAATTTGCGTTTTTTTCTTTATTTTCGTTATTCTACATTGTATAATACAAAAATCATGAATTACATTTGATAAATCATTTTGATTTATACTATTTTAGGAGGGCTAGTAACATGGCAGTTAAGTACGTTTTTGTAACAGGTGGCGTCGTTTCCGGTTTGGGAAAAGGCATTACCGCGGCATCTTTGGGTAGATTACTAAAGGCCCGTGGATATAAGGTGACTATGCAGAAGTTTGATCCTTATATCAACATTGACCCCGGAACCATGAATCCAATCCAGCATGGTGAGGTATTTGTCACTGATGATGGGGTGGAAACAGATTTGGATCTGGGACATTATGAACGCTTTATCGACGAAAGTCTCGATAAAAATTCCAATGTAACAACCGGTAAGGTATACTGGTCTGTTCTTCAGAAAGAACGACGTGGTGACTACGGTGGAGGAACCGTTCAGGTTATCCCCCACATTACCAACGAAATCAAAAGCCGCTTTTACCGCAATTTTACTGATGAAGACACCCGTATCGCAATCATCGAGGTGGGCGGTACTGTAGGTGACATTGAAAGTCAGCCATTTTTAGAATCCATTCGCCAGTTTCAGCATGAGGTTAGCCACGATAACGCAATCTTAATTCACGTCACCCTGATTCCCTATCTGAGTGCATCCCAGGAAATGAAAACAAAACCGACCCAGGCCTCTGTAAAAGAGCTGCAGGGAATGGGTATTCAGCCGGATATTATCGTCTGCCGAAGTGAGCATCCTTTGGAGCAGCAGATTAAAGATAAAATCGCTTTGTTCTGTAATGTTCCAAGCAATCATGTTTTGCAGAATCTGGATGTGGAATATTTATATGAGGCTCCACTTGCTCTGGAAAAAGAGAAAATTGCAGATGTGGCCCTTGAGTGCCTGCATTTAAATGCTCCGGAGCCGGATTTATCCGACTGGAAGGAAATGGTAAACCAGCTTCGCAATCCGAAGCACGAGGTACGCATTGCCCTTGTGGGAAAATATACGCAGCTCCACGATGCATACTTAAGCGTTGTGGAAGCATTAAAGCATGGTGGTATCTTTATCAACACCACTGTTAATATTCAATGGGTTGATTCCGAAACCGTTACCTCTGATAATGTTGGAGAAATTCTTGGGGGTGTAAACGGCATTCTGGTTCCCGGTGGTTTTGGAGACCGTGGAATAGAGGGCATGATTGAAGCCATTACCTATGCAAGGAAAAATAATATTCCATTTCTTGGTCTCTGTCTCGGCATGCAGCTTTCCATTGTAGAATACGCAAGAAATGTGGTTGGCTACAGCGATGCACACAGCATCGAAATTGCTCCCTCCACCACACACCCTGTCATTGCATTGATGCCTGACCAGAACGGTGTTGAAGACCTTGGCGGAACCTTAAGACTCGGTTCCTATCCATGTGTTCTCGAGAAAGGCTCCCTGGCTCAGAAATTATACGGAAAAGAAAGCATCAGTGAAAGACACAGACACCGCTATGAAGTCAACAATGACTATCGCGCCATTTTATTGGAAAAGGGTCTGAAGCTGTCCGGACTGTCCCCTGATGGAAGAATTGTGGAAATGTGCGAAATCCCGGAGCATCCATTCTTTATTGCCACACAGGCACATCCCGAATTTAAGAGCCGTCCAAACAGACCTCATCCTCTATTTAAAGGACTCGTGGAGGCTGCTCTGAAACAAAGTCAGAACTAAATTTAAATTGC
Organism: uncultured Lachnospiraceae bacterium; assembly: GCA_964619485.1. Taxonomy (GTDB): domain Bacteria; phylum Bacillota; class Clostridia; order Lachnospirales; family Lachnospiraceae; genus UBA2882. The sequence continues at coordinate 13,670 of CAZUCI010000018.1, forward strand.
CGGCATGCAGGATACTCTTTCCTGCATACTCCGCCAACCAACACATAATAAGCCAAAAGGCCCAGACTCAGTGAAAGAGTCTGGGCTTTGCTTTGGGAAGGAGTGGCCACAAGGCCGCTCCAAAGGGGTAGGATGGTGAGTTTATCTGAAAATCTGATTACAGATTATTCAGCTGGTTTACAATTTGAGACAGCTTATCAAAATCAACAGTTCCGCCTTCCTGGAAGGTTACCATACCACGAAGTGGAATGTATTCCATCATGGCATCCTGCATTGCCTTTGATATTGCCTCGGCTGCGGAATCTCCGATCTCACAGCACTGGGTCATGGTGCAAACCCTGTATAAAGGCTCCAATAATTTCGCCGCCTTTGGATCTTTGTTAATATCTCCAAAGGTAGTATTTAAATGATAGCGTTTTGGAATAATTTTTGTGGATTCAACATATACAGATGCTTTCAGGGCAATATCCCTGGATGAACCACCAACTAAAATATCAAATTCACCACTTTCCACATGGAATTCATGAATCTGTGTATTATAATAAGCAAATGCGCGCTTGTCCAGGGTCATGGTTACAGTCTTTGTCTCACCTGGATTAAGTGAAACCTTTTCAAAACCCTTCAGCTCCTTTATGGGGCGAATCACGGTACTCTCTTTATCCTGTACGTACAGCTCAACCACTTCTTTTCCCGGGACAGCTCCTGTATTGGTAACATCCACAGAAACGGTAAGCAGCTCTGTATCCTTCATCTTGTCTCTGTCTAATCTCAGATTGGAATAGGCAAAGGTCGTGTAGCTTAATCCAAAACCAAATGGGAAAAGAACGTTCATTTTCTTTTTATCGTAATAGCGGTATCCCACAAAGACACCCTCTCTGTATTCCACACTGTCCTCCTCTCCTATATAGAAAAGATAGGACGGATTGTCCTCCAGCGCAATCGGGAAGGTTTCCGAAAGCTTTCCACTTGGATTGACGTCTCCAAACAAAATATCAAATTCTGCTTCTCCGACTGCCTCGCCGCCCAAATATGCTTCCAATACACCCTTCACCTTGGATAACCATGGCATCTCAACCGGGGAGCCATTGTGAAGTACTACCACAATATTCTGCTGCACCTTTGCAATTTCCTCAATCAGTCTGTTCTGATTCTCGGGCATCTGCATATGGGCTCTGTCATATCCCTCTGATTCATAGGAATCCGGAAGTCCAACAAAGATAACTGCCACCTCTGCATTTTCAGCAGTATGAACTGCCTCGGCAATCATCTGTTCATTAATCTCATCCGTCTGATCATCAAATCCGGCTGCAAAAGAGATATTTTCCATATCCTTTGCCATCTCCAGAGCACCTGTCACCTTAAAGCTGTTGATATGACTGCTTCCGCCGCCCTGGTATCTTGGGGTTTTTGCATATTTTCCAATAAAAGCAATCTTTGCATCCTTTTTCAAAGGAAGGATATCATCATTTTTTAACAGGACAAGAGACTCATCTGCCACTTTTTTACTGAGTGCATGCTGTGCCTCTTTGTCGAACACTGCCTTTTCATCTCTGTTTTCTTCAAATCTATATACAATATTCAAAATACGGATAACAGCTTCATCCAGGGTCTCTTCAGACAGCTTGCCTTCCTTTACGGCTTTCATAATCAGTGTATCATTCACTCCACAGGAAGCCGGCATTTCCAGTTCAAGTCCTGCTTTGACTCCTTCCACACGATCATTGACAGCACCCCAGTCACTGACTACAAAGCCTTCAAATCCCCACTCATCACGGAGGATATCTGTGAGAAGCTCTTTATTCTCTGCTGCATAGGTTCCGTTAATGCGATTGTAGGAGCACATAACTGTCCATGGCTGTTCTCTTTTTACTGCTGTTTCAAATGCAGGAAGGTAAATTTCCTTCATGGTACGCTCATCTATTTTGGAATCCGAGGTCATACGTCTGGTTTCCTGGCTGTTTCCCATAAAATGCTTGATGCTGGTTCCAACCTTTCGCCCCTGTGCACCCTTTATATAGCTGGCTGCAATTTCGCCTGCTGCATAAGGGTCCTCTGAATAGTACTCAAAATTTCTTCCACAGAGTGGGGAACGCTTTATATTAACTGCAGGCCCGAGAACTACACCAACTCCCTCTGCCTGACAGGCTTCTCCGATGGCATCTCCCATCTCCTGCAGCAGTGCTCTGTCAAAGGATGAGGCTGATGCACAGCCTGTGGGGAAGCAGACGGCCTGGATACTTTCATTTACCCCAAGATGGTCTCCGCCCTCTCTCTGTTTACGAAGTCCGTGAGGTCCATCGGACATCATCATCTGTGGAACTCCCAGTCTGTCTATTTTCTTTGTATGCCAAAAATCTCCACCTGAACAAAGGGAAGCTTTTTCTTCAACAGTCATCTGTGCAACAATTTTCTCCAATTCTTTTCTTGTCATAGCCATTACCTCTCCCGTTTTTCTTATTTCAAATTTTAAAGTTTTGTGTTCCTGATTACAGTTTTATGGTATCATTGCCTCTCTGTTTCGCATATAACCTTTATTGACTTGTTTTTAGGTCAATATTGACTTTTTTTAGCGTGAATGCTACTATTTTCGTATATTTTTATACAATTTTTATTCTTATATTGTTATTATGAAATAAACAGCAGCTTATGAGTCAGCATATTATGAGCACTTTGCGAAAGGAGGTCTTCTGTATGAAGAACACAGAAAAAGTCATCCATGAAAATGTCATTCCAAGCAAGGACCTCCCCATGCGCTTTGACGTCTACACTGCAAAGGGAGATTACATTCCCATGCACTGGCATAAAAGCCTTGAGGTAATTTATATCATAAGCGGTTCCATGGAGGTCATTGTAAACGATCGTCACTTTTTGCTTCTTCCAGACGACTTTATTATAATCAATTCCGGTCAGATTCATGCCACCACCGGAGCTGAAAACTCCAAAATCTTTCTGATACAGCTGCCCTTTTCCTTTCTTGCAGAGCACATCCCGGATTTTGAGCACGTCCGCTTTGAGGATTACCACAGTCCCTTCAGCTTTCCGGGAGAAAATTTGCTCAGTCCAATCTTTCAGGAAATGACTCAGCTCTTTGACTCCCAAAGGCTGCATGATAAGCTGAGGCTGACCTCTCTGCTATATGCACTTTTATCAGAAATGACTGAAAAATTCATGCTTCACATCAGTGCCGACAGCAAGGCCAAAAATGATAAAAACCTGGAGCGACTGTCTCTGATTATGGATTACGTGGAGGAACATTACAGGGAAGTGATTTCACTGTGTGATGCGGCTGCTCTGCTCCACTTGGAGGAAGCCTACTTTTGCCGCTTTTTCAAAAAGAATATGGGACAGACCTTTTTGGAATATGTTAATTCCATCCGGCTGACGCATTTTTACACACAGTTAATAAGCACCAATGACTCTATTATGAAACTACTGGAGGACAATGGCTTTGTGAATTATAAGCTGTTTATGCGGCTTTTCAAGGACTCCTATGGTATGACCCCTCTGGCTAAACGAAAGGAGATGCAAAAAGCTTAACACAAGTCATGTGCTGCCTGCTCTGTAAACAGCACATGACTGCAAAAAAAGAAAAGCCCTGGGGCTTTTCTTTTTGATTGTATAAAAATATGCTGTTCAAGTAACATTTTTGTTTATGATATGCTACTCATAAATCTGGAACATATTTGTCTGCGTTGTCAAGTCATCTGCTACCTTATATAATCTCTCAGTGGAAGATTTAATCTCGCCGATTGTTGCTGCAAGCTCTTCTGCGCTGGCTGCCGTTTCCTGAGTTGCCGCTGCGTTCTCTTCAGCAATGGCTGACAAGCTCTCCACAGAGGACATTACCTGTGTTCTTGCCTCATCTAATACCTTGGTATTCTCAGCAATGGTCTCAACACCGCTGATGGTAACCTCAAGTCCATTGGTAACCTTGTCAAAGACACGCTTTGTCATATCAACCTTATCAGCCTGTAAACCGATAATGGCATCTACTGTATTCATAGTCTTAACAGCCTGCTCTGATTCATCAAGCAGGTTTTTAATAATTTCTTCAATCGCCTTTGCAGACTGGTTGGACTGCTCTGCAAGATTCTTAATCTGTTCTGCGACAACCGCAAAGCCTCTTCCGCTCTCTCCTGCTCTTGCTGCCTCAATAGAAGCATTCAATGCCAGAAGATTGGTCTCACTTGCTATGGATGCGATCAGCTCTGTTGCTTTATGAATTTCCTGTGCAGATTCATTGGTCGTATTGGTCTGTTCATAAATAACAGCAATCTGACTCTTTACCTTTTCGGAAATACTTTCCAGTTCATTGACGGAATCAACACCGGCCTGACCGATTTCTTTCATATGATCAGCATTGACCAGCAGCTGGTCAACGGCACCCGTTGTCTGTTCAATTCCCTCTCCAATTCTCATAACAGCATCTGTAACCAGCTGTGTTTCGCCGGCCTGAGTAGTTGCCCCGTTTGCCATATCCGTCATGGAACGAGCCACATCATCAGACGCATTGCTGGTCTGTTCTGCCATTTTATCCAGTTTGCCGGAAGCGTCAACAATGACATCTGATGTGTTTCCGACCTGGGCAATTACATTTTTTAACGACTGGATAACACCGTTTGCATGTTCAGCCAGTACTCCAATCTCATCTTTTCTGCCAGTATCCTTGCGGCCAATCTCATGAGTCAGATTTCCCGCCTTGGCCTCATCTAATGTGTTGATGATGCGGTTGATGGAATTAACCAGATTCCAGACAAAAAATCTCATTAGCACTGCCATTAAAACAGCCGTTGCGCCAATAATGACAGCCACAGCCTTCATCATCAGCTTTTTATCATCTGCGCCAGGCACAATGATCAGTGCTGCAATCAATGCTTCGATTCCTGCAATAACAATTGGTGCAACCGTCAAAAATATCAATTTTGTCTTCATGTTAAATACAGATTTCGTATGTTGAATTTTGTTACCTTTCATAATGGAACCCTCGCTTCTTTCGTTTTCGTTCTTTCATCTACCCCGTTAGATTACTATATGTGACTATATTACCATGAAATGCACAAAGTTTAAAGTAATGAAAGCCAAATTTTTGCAATAATTCACAGTATTTTTTAAAAAACAATTCTGTTTCTTCCCTCTGTTTTTCCCTGATATAAAAGATCGTCTGCTCGGCGGATGAAATCATCAATCTTCCGTTCTCTTTCATACTCATTCACGCCAAAGGTCATGGTCACAGGAATTTTGCAGCCATTATACTCAATTTCCAAATTTCTGATGGAATCCAGGAGCCGTTCTGTCCTTTCGCAGGCTTCCTTTCCGGAAAGGCGCAAAACCAGAAGGAATTCCTCCCCTCCCCAGCGGACCGGAAATCCTTCCCCCTTGATTTCCTTTATAAACAGCTTCGAAATTTCCGTCAGTACAAGATCCCCACACTCGTGACCATATACATCATTTATTTTTTTGAAGAAATCGATGTCTCCCATAACCACTGACAGCTTTTCTCTCTCGTCCCCAGCGGCCTGATCCATCAGCTTTGCCAGCTCTGCCCTGCCGGCTCTCCGGTTATACAGTCCCGTCAGCGGATCATGAGCTATCAGCACCTTCAGCTTCTGGGAAATATCCACAGCATAATGCCCCATTTCTCCCAGCTCATCCCTTCTCTTCAAAACCGATTCAGACATTTTGGCGGAGTAATTATCCTCCGTCAACGCACCAATATACCTCGAAATATAATTGAGCTGCATCACAATATTATTGGCAAAGGCCGATGCGATACAGACCACCAGCAAAAGTGCGACCAGAAATACAATGGTGATTTTTGCAGTGATTGTGTTGAGCTTTGCATAGACTCCGTCACAGACCTTTCCAGCAAACAGCATGCCTCCAATGGACTTGTCAGCATTATATATGGGCACATAATACCCGTAGTAAAGACTGCCCTCGATAGAAACCTCCCCGGAATAGTACTCATTTCCTTTATAGACTAAATCCGAAATGATTCCTTCCTCCAGCTTTGTCCCGGTGATACGCTTTCCCTCCTCATCCCGAATGGTGGTAATCATTCGGGTATCTTTATAAAAAAGAGAAATTTCCACGCTGGTATTTTCCGAAATACGATCCGCCAGTGCATAATCTGTGCTCAGATTTTTTTCACCCATGAAAAAATGTCCGTCCCGCATGGAAATATCCCCCGGATAGGCAAGCTGATACAGGTCGACGCTCTGTCTGGCTATTCCCGCCAGCTCCTCCCGGATTTCCACTTCCATTCCTTCTGCGACACTCTGCTGTCCCATAATAATCAATATGATACCAAGTATCAATATTGGAAGTCCCATCACTGCTGCCAGTGAAAAGAACAAATGACCTCTCCGCTTATTTTTCATAGCCCACCTCTTTACCTGAATCTGTCAGCACAGACTTTCATTCAGCTGCGTCGGCAATTCCATAATGTACTCTTTTCTCGGAGTGTACTGCTCTCCCTCCAGTTTTTGAAAGAAGGAAAGACACCTTCGCTCCGGGTCCTCTATAAGCTGTAATTTCTTATTCCTTGTCAAATGTTTGATTGCGTATTCCAATCTGGCAGCACTGGCATAGCTTTTGGCCTGCCAAACCATCCTGATTGCCCTGGGACTTCTGCTTTTGGTGTATTTGGCTCCCTTGCCATTTTTACCGCAATGCTCCTGGGCTCTGCGCTTCACATCTGTTGTGATGCCCGTATATAAGGAGCCATCTTCACACTCTAATATATAGACAAAAGCCGTCCTTGGTTCGCTCACTTTCCCATGCTCCCAACATATTTACCCGGATAATCCGAGCCTGTATCCTCCTGCATATGGCGAATATATTTTTCAGGCTCTTTCCGCATTTTTAAAAGTGTATCATAAGCACGCAGCACCATCGTAGCCTTGTTCCTTTTGGTCTCGTAGGTGTCCATGTCAAGCTGTGCCTTGAAATGGTCTATCTGCCAGATCAGAACATCAACCACGCTGACCCCATCCACCTTTACGGTGTCCTTGAAATCCTGCGTCAGAAGATACCATACATACTCAGTATAAATATCATCATTTTCCAGAAAATTGTTCCATAATGTATCCAGAAACTCCTGCGGCATATTGTTTTCTTCACAGATTTTCCTGGTATATTCGTATACCATGTCTCTTGTAATTACAGTCTTATCACCCATGCTTTTTCCTCACAGCACGCCTGTACCTATGGCATGTTTTCCTATAAAATTTCAATAGAACTCAGGGATAAAGCTCTCCTCCGAGGTCCTTCCACATTGCCTGTATGCCTGTGTCACTCCCTGCTCCAATGCATAATCAATCACCTTTTCATATTCATAGGAAGTCACCCGGCGTTTCAGTTTTGGATGCTCTTTTACTGCCTCCATGGGGGTATATTGATTCATCAGGCTCAGATAAATCTGATTGCCGAATTTTTTGTACAGATAATCTATGACTCTTTGGGCTTCCGCTTTTTCTCCGGGCAGAACCAGATGGCGAACGATGACACCTTTTTGAATCATCCCGTCTTCCCCAAAAACCGGAGCTCCGACCTGTCGAACCATCTCTTCGATTGCAGGCTTAGCATAAACAGCATAGTCCTTTGCATGTGAATATTCTTTTGAAAGCCCTTCATCCAAATACTTAAAATCCGGTAAATACACATCAATACAGCCTTCTAACAATTTCAGTGCCTCCACTGATTCGTAGCCGCCGCAATTATATATGACAGGTATATGAAGGCCTTTTTTTCTTGCCATATGTACTGAGACAACAATGGAGGGAAGGAACTGGGTTCCTGTTACCAGATTGATATTGTTTGCCCCCTGCTCCTGGAGACTCAAATAGCACTCTGCCAATTGTTCTTCAGAAATTTCTCTGCCTGCCTTGCCTCCGGAAATTTTCTGATTCTGGCAAAAAATGCAGTGCAGATTACAGCCGGAAAAGAATACAGCTCCAGATCCGCTTTTACCGGATATACAAGGCTCCTCCCACATATGTAAAGCCGCTCTTGCAATCATTGGCCTTGCACCAACACCACAGACACCCTTTTGACCACTGCTGCGGTTCACCTTACATTGTCTGGGACAAAGCATGCAGCTGTCATATAAACTCAAAATTTGTTCTGTCTCTTCCATATAATAAAAATATCCTTCCAGTTTACTTCTATTATAATTCCTTTTCTCCAGATTTACGACAATTTCTTATAAATTTTTATACGATTACTGCCAAAGGCTGTTTTTCTGAAACAGGTAAATCACATACGATTCATCTGCATAGACTCTTTTGCCGTCTGCTGCCTTTCCATTGTTGACAAAGGGTGCCTCCTCCTGGGCTGACAGCAGAACAAAAAACTGCCCGCTCCGGTTATAATCCGATGCAAAAATTCTTTTTTCTGCCAGCCAGTAATAGGGCGAAAGGCTCCTACTATCCTCCACCGGAACAACATCTGTTCCGTTATCGCACATAAAGGTTGTAATATCACAGTTCCAGAAGGTTGCATAACCATAATTCAGGTCATGCTCCTTTAAATACGCAACATATCCCAGCCGGTCCCCATTATCATTATCTGTCACCTTCAATGTAAAGGTGACCAGATTCATGACCAGAACAACGGAAATAATCAAAAGCTTCACCAGATTTTTTTGAAGATTTTCCGGTGCATGATCCAGATACAGCGCCATCACAGGTATAATCATAATCGATGCGTTGATGACATATTTGTACAGTACCGTCGACATATCTCCGGTAAAAAATGAAATCAGACAAATCACCAGAAAACCGGCAACAGCATAGTACAGCATAAAACGCTGGCGGTTTTTCAACTTGATTTCCTTGATTCTGCGCATGATGTATACTGCTGCAAAAAGAAATACAAAGGCAAAGCAGTTTGCAATCCCCTTCAGGGAAAACAGATCCGCTCCACCATAAAAGCCTATGGACTGTAAAAAGGAAACCACAGTGGACAAAAGCTGATTTCCAAGCTCTGACACCTCGATAAATCCGCGGTCAGACAGATTTTCAAAGGAGTAATAGTTTACCAGAATTTTATTGTTGATCACAAAGCCGATAAAGGCTGTTAAAAATCCCATCACAGATGCAGAAAAATATGGAAGCGACTCCATCTGTCGAATCTCTTTCACCCTGTAATTTTTACTTTCATGGAAAAAGAAGTAAGCTCCTGCTAACAGAGTTGGCAGAAAGAGAACCGCAATATAACGGTAGCCACCCAGTCCCAGCAGCAGATTCAACAGACAGAAAACAGCTGTGAACAGTCTTCTGTGCCTTTTTCCCTCCGCTATGTGAATCAGAAGTGTCAGACAGATAAACACCCAGGAAATATAGGGCTGATAGAAATTTCCACCAAAAATATAGTAAAACGTCAATTTGGAGAAGGAGGTAATTAAGACCGGCATCGTAAAGAAAATCCATTTATTCTTAATTCCGATAGCCTTCATGAAAAGATAATAGGACGCAAGCAACAGGATATTCCATATGAAATTGGATATTCCCATCACCGTATAATAGCTGTCAAAAATCTTAAACAATGGGGCTGCAACAAGCTGAATATACAGCACTCTGATATCAAAGGAATAGTACCATGACGGTGTAAAAAAGGCGTTTTCCCGCGCCAGAACCTTTGCCAGCAAATACTCTGCGGCAATATCCGCATCATTCACATGATCCAGATAGAACATATCAAAAATCAGGAAAAAGAGCAAAATACCCGCAGTTAATATAACACCTGCCAGCTCCTCCTTGTTTTTTTTCATAAAATTAACCATAAATTCTCCTTAAACTACAAAAGCATAAACGCTTTCACTGCATCTATCGCTGTAATCTGAAACAGATAGATTGGAAAGCTGATTTCCCCCAAAATCATACATATCCTTGCTCTTCGGCCTTCTAAAACCGGTGCTGCCAGCATCAGAAGCGTTGTCGCCAGCGCCATAACTCCTATCACAACAAAGTCTGCACTTCCTCTGTGTCCAAAATTCATATACACAATGATACCGCCAAAAAGCACTGTGCTTAATGAAAGCTCCAAGCTTCTCAGCCATTTTATTTCCTTAAAATGAGCCTGTATTACATAGACTAAAGCAAAGCAAAGGACTCCAACACCCATTCCCGCCAGTGCACGCAGCAAACCATAATAAGAAACAATCACATCAATTTTCCCTATTTTCTGATTGAAATACAGATAGATAGCTGCAGAAAAAACAGGAATTATTCCCCATGCCCCATAGCTTCCGGCAAAGAGAAATAACAGATACAGCCCTATTCCCGCAAAGAAAATCGCAGATACATACCAGTCCGGATAATTCAAGCCTCCCCCAAGCAGTCCGGTGCTTTGCAGCAAAAATACCTCCCCGAGATTATCCTTCAGCAGCTGCAGCGTTTCCTGCCTGCTTATCTGCTGCAGCACAATCGTAAAAATCAAAGTGATCAAAAACGCCAGGATATAAAGCGGGTACAGCCTTATCAGCCGACTCTTTATATAAGTAATAACCGCCTTCAGCTTACCGGAAAAGCTCAGCTTCTTTTTGCAATAATCCCTGTGGCAGCGCTCTGCCATATAATACCCCGAAACAATTAAAAAGAATTCAACACCCAGATAGCCTGCCCCCATAACAGGAACTCCCAGCTCTCCATTCATATGCAGCAGAACTACACAGATGCAAAAAATAAATCTCCATAGGTCCAACAAATAATTTCTGCTCATTTTTTACCATACGCTTTCATCATAAAATACTGTTCTATTCTATCATCTTTGAGGAATAAATCAAATTAAGAAAAAATTAAATGAAAAAACTGAAAAAAAGAAAAGTGAACTTTTTTCCTGTATCTTTCTCGGTTAGCCTGTGCTACTATAATGATATCCTGTAATTTTATCAATAAATACATAAGAGACGGATTTGATTTTTTATGGTATTCAGCAGCTTTGCTTTTTTATTTCGATTTTTACCAATTTTTTTAATTATATATTATGTTGCTCCCGATAAATGGAAAAATGCAGTCCTTTTTGGTGGAAGCATTCTTTTTTATACAGTAGGGGAATCCCATTATGTGATTCTGCTGCTCTTATCCGTATGTGTAAATTTCTGTGCCGGAAAATGCATTGCCAGGGCTTTTTCATCCAGCCACAGGCTCCCTGCAAAAATCTGTTTCTTTATCGCACTGTTTTACAATCTCGGTATGCTGTTCCTATTCAAATACTGCCATATCAGCAGGGCTCTTCCTTTGGGAATCAGTTTCTACACCTTTCAGATTACAGCCTACTTAATCGATGTCTACCGCCAGCAGATTCAGGCCGAGAGTTCTTTTGTGCGGCTCGGAACCTACCTGACCATGTTTCCCCAGCTCATTGCAGGACCAATTATCAATTACTCCGACGTAAAAGACGCCCTTTATTCCAGAAGGGTTACTGTTTCTCAATTGGAGGAAGGCCTGACCGCCCTGATTCTCGGTCTTGGTTCCAAAATTATCCTTGCCAACCATTTCGGAATGCTCTGGACACAGATTCAGGCCATTGGTTTTTCCAGTATCTCCACCCCCTTAGCCTGGATTGGAGCATACACCTATTCTCTCCAGCTGTATTTCGACTTTGCCGGATATTCCATGATGGCCATTGGTCTTGGACAAATGCTTGGTTTTGAAATTCCTGTTAACTTCGACCACCCTTATATCTCCACCTCCGTCACAGAATTCTGGCGCAGATGGCACATCACCCTGGGCAAATGGTTTCGCGATTATGTCTATATTCCTTTGGGTGGAAACCGCAAAGGAAAGGCAAGAACCTTTAGAAACCTGATTCTTGTCTGGGTTCTGACCGCCCTCTGGCATGGATTTGGTCCCGGCTTTGCAGTCTGGGGCGGCATCCTGCTTTTCTGTCTGATTCTGGAAAAGCTTTTTTTGCTCCACTTTTTACAAAACAAAAGGGTTCTTGGGCATCTCTATGTTCTGCTTGTGATTCCCCTGTCCTGGATTCCATTTGCCATCAGTCAGCTTGCGGATACAGGTACCTACTTTCTGCACATGTTTCCTTTTGTAATCCGATTGTTTCCCTCCCTGGAAGCACTCTACACTGTGCAGAACCCCAATGATTTTGTTCCCTACATGGGACGTTTTCTTCCCATGTTTTTACTTGGCATTCTGTTCTGCACCACGCTTCCCTCAGATTTTATTGCCAAATGTAAAAAGAAATGGATTAAAAACGCAGTATTGCTCTTTATCTTTCTGTTGAGCCTTTACTACTTATCCATTTCTGTCAATAATCCATTTATGTATTTTAATTTTTAGTTCAGGAAAGGGGACATTATGAAGCACAGAAAAATCAAATATTCGCTCCTCTTTCTTCTGCTTGGCAGCTGCCTTATCCTGTCTGCTCTGGGATTTATGGGGCGTGAAACCATTTACAGACGCTACATTGTCGACAGCAGAACAACTCCCTATCTTGCCCTTGTTTTTTCCGGAATTCACGATGGCATTTACCCCTGGGAGCTTTTTGACACTATCTCAGACCCAGCAGGAAACACAGGTGATTTATCTTTAAACGGAACACCTGAGTTATCCATAGCAAATGATGTTTCAGGGAATTCTGCCGCCTCCGTCTCAGCAGATTCCACTGGCGCCCTTTTGCCGGAGCGCAGCTTTGAGCAGGTGGACAAGACTTATTTTGATGATGCTGTCTTTATTGGCGATTCCAGAACGGACGGCCTCATGACCTATGGGAATCTGAAGCAGGCCGATTTTTATGCCAGCGTTGGACTCAGCATCTATGACCTGTGGACTCTACCCTTTTGCAACGTTGATGACAACATGGTAACTCTGTCGGAGACCCTGTCTCAAAAACACTATGGAAAGATCTATTTTCAAATCGGTATCAATGAGATGGGACGCGGAACCCTTGATGCCTTCATAAAGGAATACGAGAAGGCTATTACAGAATTTCACAGGCTCCAGCCGGATGCTGTTATTTTTATTCAGGGTATCATGAAGGTCTCCAAAGAGAAATCCGATTCTGACCCGATTTTTAACAATCTGGCAATCTCAGAGCGCAATAAAAGAATTGAAGCTCTTGCTGACAACCGTTCCATCTTCTATATTGACCTAAATGAGGTTGTCTGCGATGAGGAAGGTAATTTAAGAGAAGATTTAACCGCTGACCAGCTCCATCTCTATGCATCCAGGTATGATATCTGGGTTGATTATCTTTTATCCAGGGGAATCACTCCAGCTGTTCCATAAGCTCCTGGGTCTTTTCCTGTGCCAGATCCCAGTCAAAGGCTTCCATCGCCTGTTTGATTGCATCAATCTGATCAGCCTGCTTTTTGGGAAGCTTCCGTGACTGGAATTCTGCTAACCGCCCCAGAACCTCGTCCTGATCAAAATCCATAATCTTTTCCAAAAGAGCCATCACCTCAGACATGGCAAGCACGCCCTCCTGCTCCATGTTTTCCTTTACTGTCTCCTCTGTTTCCTTTTCCAGAGTCTCTTCTTTTTCCTCGCTGTCCACCTCTATCCCATACTGACTGCGAATCATATCTACGTATAAAACGATAATACTGCTCAATCTGTCATCTAATTTTATCTCTTCAAAACGGGTTCCGTCGTAGCGGTAAAGTCCACAGTAGCTGCCTGCCCATATATACCCCTCTTTCGTCTGGGTTATGGCATTAATTTCCAGCGAGTTCAGCCCACTGTCCACGCCGTAATGAATCATCTGGTAGTTTGCCGGATCTATTTCCTCTGCCAGCACATTTTCAGGAAAAAATGCGAAGCCTCCCAGTATTCCTATTAAAAAAAGCAGCACCCATATTTTTCTTTTCATCTGTCTTTATCTCCACCCCGGTAAATTTATCCAATTTAGTCCATTATATACTATTTTGGTTTATCAGAATAGTTTTATATTCTCGTAATTTACATCGTAATTTATATTGTAAGTCCTGTCATTCCGCCTGTTTTTCTGCACAAAAAAACGACCTGTAACGGTCGTTTTTTCCTTACTGACAGGACTGGATAAGTTTCCATAATTCGTCTGTGTTTCCATCGAACATTGGCATAAACAGGTATCGCTTCATACCGGTAGCCTCATTTTCAATGGCGATTGCATAGGCATCCTTTTTACCATAGGTTCCTTTGACAATTCCTTTGACATTTTTGATATAATGGGAAGCATTGTCAATTCGAACATTGGTGCCGGAAAGATTATCACAGATTGCAAATCTTCCACTGACACGCATTGTAGATACAACTACTTTAAAATCCTCAGTCTTCTTAACAAGCATTCCTTCCTTATATACCCAGTCTCTGGAATATTTTACTTCTTCGGTTCTAATACAGGCATTACAAAGCTCACCTATACTATCCTTTCCACATACTAAACATTTCATCGGCCATTTTCTCCTTCTCTCTTTTATTCTCCCTAAAAGATCGCCGAGGCCGAAACCTCTGTCGTAAGTTCGTATTGCTTACTATCTTCTAAATTTTAATATAAATAGCAAAATTATACAACACAATTCTTGCCTTTTATGTCAAATTTCTCGCCTTTTCTACAAGTGTTTCAGCTGTTCGTCAATTGCCTGGGTCGTTTTCTCGTAAGAATGCTTCAAATTATCAAAATCGGAGAGGATAAAACCATAGTCGCCTCGTTTTCCGGCCATTTCGTGTTCCTTTGCCTTCCCCGACAGCTCATTTGCTCCCATGGTCGCGGCTGCACTTTTAATTCCGTGGACAAGAATCGTATAATCCTCATACAGCCCCTCCTGCTTATACTGCTCCATTTGCAAAAGCTGTTCCCCGGAATGATTTAAAAAGGACTGAAGAACATCCTTATAAATAGTTTCTTCTCCACAGAGCTGAATTCCATTCGCCGCATCGATGCCATTCTGCTGCAAAATCTCATACTTTGTATCTATTTGTCCCAGGCTTTCCTCTACCTCTTCCATTTTGGTAGGCTTCAGAAACTTCAGCAGAATACTCTCCATCTCATCTAACATAATCGGTTTGCCCAGGAAGTCTTCAAAACCGGCAGACAGCATTTCCACCCTTACACCCACCAGTGCATTGTCGGTCAAAACAACAATCGGAACATCTCTGTAGTTCTTTCGTTCCCTCCGAATTGTTTTCATCGTCTCTATTACATCCATCTGAGGCATCATCTGATCCATGAATACAAGGTCATACCTCTTCTTTTTGGTCATGTCCAGACATTCCTTTCCGCTGTGGGCAATGTCCGCTGCAGTTCCATACAGCTTCAAAAGACTGACTGCAACCTTTAAGTTGATATCATTATCATCAACCACAAGAATTTTGCTGTCCTCAAAGGCCAGTTTTATCTTTTCAGACTTCTGCGGCGTCTGCTTCGGCTCCAGATTTGATCCACGGAATTCTCCGATTGGTGTATCATCAACAATTTCCTGCCAGATTTCTGCACGGAAAAGGCTGCCCTCCCCATACTCACTCTCAACAGATATTTTCCCCTGCATCATCTCTACCAGGTTCTTTACAATGGCCAGTCCCAGCCCTGTCCCCTCTACAGAATAGTTCTTGTACCGGTCTGTCTGTTCAAATTTCTGGAAGATATTTTTCTGGTCCTCCTCTTTAATTCCAATCCCGGAATCCTTTACCAGAATTGCCAGATGAATTCTTTTTTCGTCCCGCTCTATCTCCTTGATTTTAAACAGGACCGTCCCCTCCCGGGTGTACTTGATGGCATTGGCCAAAAGATTAATAATAATCTCCCTCACACGCATTTTGTCACCCTTCAGTACAGAGGGAATCTGCTCCTCAACCATATACCGGAAGGAAAGATTCTTTTCATCTGCCTGGGGTGCAATCGCAGAGACCAGCTCCTCAAACAGCTGAGTCAGATGATAGTCGACCAGAACGAGCTCCATCTTTCCCGACTCAATTTTGGAAATGTCCAATACGTCATTGATCAGACTGAGCAGCGTTCCCGCCGAGGTCTTAATATTGGTTACATATTCCGCCAGATTTCCCTGCGAATTCTCTTTTATACACAAATCTGAAAAACCGATGATTGCATTCATTGGTGTTCTTATTTCATGGGACATATGTGCAAGGAAGGAGGATTTGGCCACATTGGCTTTTTCCGCCTCATCCCTTAAACGAATCATTTCATCTGCGTAGCTGTTGACAAAGGCCATATCAAAAATCCATGCAATATAGCCGCGAAGCACCTGATTTCGGCTGCTGTCCTTCAGCTCTGAAATACGGATTTCGTAATTTTGACCGTCAATATCAAGAACCCTCTCCTTTTCATTAACCAGCATGATTTCCTGAAGCTTTTTTCTTGCCTTATGTGCATCTGTAAGCTCCGGGAACAGCTTTTTTGCCACGTTGTTAGCGTAGAGCAGATCGTGGTAGGGACTGATAAATAAAAGACCATCCCTGGTATTTTCGATTACCTCCTCGCGGGCCAGCTGCATGGTATCAAGCAGTCCATATTTCAAAACATTCAGTGTAACCAGCGTACATGCAAGCTCCACCCCAAGGGGCGTCGGATCAAAGAAATCCATAATGCCAACCAGATACAAAAACAGCATGAACATAGGCATTGCTCCCGCCAGAGATAAAAGCACCAGCCTCTTTTTTTCAATTCCCTCTCTCTTACGCATCTGGGAAAAGGAAATAAGCATGTAGGACAAAACGCTGCAGATTGTCACCACCATAAACAGCCAGTAGCAGACTCCTTTGCCAAATGCTATATGTGGAAAGAAACCATCATATTCCATATGAAGGTTTTTGTAATATAACGTATGCTTTTCACAGGTGAGAATTAATAGAAGAATGGCAGAATTGAAAATAATCAAGCCGTTGATGAGCTTTTGCGGCAGCTTGATTCCGCAATATACCATCATGAACATTAAAAAGAAGGTGAGGGCAAAGCTCTTGCCCACATATCCAAATTTGACCGCAACCAGGGCCGCATCCAGATTGGTGGAGTTGATTTCCAGTGTATATCCCAAAATACTGACAAAGGCGCAAATTGACGAGACCAAAAGAATCTTCTGATTTTCACTGGCCTTTTGCTTTCCGATTACGACTATAGTCAGAAATCCTATAAATACACCTACTATCTGGATTCCATTGATAATATCATATGTCATTTTGTCCCTCTTATTTCTTCCCCAGCAGAATTCCGAGATTTCTCTCCTTCAGCTCCTCCAGCACGCCCTTTGCATCCACCGGGCGCTCCAGTCTCATCTGAAGGCTTTTCCCATCCTTTGTTTCAACCATAATATAATGCTCGTGAAGAGGAAAATCGCCATATTCTCCCAGCTCCACACGCAAATAAATTCTATCACAATCCCTGAGGGAAAGAAACCGGTTCCTAAACAGCGTCCGATAGAACAGCCGGTCTTCCCCCAGTCTGATTTCTCCAAAATTCTTTGCATTTTTATACATTTCCTTTAATTCCTGCTGGCTAAGCTCTGTCTCCCGCTCCGGGAAATAGGGTTTGATTTTCATTTTTTTATTTTCTCCATCAGTTCTTCTTTTACGTTTTGCAGGCTGTTTTTAAGCTGCTCCTTGTACTCTGCAAAGGCTGCGGCATATCTCTTTGAAACTGCAGACGGATTACGGCGAAGCATTCTGGAAACCGCCTTTGAGGCTAAGGCACGGTTGTAAATGCGCTCTTTTCCAAGCTTCTGTCTCAGATAGTTCTCGCGCAGCTCTTCCATAAAGGCATCCTTTTTCTCCTGCCATTCTGCAGTTCTTTCTGCAGCCTCGTCAGCCAGAAAAGCCTCTATAATTTCAGCACGCTTCTGCAGCTTTCTTGCCTCTTCCTTCACCTTCTCCACACCATCTAAGATATCGCGCAGCTCCATTGCGGTACGGAAGCTGGCTGTAAAGTCTGCCACAAACCAGATGGTAATCGCAAAGGCTGCCAGATTGCTGAGCCATTCAGGAATCCATAAAACTGCTCTTTCAATAGGTCTGTGGAACCCATATATCATCGCCATGGAGAAAAATCCCCATGCAATGGAAGAACTTAAGCAGATATGCCCTTTATAATTAAATTTCTGGCTGCTGTAATCCCAGTAACGCACATGAAACATTTTTTCCATAAGTATGCCGGTTACCAGCTCCAAAAGCGTTGCTCCCAGCAGTCCGAAAATATAGACAAGAACCGGAAAATTACGCACAGGGAGTGTGGCAACCAGAACAGCCAGCGCACCCGAGCCGTAAATCGGGAGGAAGGGTCCTGACAAAAAACCCCTGTTCACCCATTTGTGCTGTTTTAAGGACACATAGGACGATTCAAAACACCATCCCAGGAAACAATAGATATAGAAAAATAACAGCCACTGCTGTAACGCATAAGTATACATATGAATCCTCCCAAGGCCAGTCATGGCTTCCACTATATAAGCAGCTCTTCCATAAGTGCCAGTATTTTCTCCGTGGTATCAATGACCATTTCTTCATCCTTTTTATCAAAGCCGCCCGGATACAGTTTGTAGGAAAATGTCGGAATGTTTTTCACTGTAAATTTCAGTTTCTGGCTGGTTCTGTCCAAAAGCACCGGAATGTTGTCCGCCTTGATTCTGGCTCCCACGTTCATTATCAGCGTAATTCCATCCTTCTTTCCCTTTATTTCTTCAATATAAAGGCGATGTGCTGCCGAGCGAATCAAAGAAATACGCAGCAGATTTTCCACCGATTCCGGAATGCCTCCGAAACGGTCCTTCAGCTCTCCACGCATCTCTTCGCACTCTTCTTTTGTTTCAATAGCTGCAATACGTTTATAAATATCAAGCTTCTGGAATTCGTTCAGAATATATTCTGCCGGAATAAAAGCGTTGACATCCAGATCAATGGTAGTCTGGAAATCCTCCACCGTCGGAATACCCTTCAGATTCTTCACTGCTTCATTGAGCATCTTACAGTACAAATCATATCCGACAGCCTCCATGTGTCCATGCTGAACCTTGCCAAGCAGATTCCCGGCACCGCGAATCTCCAGATCCTTCATTGCTATTTTAAACCCACTTCCAAGATCTGTAAATTCCTTGATGGCAGCAAGTCTCTTCTCCGCAACCTCCTTCAAAACCTTGTCCCTTCTATACATTAAAAAGGCGTAGGCATTCCTGTTGCTTCTTCCCACACGGCCCCTGAGCTGATACAGCTGGGAAAGCCCCATGTTATCTGAATCATGGATAATCATGGTATTCACATTTGGAATATCAATACCGGTCTCAATAATTGTTGTCGCCACCAGAACATCGATTTCCCCGTTGATAAACTCGTATAAAATCTTTTCCAGCTCCGATTTATTCATCTGTCCATGGGCAAAGGCAACCGAAGCATCCGGCACAAGCGCCTGTACTCCTGCCGTGACCTCAGCGATGGAATCCACACGGTTATAGACATAATATACCTGTCCTCCTCTGGCAATTTCACGATTGATTGCCTCGCGGACCATCTCTTCATTATATTCCATAACATAGGTCTGGATAGGAAGTCTGTCATTTGGTGCCTCCTCCAGAACGCTCATATCCCTGATACCGATTAAGCTCATGTGCAGGGTACGTGGAATTGGCGTCGCTGTCAGCGTCAGTACATCCACATTTTCCTTCATCTGCTTAATCTTTTCCTTGTGGGTGACTCCAAAGCGCTGCTCCTCATCCACAATCAAAAGGCCAAGGTCCTTGAACACAACATCCTTTGAAAGCACACGATGGGTTCCAACAACAATATCAACCATACCTCTTTTCAGCTCTTCCACTGTCTTTTTCATTTCAGAGGCGGTCTTAAAGCGGGACATCATCTCAATGGTAATGGGGTAATCCTTCATTCTCTGTCGGAAGGTGTCATAGTGCTGCTTTGCCAGAATTGTTGTGGGCACCAGATAAACCACCTGTTTCCCCTCCTGTACTGCCTTAAAGGCTGCCCGAATGGCAATTTCAGTTTTTCCAAAGCCAACATCCCCACAGATCAGCCGGTCCATAATCTTATGGCTTTCCATGTCCTTTTTGGTGGCTTCTATTGCCATAAGCTGATCCTGGGTTTCCTCATAAGGAAAAAGCTCTTCAAATTCTCTCTGCCACAGGGTGTCCTTTCCGTATACATAGCCCTCTCTGTTGGCTCTCTTTGCATAGAGCTCAACCAGATCCTTAGCCACCTCATTGACAGCACCCTTAACCCTGGTCTTTGTCTTTTCCCAATCCTGGGTTCCCAGCTTATTCAGCTTTGGTTTGCGGCTCTCCGCTGAAGCATACTTTTGAACGACATCAAAGCCGGTAGCTCTGACATACAGAACACCACCGTCCCGGTAGGCAATCTTCATATAGTCCTTGACGACCTTATCGACCTCAACCTTTTCGATTCCCTGATAGATTCCGAGACCATGGCTCTCATGAACCACATAGTCCCCCACCTTCAAATCGGAAAAATCATTAATTTTCTGGCCTTCATATTTTTTCTGCTTTTTCTTTTTTGCCTTGTTGCCAAAAATATCACTTTCTGTAATCAGCGCAAACTTAACCAGAGGATATTCAAAGCCCTTGCGTATCTGACCATAGACAGACATAATCTGTCCATCCTGCATGTCCTCCTGCTCATCCTCACTGTAGAAGCAGGAAAGCTCCTGGTCTCTCAGCTCCTGCGCCAGACGCTTGGCTCTTGTTCTGGACGGTGATACAAGAAGTACCCGGAATCCGTTTTTCTTATACTGCTTCAATACCTTGCACAGCTCCTCAAAGCTGTTGTGAAAGGACTGTACACTTCTGGCTGTAATGTAATACTTTTTATCGATTTCCAGCTTGGGAGTCTTGGTATCAAGGGTGGATACACAGGCAAGATAGCGGTTTTTCAGTCTGGCCATAATCTCATCTGCCGGATAGAGTACATTGGTCTGTCCTGGGAGTGTATACCCTTTCTCCAGACGGTTCATCATACTCTCTTTAAACTCCAGCTCGATGGCATCTGTATGCTCTGCCACATGCAGCGGCTCGTCGATAAAAAACAGCGTCTCCTCCTCCGAGAACAGGTCGGGAAAAGAGACCGTATCCTCACAAAAGTAGCGGATATAGCTGTCCAAATTGGCAAGAACGCCAAATTCTTCCATCTGCTCGGTAAGATTTCGCATCTGCTCTTTGATTCTGGCTGCCAATTCCGGCTGATGATGTTCTCTGAAATTCTGCTCCGTTTCAGCCGCTTCCCTGCGGATTTTCTTAAGACCTGCTTCCTTCTGCTTTGGCTCCAGAAGCATCTCTGTTGCCGGATAGATTGAAACCTCCTCCAGCTGCTCTATGGATCTCTGACTCAGAACATCAAAGCTTCGGATGGAATCAATCTCATCTCCCCACAGCTCAATTCGATAGGGATTTTCCTCTGTCAGATCATAGACATCCACAATGCCGCCCCGCACCGAGAACTGCCCTCCGGACTCTACCTGAGGTACCTTTTCATATCCCATACGAACCAGCTTGGCCGCCAGCGCCTTCTCATCCACCACGCTGTCACCATCCAGAAAAATCACATTTTTCTCAAGGGTGGAAAGAGGCATGCAGGGAGCCATAAAAGCGTCAAAGGTAGTGATAATGGTCACCGGCTCCGCTTCCATGATTTTACGGTATACTTCCATTCGCTCCTGTGTCACCTTATTTCCATGAATATCAGCCTGGAAAAAGATAAAATCCTTGGCAGGGAAATATAACAGCTCCTTTGTGTAGAGCTGAAAATCTTCATAAATTTCTCTCGCACGCTTATCACTGTAGGTTGCAATAACACGGTAGGGGAAATCCGATCCAAGTCCATCCATAAGATGCACCTTCTGGGATTCCACACATCCGGTCACGTCAATGGTTTTACCATTCTGAAGCTGGCTGACCATGTCCTCATAATCTGATAATTGTTTCAGGCAGTCCTGTAATACTTTCAATTTCTTACCCTCTATTTCTTTGCATTAAATTCATTCATGGCAGCATCTGCACCATCTGTAATCATCACAGAAACTGCATCACCAGCCCTTGTGAAGGCTTCCTCCATGTCTATCCGTTCTTCTCTGGTGAATCTTCCAAGAACATAATCAGCCAAATCATATCCTCTTGGTTTCTCTCCAACACCAACCTTGATTCTCATGAAAACATCATGTCCTAAATGTGCAATAATATTTTTAATTCCATTATGCCCGCCGGCGCTTCCTTTTTTGCGGATACGAAGCTGTCCCGGTGCCAGAGAAATATCATCATAAATCACAATCAATTCCTCTGTTTCATCTATCTTGTAAAAATCAATGGCGGCACGAATACTTTCCCCGCTCAAATTCATAAAGGTCTGCGGCTTCAGTAAAACAACCTTTTGCCCGTTTATGACTCCCTTTCCTGTCAACGCCTTAAATTTCTTTTCTCTCACATCAATATTATATTGGTCTGCCAGATAATCTATGGTGTCAAAGCCTGCATTGTGTCTTGTGTGTTCATATTCTTTGCCCGGGTTTCCAAGGCCTGCAATAATATACATATAGAACTCCTCTTTTTTGTATTATGATTTGCGCGTACCAGGTGTAGTATTCAAAATCAGGCACGCTCCCGCTGCCTGCTGCCTACAGCGGTACTAAATGTGCGAAAGAACCGCACATAAGTACCGGTGACAGCAGAAGCACCTTCTTTTGAACACTACACCTGGTACGCTGTTTATTTTCAGATACAGGAAAGCAGAAAATGTATTTGTAATTTTTTCTGCAGTCTTGTTGTCAGCTTAAAATTTTCAAGCGCTGTATAAACATCATATTTTATAAGCAGGTGCTTCTAAAAACGCCGGTACTTACATGGCGTCCTTTGGCATGTTAGAACTGCTGCGTTTTTGGGCAGCGGGAGCGTGCCTGCGTTAAAATATGATGTTTATACAGCCCACGCTTACATTTTACTTGATTTCCCTCAGTGATTCAAGCACAAAGAAGCGGTCCCCCCGGACCGCTTCTTAAAGATACCCTTTCATTTCCTCTCGAAAAGACTATTCCATCTCTTCCGGCTCACCGAGAGCCTTCTCATAGGCTGACAGAATCAAATTCTGCAGCATCTCTCTGGTTGCAGAGTTTATCGGATGTGCGATATCACGATATTCTCCATCGGCTGCCTTCTTGCTTGGCATAGCAATAAACAGTCCCTTTTCACCATCGATCACTTTGATATCATGTACAACAAATACATCATCAATCGTAACAGACACAATCGCTTTCATTTTCCCCTCATGATTGATCTTGCGTACATGTACGTCTGTAATGTTCATTCATTTTCCCCCTTATACAGCCCTACACACTAGATTACAAATCTGTCATTCTGCTCAACAACCACCTTTATACCGTCCTCACCCTTCAAATATGAGTTGGCACGAATGGTGTCATGACTTTCCACAATACAATTCTCGATATAGGTATTGTCGCCAATATACACATCGTTCAGAATAATAGAATTTTTAATCGTACAGTTGTTACCAACAAATACCTTCTCAAAAATCAAAGAGTCCTCAACTGTTCCATTGATGATACTTCCACTGGAAATCAGGCAGTTCTTCAGCTTTGCACCCACATTGTATTTTGCCGGTGGCAAATCATCTACCTTTGAATAGATGTCCGGATATTCACGGAAGAAGAAATTACGAATTTCCGGTTTCAGGAAATCCATATTAGACTTGAAATAGTCGTCTACTGTTGCAATGTTTCTCCAGTAATCAGTCATCTTGTAGCCGTAAATTCTCTTCAGGCTCTTGTAACGAATCAAAATATCCTTTACAAAATCATACAGACCCTCTTCTGCACATTTCTCAATCAGCTCGATCAGCTGTCTTCTTCGAATTACATAAATTCCACAGGAAATTGTCCCGGATTTGGCAACGATTGGTTTTTCCTCAAACTCTTCAATACGGAAATCCTCGTTCATCTTCAAGGTGCCATAGCGGTCCGCATCCTCTCCGGATGGCAGGTCCTTACATACAACTGTAATATCCGCCTTCTTGGCAATGTGATATTCCAGCACCTTGTTATAATCCATTTTGTATACACAATCGCCGGACGCAATGACTACGTATGGCTCATGGCTTGCTTTCAAAAAGGAAAGATTCTGATAAATGGCATCTGCTGTTCCACGATACCAGGAATTGTTATCGCTGGTAACAGTAGGTGTAAATACAAATAATCCACCCTGTTTTCTACCAAAATCCCACCATTTGGAGGAGCTCAAATGCTCATTCAGGCTTCTGGCATTGTACTGTGTAAATACTCCAACCTTTTGGATGTGTGAGTTGGACATATTGCTCAATGCAAAATCAATACTGCGGTAACTGCCTGCAATCGGCATGGCTGCAATTGCTCTTTTTTTAGACAATTCACCCATTTTGTTATTGTTGCCGCCAGCTAAAATAATACCTATCGCTCTCATGCCTCGTCACCTGCCTTAACCAAAGATTTTCCGCTTGCCAGGGACATATTATTATAGTCCTCGGCCTTTGTAACTCCAGAAATCACAACGTTCTTTCCTATTGTTACACCGTCCGGAACAACGGATTTTTCTCCAATGCAGACAAGTCCGTGATTGTAAATGTGTGGCGCCGTATCATTCTCAGCCTCTTCTCCCATGCCGACCTTTACGCCATTTCCAATCTTGGCATTTTCTGCAATAATTGTCTTGTTAATCTGGCCATACTCACCGATTTCGGCGTCGTTCATAATAATGGAGTCGCGAACTACCGTTCCCTCTCCTATTGTAACACCGCAGCCGATGACCGAATTGTAAACCTTTCCATAAATCTGGGCGCCCTCGCCTATGATACATTTCTCAACTTCGCTGTCGAAAGAAATATACTGTGGCGGAAGCTTGTCACATCTCGTGTAGATTTTCCAGTATTCCTCATAAAGATTGAACTCCGGAACAATATCAATCAGTTCCATGTTTGCTTCCCAGTAAGAATGAAGAGTACCAACATCCTTCCAATATCCGTTATACTCGTAGGCATAGCATGGTGCCCCCTTGCCATGGCAATAAGGAATGACATGCTTTCCAAAGTCAAGAGAAGGCTGCTGTGCGTTGGCAATCAGCGCTTCTTTTAAGGTTTTCCAGTTAAATATGTAGATACCCATACTTGCCAGATTGCTTCTCGGGTTCTCAGGCTTTTCCTCGAAATCATTGATCTTACGATCCTCATCCGTAATCAGAATACCAAATCTCTTTGCTTCCTCCAGAGGAACAGGCATCGCTGCCAGGGTAACCTCTGCGCCCTTTGATTTGTGGTAATCAAGCATTACCTCATAGTCCATTTTATAAATATGGTCACCGGATAAAATCAGAACATAATCTGGATTAAAGCTGTCCATATAATCAATATTCTGGTAAATAGCATTGGCAGTTCCCGTGTACCATTCTGTGTTTGTACTTTTCTCGTAAGGTGGCAGGACTGTTACTCCACCTATATTTCTGTCCAAATCCCACGGAATACCAATTCCAATATGAGTATTCAGACGCAATGGCTGATACTGTGTCAAAACGCCAACTGTATCAACTCCTGAATTAATGCAGTTGCTAAGCGGGAAATCAATGATGCGGTATTTTCCACCAAATGATACAGCCGGCTTTGCTACCTTCGCTGTTAATACGCCAAGTCTGCTGCCCTGCCCACCGGCTAGCAACATGGCAATCATTTCTTTTTTAATCATATTCTCACCTCTTGCTAATCTCTCTCTATATCTGCTCTTGAAATATGAGAAAAGAATGTATTGTCTTTGCTGACAAAAATAATTATACCATACTCTCTGTACAAAGTGAATGTTTTTTACAAAGAAAACGTCCGTTTTTTTCATTTTTTATGTAGAATTTACACAAATACTTTTCCACTTTTTTACCAGTTTCTGTCATTTTGCACATAAAAAAATGAACTTTTTGTAAACAATGTACAATGATGTACAATTGTGAAACCACCGGTTCTTTTTTACCCGTCAACTGTTTTTCTGCGGTATACCGTCAGATTTTCCTCTGTTTTCTTCCTGTTACATTCTGGAAAATAACTGTTGGTTTTTTCTTCCCACATGGTTATAATAAGAAGTAAGCTGTCTGACAGGCACAGATGTGCTGATGGCAGCATAGGAATAATTGAATAGGAAGTGTATCCATGTATCATATTAATTTTAACAAACCCATCCACGTTCATTTTATTGGAATCGGCGGCATCAGCATGAGTGGTCTTGCCGAGGTTCTTTTGGACCGTGGATTTACAATTTCCGGATCTGACGCAAAGGAAAGCGATCTGACCATTCTGCTACAGAGTCGTGGTGCTAACATAATGTATGGACAAAGTGCTGAAAATATTACTGATTCCATTGATGTCGTGGTTTATACGGCTGCCATCCATCCTGATAATCCTGAGCTTTCCTGTGCAGTGGAGCGAAAAATCCCCTGCATGACCCGCGCCCAGCTTTTAGGACAGATTATGCAGAATTATAAAACTCCAATTGCCATCAGTGGTACTCATGGTAAAACCACCACAACCTCCATGGTAAGTGAAATTCTTTTGGCTGCCGCAGCAGACCCGACACTTTCCATTGGTGGAATTCTCCCCTCCATTGCCGGAAATATCCGGGTAGGTGCTTCCGATCTATTTTTGACCGAGGCCTGCGAATACACAAACAGCTTCTTAAGCTTTTTCCCACGCATCAGCCTTATATTGAACATAGAAGAGGATCATCTGGACTTTTTTAAGGATATTAACGATATTCGTAATTCCTTCCATAAATTTGCCAGCCTTCTTCCAGCTGACGGAGCATTGATTATCAATGGCACAATTGAGCAGCTGCACGATATTACAGACGGTTTGGCCTGTTCTGTGATTACCTACGGTGACAGTCCGGCTTACGATTATTACCCCGCTGACATTACCTTCGATGAGCTTGCCCGTCCTACCTACACATTGGTGCATGGTGACACAAGAGCTCAGGTCACCCTGGGGGTTCCCGGCATACACAATGTATATAATTCCATGGCTGCAATTGCACTGTGCGATTTGCTTGGCATTGATCGTCAGTATTCTCTGAGCGCTCTTTTCAGCTTCCATGGCACAGACCGCCGCTTCCAGCTGAAGGGAAAAATGGGTGAGGTCACAATCATCGATGATTATGCTCATCACCCCACCGAGATTCACGCAACCCTTGAGGCAGCAAAAAATTATCCACACAAAAAGATCTGGTGTGTTTTCCAGCCCCATACCTATACCAGAACCAAGGCATTTCTTCCACAGTTTGCCGAAGCACTCTGCGGTGCTGACCATGTGGTGCTGGCAGATATTTATGCAGCCAGAGAGACAGATAACCTTGGAATCAGCTCTCAGACCCTTCAGTCTCTGATTGTTAAGCGTGGAACAGCCTGTGACTATTTTCCTACTTTTTCTCCTGATGAGGTAGAATCAGTTACTATATTAAAAGATGCTTCGGCAACAGCTGTTTATGGTGTGAGGGCGGCTGCTGGAGTTATTTTAGTAACTACTAAGCGTGGTACTGTTCAGAAACCTACGGTTACGGTAAATTCTGCAGTTACATTAAGTCAAAACACAGATTTTCCAAAATTCTTAAATGGTCCAGATTATGCACAATGGTATAATGAAGCTCAGAGGCTAGATGGTGTATCAGAATCTAACTTGCGGTTTACCGAAGATGAAATAGAGCGTATTAAAAACGGAGATCCTGAATTTGGAACTTACGCTAATACAGATTGGTTTGATTTATTATTCAGAGATGTTGCTCCTACTTATACTAATAGTGTTTCTGTTTCAGGTGGTACAGAAAAAGTGAAGTTTTTTGCTAATGTGGGTGCTTATAATCAGGAAGGTATTATTAACAGAACTTCTTATGATAAATATAGCCTTCGTTCTAACATGGATGCTCAAATAACAGATCATTTCGATCTTTCGTTAGATTTGTCAGGTTATGTTTCTGAGGATAATGAGCCAGGATCCTCTGCCGGTATAGGTACATATGCTTCTATTTTTCCACAAGCATTAATGTCTTATCCATATTTACCAGCTTATACCTCTTCAGGCATGCCAATTGGAAGTTTAAATATGGATGGTAATGGGAATAATAATCCAATTGCAGCAAG
>CAZUCI010000019.1:0-40018 GCA_964619485.1 uncultured Lachnospiraceae bacterium
GGGCTTTCGCGGCTATTATCTCTCAACCCTTGACATCAAACAGACCGTCTCAACGTGTGTCGTGTGTGCAAACTGATCCACAGCTCTCACCCGCTTCAGCTGATAACCATTCTCGCACAGAAATTTCAAATCACGCGCCAGAGTTGCCGGATCACAGCTGACATAGACAATTTTTTCCGGTTTCATACGAACCATGGTGGAAAGACAAAGCTCGTCACAGCCCTTCCTTGGTGGATCAACCACAATTACATCTGCATGAATATGTTCCTTTTCATACATCTGAGGCAGAATCTCCTCTGCCTTACCTGCATAAAACTCCGCATTGTCAATATGATTCAGCTTTGCATTCTCCCTGGCATTTTCAATAGCCTGGGGAATAATTTCCACTCCATATACTTTTCCCGCCTTCTGTGCCAGAAAAAGAGAGATGGTTCCAATTCCGCAATAAAGATCCCAGACAGTCTCCGTCCCGGATAAGTCAGCGTACTCTAAGGCCAGATTATACAGCTTCGTCGTCTGCTCCGGATTAACCTGGTAGAAGGACAGCGGCGAAATCCGAAAGGCTGTTTCCCCTATATAATCTGTAATATAGCCATTTCCAAACAGAACCTCATAGCTGTTTCCCATAATAACATTGGTATCCTTTGTGTTGGAGGAATAACAGATACTTGTGATCTTCCAGGAAATTCCTGCCTCCGTTTTTCCAAGGGACAATGAGCCGAGAGACTGAACCAGCTCCTCTGCCTTTGCAAAGCTCTTTCCATTTACAACCAGGCAAACCATGACTTCTCCAGTGGCAAAACCGCTTCGAATCAGTACGTGTCTCACAAAGCCCTTGTGAAGCTGTTCATCATAGGCTGTAATGTGGTTTCTTTCCATAAAGGAAAGTACGCACTCAAGGATTTGTTTATTGCAGGTTACCCCCAGCTTACAATCTGTATTGGCGATAATGGAATGGGTACGTCCTGCATAAAAACCGGCAATAAGCTTTCCATCCTTATCTGTTCCAATTGGATACTGTGCTTTATTGCGATAGTGGAAGGGCTTATCCATTCCAACAATAGGCTCCGTCACTGCATTTATCAGTTCCTGAGAAAATCCCCCAATACGAAGCAGGTCATTTCGCACCTTTTTTTCTTTAAACTCCAGCTGCTTCTGATAGTCCATGTTCTGAAGCTGACATCCACCACATACTCTGGCAAAGCTGCAGGCAGGCTGTGTGCGGAATGGAGATGGCTCCAGCACCTTTTCCAGTCTGGCATAGGCATAATTTTTCTTTGCCTTCATAATTTTTGCTTCTACTTTATCACCGATCACAGCATCCTTAATAAAAAGGGTATAGCCATCGATTTTGCCAATACCCTCTCCATCCATTCCTGCATCTTCAATTACAACTACAATCTGGTCATTCTTTTTATATTCCATATTTTCACCTGCACTAGCACAAATGTGTTGCTCTTACATTGGTCTCCAGCATACGATTATATCCAAGCCATCCTGTTTCAGAGGTTCCCTCCAAAAGCTCTGTGAAGGTCTCCATCTTTGCATCTGTATTATCTGCAAAATTAAGTGCGACTGCCTCAATTAAAGCAGGCTTCTTTGGTGAACCATATTCCAGCTCTCCGTGATGGGATAAAATACAGTGCTTCAATTCGCCCAGCAGTTCTGCCGGGAAACCATCAATTTTAGCTGCAGCCAGAGAAATCATTTCACTTCCCATTACGATATGTCCCAACAGATTACCAACATCTGTATAATCATTTTCAGGGAATGGTGAAAGCTCTTTGACCTTACCCATATCATGACAGATAGCGGCTGTCAAAAGAAGGTCTCTTTTCAGCATTGGGTACTGAGTGCAATAATATTCGCACAGCCTGGTAACACTCAGTGTATGCTCCAGAAGTCCACCTACAAAGCCATGGTGAACCGATTTTGCTGCTGATGAATAACAGAATTTTTTGGCGAATTCCTCATCATCTATAAAAAGTGCAGTCAGCAGCTGCTTACAATATGTATTGTCAAGACTGTTCATGATATTCTTCAATTCACCAAACATCTGCCCTATGTTCTTCTTGCTGGTGGGAAGATATTCTGCCGGATCATATTCGCCCTCTCTGCATTTACGAACCCTCTTAACATTAACCTGACTGGCTCCCTGAAAGGATGTCACGTCACCATATACTTCGATAAAATCCAGTGCATCAAAATCTTCAATTCCCATATTATTGGGGTCCCAGATTTTTGCATCAATTGTACCGGTCTTATCCTGAAGAATTACATTCTCGTAGGACTTTCCATTTTTGGTTACTGCCGACTGTTTAAATTTGCAAAGATAAATATCATTAACACGGTCGCCTTCTTTATAATCCTTTAAATATTTCATTTTAACTCCTCCGCAGTGATTTCACTGCCTATTCCTTTATATTTTTCTCCATTAAATCTCTTGATTTTAATTGCTACAGCCAATTCCGAGCGCAATGCTTTTAACGCTGTCTGATAATCCTGTTCATCCATGATCTCCGTATTGCCTATTTTTACAATGACATCTCCATTGGTAATGCCGCTGTTCATGGCAGGCGAGCCGGAATCAACCTCCGTTACATATATTCCATAGGGAATCGATAATTCCTCGTGAACCTCATCTGTAACCTCTACGCCGTGAACCCCCAGATAGAGCCGCTTATCTCCATTGGACATTTCCTCAACCATTGTTTTCAAATCAGAAATACTGAAGCAGGCAAGAAGTGCTCCACTGGCGCTGTCCACAGATTCCTTTGCCAAAATTCCCAAAACCTGGCCTGACGTATTAATCAGAATACCACTGGCATTATTTACACTGCCCGTCATGTCTGTGGTTAGCACGTGGTAACTGTGATCTGCGTAGCTTATTGTACCACTGTTTGAGGTAATAATTCCGTAACAGATGGAACCATTTTGTCCGAGAGGGCTTCCCACTGCAATAACCGGACGACCCACAATGGAGGGCGCGTTTGAATTTCCAAGCTTCGCAATCTCCAGTTCCTCCCACTTATCCTTGGCAAAGGCTGTGTTGCTCACTGCAAAAATTGCAAGCCCGGTATTTGGGTCCATCTTCTTCAGCTTAACCTCTGTCTCATCCCCTCCCGGGAGCGTAATTTTATAGGATTCCGCATCCGGAAGGCCATTCAGATCCGCCAGAAAGAATTTGGTCAGTCCATTGTCTGCCACAAGAACACCCGATGTTTCATTAATGTTCTCTACCTGGTTCTGAAACCAGTCCGTATCCTGGGAAACACCGGTCACCGTTACAATCGATTTGGATGCTTCCACAGCAATACTGTAAAGCTCATCATAAAGTGTCTGATAGGACTTCAGTGCAAGGGAACCATCCTCAATTTCCTTTGCGACCTGCTGACTGATCTGCTGCTCTGTCTCCTGCTTATTCTCATCCTCTACGTTCTGCTCCGTGAGCATCTGCCCCGGAGTAACTTCTTTTTCCTCCTCCGGGAATTCCACCTTGGTAATCTCCTCCGGGGAAAGCCAGTTGCTGATAACCGGCTCCAAAAAAAGAAAGGTCAGGCAGGCAATCAGGCCAAATCCAACTGCACCGCTGACTGTTATGAGAGTCTTTCGAAACAGCTTTTTTTTGTTAATTGGCTTTTTCTTTATGGTCTCACTCACAAAAGAATAGCCTTCATCCTTTTCTTCCATATATCTCCTCCACTCTGATGCCGGTTTGTATTTACCAAAAGGTGTCTCCAGTCATCAACGTGTTTTCCTTTTTCATTTTATGTTCAGTATATCGGATACCCCTTTTATTGTAAAGGTTCGTAGTATTTTTTTCCGATATATGCTATACTTGCTCTGAATAAAAAATGATTTTATATTGGAGAATTTTTCTTAAAAATGAACAAAAAAGTCTTAAGCATATTAGAATTTGATAAAATAACCGAACACCTTGCCTCCCTTGCTGATTCTGAACCCGGAAAGAGAATGTGTGAGAGGATTCTTCCACTCTCTGACCTGGATAAAATCACGCTGTATCAGAAGCAGACTGCAGATGCTCTCGCAAGACTGCTGCGCTGTGGCTCTACGTCCTTTGGAAGCAATCGTGAAATCGGATTTACCTGCAAGCATCTGTCTGCCGGTGGCACCCTTGGCTGTGAAGAACTGTTAGCACTGGCTTCCCTATTGGAAAATACCGCCAGAGTAAAACAATATGGCCGCAAGCTTGAGGACAACGATATTCCCGCTGACTCGCTGACAGAGTTCTTCGATGAGCTGGAGCCACTGACTCCTCTAAGCACGGAAGTCCGCCGCTGCATTTTGGGACCGGACGAATTAGCAGATGATGCCTCTTCCACGCTGAAGAATATTCGACGCAAAAAGCTGTCCATCGGAGACCGTATTCATTCACAGCTCTCCAGCATGGTTAATGGTTCTCTGCGTACCTATCTTATGGATGCAGTTATTACCATGCGTGATAACCGCTATTGTGTTCCCGTAAAGGCTGAATATAAGAGCCAGGTTCCCGGAATGGTTCATGACCAGTCCTCCACCGGCTCCACTTTTTTTATTGAACCCGCTGCGATTGTGGATTTAAACAATCAGCTGAAGGAGCTGGAAATTTCCGAGAAGGAAGAAATAGAAAAAATTATTCAGGACCTGTCCGCGTCCTTTGTTCCGTATGCAGACCAGATTCAGCGAAACGGTGTTCTCATGACCAGACTGGATTTCATTTTTGCCAAGGGAAGGCTTGCCCTGGAACAGAATGCCACAGAGCCACTGTTTGAGTCTGATGGCGCCATCGAAATCAGAAAAGGACGACACCCGCTTTTGGATTCCAAGAAAGTGGTCCCCATCGACATTCGCCTGGGAAGGGACTTCCATCAGCTGATTATCACAGGCCCAAATACAGGCGGCAAGACCGTATCTCTGAAAACTGTTGGTCTTTTTACATTGATGGGTCAGGCTGGGCTCCACATTCCAGCCGGTGACCGCAGTAAGCTGAAGCTGTTCCATCAGGTTTATGCGGATATCGGGGATGAACAGAGTATTGAGCAGTCACTCTCAACCTTCTCCTCCCATATGAAAAATATTATTTATATGCTGAAAAATGCAGACGAGAACAGTCTCTGCCTCTTTGATGAATTATGTGCCGGAACCGATCCTACCGAAGGCGCTGCGTTAGCCATTGCTATCCTTTCCAATCTCCATGCAAAGGGCGGCTGTACTATGGCAACTACCCACTACAGTGAACTGAAGGTCTATGCCCTGTCCACTGATGATGTTGAAAACGCAAGCTGCGAGTTCGACGTGGAAACACTTTCTCCAACCTATCGCCTTTTAATTGGTATTCCGGGAAAGAGTAATGCCTTTGCAATCTCCAGTAAACTGGGACTTTCTTCCAATATTATCGAAATTGCCAGAGAACAGCTGTCCGGTGCGGACGAAAGCTTTGAGGATGTACTTGCCAATCTGGAAAAGAGTCGTCTGACCATCGAAAAGGAGCAGGCCGAAATTGCTTCCTACAAGGAAGAGGTAAAACTCCTGAAGGAGCAGCTGGAAAAGAAACAGGAAAAGGTGGATGCCACAAGAGACAGTATCATCCGAAAAGCCAATGAAGAAGCAAGAAGTATTCTTCAGGAGGCTAAGGATGTGGCTGATGAAACCATCCGTAATTTCAATAAATACGGCTCCGCAACACCGATGCAGGAAATGGAAAAACAGCGTCAGAAAATCGGTGCAAAAATTTCTGACAAAAACAGCAGACTTGCTCTTCGTAAGGAAACCGTAAAAGGCCCGGTTGTCGATGCTGCCACTCTTAAAAAAGGGGACAGGGTAAAGGTATTGTCTCTTGGTGTAGAAGGAATTGTCGTTTCTCTTCCTGATACAAAGGGTAACCTTTTTGTACAGTGCGGCATAATTAAATCCAGGGCAAATGTACGTGACCTGGCTCCCTGTATGGAAGAAGAAATTAAATCTCCAATTCTGGTTCGTTCCCAGTCTTCCAAAATTAAGGTCTCCAAGTCTGCCGCAATCAGACCCGAGATCAATCTTCTTGGGCTCACCTGTGACGAAGCCATCTCCGTACTTGATAAATATCTGGATGATGCTTATATTGCCCATCTTCCAAGTGTACGTATCGTACACGGAAAGGGAACCGGTGCTCTCCGGAACGCCGTTTCTGCTCATTTAAAAAAACAATCCTACATTGCCTCCTTCCGTCTGGGTGAATTCGGAGAGGGCGACGCAGGTGTAACCATTGCAGAGTTTAAATAAAGGGGAAAACTATGGTAAGTAAACAGAAAATTTTAATTGTAGATGATGATGAGAATATTGCAGAGCTGATTTCTCTCTACCTGACCAAGGAATGCTTCGAGACACAGATTGTTTATGACGGTGAATCTGCTCTGGAAACGGTAAAAACCTTTGAGCCAAATCTGATTTTACTTGATTTGATGCTTCCAGGCATTGACGGTTATCAGGTTTGCAGAGAGGTTCGTGCCACTTCCCAGACACCTATCATCATGCTTTCTGCAAAGGGAGAAATTTTTGATAAGGTTCTGGGGCTTGAACTGGGTGCCGACGATTATATAGAAAAGCCCTTTGATACCAAAGAGCTTGTGGCTCGAGTAAAAGCAGTTCTCCGCCGTTACAAACCGTCCACAGCAGCACCGGTTGCAGAAGAGCTCCCTGCTGCTCCTAAAGTGAAAATGGTTGAATATCCTGACCTGATAATCAATCTCACCAATTATTCTGTCATTTATCGGGGACATATTATTGAAATGCCTCCCAAGGAGCTGGAGCTTCTTTATTTTCTTGCTTCTTCTCCCAATCAGGTTTTTACCAGAGAGCAGCTTTTAGATCAGATTTGGGGCTATGAATATATCGGTGATACACGTACTGTCGATGTCCACATCAAAAGACTTCGTGAAAAAATCAGAGATCATGAATCCTGGCGTCTTTCCACTGTCTGGGGTATTGGATATAAATTTGAAGCTCACTAGAGCTGTTGCACAAAGCTTTTGTTAACAGCCCTGTGACATATTTTTGGAGGAATTCCATGAAAAGAACGCTTTATCTTAAATTTCTGCTGGCTTATATTATCTTTGGATGCTTCGCTTTCATTGCGGTTGCTACCTTCTCCTCCAGCCTGACGCTGGAGCACGAAACAAGAGAAACCGCAGAAAATCTATATAAAGAAGCCTCTCTTATTTCCAAGAGCTATGCCAGCGACTTATACAATAACCAGATTACCATTGAAACGGCCTACAGCCAGCTGAATGCTCTGGCCACCTATCTGTCTGCATCCATCTGGATTATCAATCCTTCCGGAACGGTTGTTGTCAATTCCATGGAAGCTCCCAACGTCTCCAATCCGAGAGTGATTCAGGATTTTAATCCTGCTGTCACGTCAGACTCCTACTATGTCAGAAGTGATTTCTTTGGTCAGTTCGATGAAGAAATGCTCAGTGTTTATACTCCTATTACTTCCAACTATAAAACCAAAGGCTATGTTGTTATTTTACAGCCAATGAGTGATCTGTATCAGAGAAGTGACAATTATTTAAGTATTACCTATATTACCCTTGTTGTCCTGATTTTCCTGTCTCTGATTATTCTTCTTTTCTTTACGGAAATTTTCTATATTCCACTGCACAAAATCATACATGCAACAGAGCAATATGCAGAAGGTAATATGCATTACGAATTAAATCTGGACAGCAATGACGAGATGGGTTATCTTGCCAACACCTTAAACTACATGGCAACCGAAATTGCCAAATCGGAGGATAACCAAAAGAAGTTTGTCGCCAACGTCTCCCATGATTTCCGTTCCCCCCTCACCTCCATACGTGGATATTTGGAGGCTATGATTGACGGTACCATTCCGGCTGAAATGCATGAGAAATATCTGAACATCGTTTTAAACGAGACAGATCGTCTGACAAAGCTTACCAACTCCCTCTTGACCCTAAACAATCTGAACACCAAGGGAATGGTTCTGGAATATTCCGACTTTGACATGAACCAGGTGATTCGTAATACAGTGGCCACCTTTGAAGGAACCTGTAAAAACAAACAGATTTCCATTGCTCTGATTCTCACCGGTGAGACCATGTTCGTTCATGCCGATATGTCCAAAATCCAACAGGTTCTCTATAATCTGTTGGACAATGCCATCAAGTTCTCCCATTCCAATTCGACCATTAATATCGAGACCAGAGACAAGCACAACAAGCTGTTTGTTTCCGTCAAGGATACGGGAATCGGGATTCCAAAGGACAGCTTAAAGCTGATTTTTGACCGTTTCTACAAAACAGACCTGTCCCGTGGCAAGGATAAAAAAGGGACAGGCCTGGGCCTGTCCATTACAAAAGAGATTATTCACTCCCACGGTGAAAACATTAACGTCATCAGTACAGAGGGAGTTGGAACGGAGTTCATCTTCACACTGGCTAAGGCTGATGAAGATGACGAATAAAATTTTTTACTCCTTCCAGTGCAAATGGTGGAGTTCTCCCTCCAGCTGCATGGATTCAAAATTTTGTTGTCTCAGGGCTTCGTATAAAACGACTGCCACAGAATTTGACAGATTCAGGGAGCGAATTGCCGGCTCCATGGGGATACGGATGCAGGTTTCTTCATGATCCACCAGAATTTCTTCCGGAATCCCAGCGCTTTCCTTTCCGAACATAATAAAGTCATCCGGTCCGAATTTCACGTCAGAATATACATGCCTGGCTTTGGTTGTTGCCATCCAGATTTTTGCCCCGGGATGCTCCTCCAAAAATGCCTTAAAGTTCATGTATGTATGAACATCCAAATCCTTCCAGTAATCCATCCCAGCACGTTTCAGTGCCTTTTCACTCAGGGAAAATCCCAGCGGCTCAATCAGATGTAAGCTCGTTCCTGTAGCCACACAGGTTCTTCCTATATTTCCTGTATTTGCCGGTATTTCCGGCTGATGCAATACAATATTCATTTACTTCTTCTCCTGCTCTTTACGAAGCTTGGAAACAAACTCTCCCAGTCTGCCAATGGAAACCTTTAAATCCTCCAGTGAGTACGCATAGGATATACGTAAAAAGCCTTCGCCACAGTCACCAAATGCGGTTCCCGGTACAACTGCAACCTTTTCTTCCTCCAGGAATCTGGTGGCAAACTCATCGCTTGTCATACCAAACTCTTTAATACATGGGAACACATAGAAGGCACCATAGGGCTCAAAGCATTCCAATCCCATCTCTTTAAATGCGTGCATCAGATAACGGCGTCTCTGGTTGTATGCTTCACGCATTACCTTAACGTCCTCATCTCCATTTTTCAATGCCTCAACCGCAGCATACTGGCTGGTCGTAGGCGCACACATAATGGCAAACTGATGGATTTTGGTCATCTGTGCAATAATTTCTTTTGGACCACATGCATATCCCAGTCTCCATCCGGTCATTGCGTAGGCCTTTGAAAAACCATTGATTAAAATAGTTCTCTCCTGCATCCCCGGGATAGATGCGATGGACACATGCTCTTCTTTATAGGTCAGCTCAGAATAAATTTCATCGGATATTACAATCAAATCATGCTTCAGAATTACTTCTGCAACTTCCTCCAAATCCTTACGCTCCATAATGGCACCTGTCGGATTATTTGGGAATGGAAAGATTAAGACCTTTGTCTTTTCTGTGATTGCATCCTCTAATTCCTGTGCTGTCAGGCGGAATTCATTTTCATTTTTTAAATTAATAAATACCGGCTTTCCACCTGCCAAAACTGTACATGGTTCATAAGAAACATAGCTGGGCTGTGGAATCAGAACCTCATCTCCTGGATCCAACATGGCACGAAGGGCAATATCGATTGCTTCCGATCCTCCAACTGTAATAATAACTTCATGAAGGGCATCATATTGGATTCCCTGTTTTCTCTTTAAATAATGACAGATTTCTTCTCTTAATGATTTCAAACCGGAATTGGAGGTGTAGAAGGTACGTCCCTTTTCCAGTGAATAAATACCCTCATCGCGGATATGCCAGGGTGTGTCAAAATCAGGCTCACCAACACCCAGTGAGATAGCATCCTCCATCTCATTGACAATATCAAAGAATTTACGGATTCCTGAGGGTTTTATCGTTGTAATTTGCTTCGATAATGGATTTCTCATGGTGTCACCTTAATTCTTTCATCTTCATATTTTTTGGACAAAATTGTTCCATGGTCCTTGTATTTCTTTAAAATAAAATGAGTTGCTGTACTGAG
The DNA here is from genome assembly GCA_964619485.1 of uncultured Lachnospiraceae bacterium. GTDB lineage: Bacteria > Bacillota > Clostridia > Lachnospirales > Lachnospiraceae > UBA2882. The sequence goes on from CAZUCI010000019.1 coordinate 10,243, forward strand.
TACCGAATCCAGTGTGGATAATTTATCAGAGACAAAAGAAGAAATTTCCTTTAAAGACTTTCCTTCCAGAGAAACCAGAAGATCAAAACCACCTGAAATCAGATATACAGAATTCACCTCCGGATATTTATAAATTCTCTCAGCAATATTATCAAAGCCCTGTCCACGCTGTGGTGTCACTCGTACCTCGATTAACGCAGATACCTTCTCTATTGAAGTTTTCTCCCAATCAATTAATGTATGATATCCGCAGATGACGCCTTCCTCTTCCATTGCCTTTAATTCATTGGCAATTTCAATTTCCGGTGCTCCCATGATAATGGCCAGCTCTTTAATGTCCACACGACTGTTTTTTTCAATAATTCCTAATAATTGTTCCCTCATATTGACTCCCATCTGCTACTGCTTCTGCAGTGCCTTATATAATTCATCTGTCTTAGGAGGCTCGATAAACCTTCTTTCCTCCCCATTTAATACAACTCTGTCATTTCCCCTGGTAACCTTACCGACAACAGCGGCATGAATGCCCGCCTTCTCCAGCTCCCTTACCAGATCATGACCCTGATCAGCTGCAATCATCAAACTTCCTGAGGACATCAGCCCATACGGATTGATATCAAAATACTCACAAATTTCCACTGTAGCCTGTTTGATTGGCAGCTTTTTCAAATCAATTTCCAGTCCAACGCCTGCGCTTTCTGCCATTTCCCAAAGAGCTCCAAATACGCCGCCCTCTGTGATATCGTGCATTGCACTCACGCTGGACTTCATGGCGGTGGCGGCCTCCGGAAGAATGGAAAGCATCTCTTTATAAGCTTTCGCTTCTTCTACTAAATGTCTGGGATATTTTGTTAAAAGCTCTTCCTCGTGTTCTGCAGCCAGAATCGCTGTTCCCTCTAAGCCAATCCATTTGGTTACCACAATATCCTGTCCGGGCTTTGCACTGCCCGTTGCAAGAACGCGGTTCTTTTTTACCTTGCCAATTCCAGTAATTGTGAGAATTGGGCGGTTTACTGCGTCTGTAATCTCGGTGTGACCACCAACGACCTGAATATGCAGTTCTTCGCAGGCAAGCTCCACCTGCTGCATCAGCTCTCTGATTTGAGGCTCCTCAATATCCGGGGGAAGCATACAGCACACCAGCATTCCAATAACCTCTGCGCCGCTGGATGCGATATCATTCGCTGATACCATAACTGCCCATCTGCCCATATCCACTGTTGTTCCGGTGATCGGATCAGTGGACAGAACCATAACCTCATCCTCTGCAATCTGAAGAACAGCACAATCCTCTCCCACGTCGGCTCCCACAAGAACCTCCGCTCGTCTCGTCTTTAATTGTCTCAAAACAGAACGCTTTAATACGCTCTCCGGAACTTTTCCTATTTTCATAAAATTTCCTTTTTATTCATTATATACTTTAGGAAGCCTATTCTCTGTAAAGAAAACGACTTCCTAATATAGCATCATTATTTAATTCAAAGATTGCCTATTGTCCTGCCGCCTGCTGAGCCTGAGCCGCCTGTGCTGCCTGTTGTGCCGCCAGTGCGTCTGCCTGCTGCTGCGCCTGAATTGCTGCTGCCGCTTCCGCCGCCTGCTGCTGGGCAATAATTGCCGCCTGCTGCTGCGCTGCTGCGGATGGTGCTCCGGAAAGAGCTGCCTTGACATAATCAATACTCTGTGTGGCAATTGCTGCCTGAACAGCTGCAGAAATTGCAGGATCAGCTGTTGCTGTACCAACTGCTGCGGTACGTGGAACTGCCTTATAGGTGCTCTTGTTGATAACCTCTCTGCTCTCCTGAACTCCGTCTACTGTTACAATTTTCCATAGCTGTGCAGTGTATCCCGTATGGGCCGACTGAACATTGATATAGCCAACAGGTTTAGAGGAATCACCTACGACCTTTTCACCCTCTGCAGGTGTTGTTGTCAATACTTCACTTTCAAAGGAAACCTTACGGTTTTCAGGTCTTGTCTCAACACCGTACACATTGAAGGTGATTTTCTTATCCTGTGTGTAGCCCTCAATATAAATCGGATAATCTGTATTATTTACAAACTTGAAATCCTTCTGTGTTCCTGAAATTGCTGCATCAGCAGATGGATCTACGTAATTGACAATCATGGAGTGATTGGATCTCTCTGTGACATCCAGTTCAGCGCGAAGCACTGCGTTATAGAGGGTTGTGGAAACCTGACAGATACCACCGCCCAATGATTCTACAACAAGTCCACCGGAATAAGATCCAGCCATATAATATCCATTTGCTTCTGTAAATGGAGAGATTGCATTATAAACAGAGAATTCATCTCCCGGATAGAGCGTCGTTCCATCAATCAGACGACAGCCATTTGCCACATTGCCTGAACGGTTAGAGCCCGATGTTGAATAGCTGGTTGTAAAGGTTCCAAGTACATCTGTCACCTTGGAAAGCTCTTCCTCTGAACCCTTGGGTTCATCTGTTGTAACAACAAGGTCAATACTTGCATCCTCATAATCCCAGTCGTTGTTCAAAAAGGACACAATGGCATCTGCGGATGCCTCGTCATCAATGACAACACCGGTCTGTCCGCCCTCAATCTTAAACTGACCATTCTCGCGGGAAAGCTTGGCATCGACTGCCTCCACGTTGAATTTATCACACTTTTCCTCAATCAGAGTAAGAATAGACTGCCTGTCTACTGCAAATGTGATGGGAAGCACCAGATTCTCATGCTCCAAATCCTTTAGTACTTTATATCTCTCAACAATATTTCCGGCTTTTCCAACCTCTACTGCCTGTGTTACAACATCTGCATTGGTCCAGGTCAGCCCCACATCATTTGCTGAAATAGAAAGCGAGTTGTCATTCATGGCATTTAAGGTAAGCTCTGATTCACCAATCTGTTCAATATACTGCTGAACACTGGTGTACGCCTCCTCCTCGGTCATACCGGAAACATCAACATTTCCAATAAATACTCCATTTTCAATTGTCTGCTCCTGCCCGTCTGCTGCGTTTACTTTAACACTTCCCGCCATCAACGGAACAAAAATAATACAGACTGCTGCAAAAAATAGACCAAGATACTTTTTCATAATTTACTCCTTATGCTATACTGTAACCAGATAAGTTCTCTTGTTCGGTTACAGACTCATGGCAGCTGAAATCAGCAGCGGAAGAATCATCGCTGCAACTAAAATAACAATAATAACCGTAGATACGATTTGTCTGGTTCTCTTATTATGCATATTAAACATTTTATCACCTCATTACGAAAGGATATTATATATGAATTTCAATGTTTTGGCAAGCTCTCTTCCCCACGTCAGATTCCCTATTTTAGGCTGCTTTCTCGTCTTTGTAGTCTGGCTGGCATACGAACTTCGCAAGCAGTCCAGAAAAGAACAGAAAGCGGTAAATGAATACTGGGACCGTGAAAACAAAGCGAACCAGGTTCGCAAGAAACCACTGGACGATCTCTCCTACATTCAGGTTCCTTTTTCTGTCATTCCGGAAGGGCTTCTCCCTGAAAATGAGACCGTACAAGAATATCTTACCACGTTACATCATTTATCGGAACAGAAAATAGTAAATTTAAGCAGTTTTTCTAATACAGAGCTGAAAATGACCTATGGAACAGCCAATCTTCCCCTGCTCTCAGAATACGATCAGAATTTCACCCTATATGCGCGTACACTCTATTTACTTGCAAAAGAGTATTATGAAAACGGTTTTGTCAGCAACGCACAGCTTTTGCTGGAAAAAGCGGTAGAGGGCGGCTCTGATATCAGCGGCACCTACAGACTGCTTTTGGAAATTTATAAGGAAAGAAACCTGACCGAAAAAATAGAGCAGCTGAAGCTGTCTGCCCAGGCTCTGGACTGCGTGATGGCTCCTTCCATCCAAAAGCTGTTCGACGAATCTACCTCTTAGGCAGTCTTCCATGTTTTGCTATCAGATGGTCCAGATAGCGGCTGGCCTCACTTTTTGTCATTCGCTCCAGAACATACTCTGATTCCAGATGGTAGTTCTGCAAAAACCTCCGCAGCTGCTCAATCTGCTTCACTGTAACCGGTGCTTCTCTTTTTACCTGATAGTTCAATGGATGCGCATCAAAAACCTTCTCTGCCTCCAAATCCTCACCGAATTTATCCGTCAGCAGCTGATACAGGGCATAGGTTGCCTTCACATCTCCCAACGCACGGTGGGCCTGATGGTTAATATGAAAATGCTCGCACAGATTTGGAAGCGACCTGCTCGGAAGCTCCACCAGATATTTTCTGGAAATAGCCAGTGTATCGATGCCTTCTCTTTCAAAGACAAGCCTTTCATTGACTGCTGCCCTTTTCAAAAAGGAATAGTCAAAGATAATACTGTGTCCCATCAGACAGCCTGTGGTTTCAAAGGAAAGAAATCTTCCAATCACATCCTCGATAAAGGGTGCATCATCAAGCATCTCATCGGTTAATCCGGTAAGTGCAACGATACGCTCCTCCAGCCTTCTCCCCGGATTCACCAGCTGTTCAAAGGAATCTACCACTTTTCCCTGCTCCACACGGATTGCACCTATCTCTATAATTTTGTCAGTTTTAGGATTTAACCCCGTGGTTTCTATATCCACAACTGTAAAAGAATTTGTACGCATCTCTTTTTTAACCTTCTAACTCTATATGAAAGACCCTGGCCTCATATGTCAACGGATTGCGATTCTGGTAATCAAACAGCAGATATTCAGGCTTTTCTCTTTTTGCATAAATATTCTTCGCATAGAGACTCTTTGCATAATGTTCTTTACGCTCTGAAAGCACTGGCATTTCATAATGAAACTGCTCTACGTGAAGCATTCGCACCAGCTGTCTTGGCTCATATGCATCATATTGAGGCAGCAGCTCCTCCCCGCTTTCCCGCAAGGACGCTTCCTTTTGAAAAAATGCATTGACCTCTTCCTTATATTCCCCACAGTCTGCGGCAAAGGAGGGGCGGCTTTTCGCATTTTCTCTCAAATAAATATCCAGTGTCAGAAGCTCCTTTACCAGCTCCATGTCTGCACACGCATTCTCCGTTTTTATCTGTTCTGCGAACTGCAGCAGCACCTCATATCGATAGCTTCTGGAGGGCGTGTTTATAAAGTAGCCCTTATTCTTATAGAAATCGGCCAATTCCTCAAAAAACACAAAGGGACTTTTGAAAAAGCGCTGTAAATATGGAAGAACTGAGGAAAACTGATTGCTGTTATAATAAATCTCCACCATTTCCTCCACTTCCTTCAGACGACATACATCTGTGTAGCTGAGCCATTTGGTATACAAAACCTCATATGGTGGTTTTGAGGTATAGCCGATTCCATAGTCCTGTGCTTTTTCCATCATGTAGGAGCCCTTTAAAACCTTCAAAAATCCCAGCTGCAGCTGCTCCGGCTTCATGGCATACACTCTGTCAAAGGAGCTGCCAAAGCTTTCATAATCCTCAAAGGGCAGACCGGCAATCAAATCCAGATGAATATGAATGTTTTGACCCTGATGCAGCCTTGCAACAATCTGCTCCAAATGTGCAATATCCATGACTCTGCGGATTTCTCTGATTGTCGTTTCATTGGTTGTCTGGACTCCAATTTCCATCTGCACCGCACCCGGCCGCAGCTGATTTAAAAGTGCCAGCTCATCCTCTCTCAGCAAATCTGCCGCAATCTCAAAGTGAAAATTGGTAATTCCGTTATCATGCTCCAAAATATACTTCCATATTTCCATGGCATGTTCATGATTGCAATTGAAGGTCCGATCGATAAATTTGACCTGGGAAACTCTGTGATCCAGGAAAAACTGCAGTTCCTTCTTCACCACCGAAAGGTCTCTCAGGCGGACAGACTTATCAATAGAAGAAAGGCAGTAGCTGCAGCGGAAGGGGCAGCCCCTGCTGGTTTCATAATAAATAATCTTATTGGCAAACTGATCCAGGTCATCATATAAAAATGGAAGACTTGTCAAATCCGTTAAGGGCCTGACATCATGGACAACAATAGAACCGTTCTCTTCACGGTAGACAATTCCACCAATCTGCTCTAATTTAACAGAGTTATCCACATAAAATTGAAGCAGCTCCAGAAATGTCGCTTCTCCCTCTCCAACCATAATCCCGGCTAAAGCCTCTGACTCCTGCAGTCTCTTACCGGCATCAAAGCTGACCTCCGGACCACCAAGCCAGATGGGAAGCTCTGGCATAAGCTTATGTAATTCTGTCACTATGTCCATAATCTGGGTAATATTCCAGATATAGCAGGAAAATCCAATCACATCCGGTTTCCTTGCATAAATATCAGACAGGATTTCCCCTGTCTGATTATTGATGGTATATTCTGCGATTTCCACATGCTCTGCGTAATCTGCCGCATAGGCACGCAGACTGTAAAGTGCAGGATTAGAGTGGATATATTTTGCATTGACTGCTGTGAGTAAAAATTTCATATTCAGCCTTCTGCCTCCGGATATTCCGTACATAAAAGGCGATAAGGCTCCTCATCCTCCTCAATCTTCGGGAAACGTCCAACAGGCTCAAAGAAACGGTTATCTGTATTGTCATCATTGCACATGGAAACCTCTCCAATGAGCACGTCCCCGGTCCCCGGCTTTACATCAAAATCGTGATACTGATGTGGCCAGAGCGTAATACTCTCACCCGGCTTCAGCTCAACGCCTGTTCCAGGCTTCACATAGTAGGAACGGCCATCAGAATTTACGCATACATCCGTATCTGCAAAGGAGCCGTCTCCCGCATCATTATACACATGAATGATCAGCGTTCCACCGCCACGGTTGATGATATCCTCACTCTTTTTCCAATGAAAATGCATTGGGGAATGCTGACCCTCTTTCAGCATAAGAAGCTTTTCCGCATACACCTTTTTGTATTTGGGATTGTTCTGGTTGCCATTTCGAAGCGTAATCAGAGAAAAACCAATACGGTCAAAATCCTCCAGCCCATAATCTGTAATATCCCAGCCCAGCTGGTTATCACGTATTTCATCATATTCATGACTCAGCGTTTTCCACTGCTGTGGTGTAAAATTGCAAAAAGGAGGAAGTTCAAAGCCATGGGCTTTGAGCAAGGCCTCCATATCCCTGATACAGGCATTGATTTTAGATCTCTTCACTGATACACCTCTCAATCTCGGCCTTTGTCGGAAGTGCCGGAATACCACCCATCTTCTGAACGCAGAGAGAACCGGAAGTGTTACCGTATGCTAACGCATTTTTCACAGTCTCCTCAGTAATATCTGCCACACTGTCGATTCCATTCATCAAAATACTTGACAAAAATCCGCCCCAGAAGGCGTCTCCTGCCCCTGTTGCGTCGATGGCATTGACTTTTCTGCCTGCAATCACACCGCTTGTCCCCTGGAAGAAATATTTAGCACCCTTTGATCCCAGCGTCTCAATCAACACAGTAATTCCGTATTTCTCCATGGTTGCCTGGATTCCTTCTTCTCCTCCCACAAAGTCAAGCTCCTCATCAGAAATTTTCAGCAAATCCACAAAAGGAAGTACCTTTTCCACCTCTGACTTACAACGTGGTGCATCATGCCAGATCATATCTCTGTAATTGATGTCAAAGCTGACCAGCTTATGGTTATCATTTGCTAACTTCATTGCCATAAACACCGCGTCCCTGCTTGGTGCATCAGACAGGGAAACGCTTCCTGCGTGTAGCATACGACACTCTCTGATATCGCTCTCCTTCACATCCTCCTCGGACAGCAGAATGTCAGCGCCGGGTTTTCTTGCAAAGGTAAAGGAACGCTCTCCACCCTCATATAAGGTCACAAAAGCCATGGTTGTGACTGCCTGATCTGTAAGCACGGGACAGAGCATTTTTACCCCATCCTTTTCCAGGGTCTCCTTCAGCAGCTTCCCAAAATCATCATTTCCAAGAATTCCCAAAAATGCTGTATCCAGCTGATTTCTTGCTGTTGCAATTGCCACGTTGGCCGGTGCTCCTCCCGGATTGGCAGTATAAGTGTTTTTCTGCTCCCCCGGTGTAAAATCAATGAGCATTTCTCCCATACAAATAATATCCATGCTTTTATTCTCTCCTTCTATTTTTTCCCAGTTTTCTGGTCCTTTTAATCTCTTTCTGTTTATTTGATATTATACTGACGTTTTTTCTTTTTTCAAGTCTGATCTTTTTTTGCAGTGTCTGTTCTGCCTGCTCCAGATAAATCAGCTCAAGTCCCGATATATCCCGATTTCCAAAGCGAATCTCCTCATAAAAGTCTGCCATGTAGGAAAAATCCACCTTCACTCTTTCCCTCTGATCAAGCTCCAGAGTCTCTGCTTCTGCAAACAGCTCTCTCAGTCCCATTCCATCTGTAGAACCGCCTTTTTTATGTAGCAGCCTCTCAAGACTGGTGCGAATCTTTCCCATGCAGTAAATTGCCTTTTCTCTGGATGAAAAACCGGCATAACGTATTTTTTGATAAACAGCGACAACAGCAAGGGATAACAAAAACAGCAAAATCAAAACAGCCATGACCGCAGCGGCTCCAAAGGCTGCCCTCTTTGCCTGATTGTGCGTCTCCTGCTCTTTTCCCTCCAGAGAATTGTCCGAGACAGCCGGTGGTACATAGGCATTCTGACTGACAGTCAGCCCATTGCCGCTTACAATCTCCCCGGCACTTGGCCATTTTATGCTGCTTTCCCTCTCATATCCAGGTGTTGGATCAAATACAGAAAAGCCATACCCGGGCAAAAGCACCTCGCACCAGGCGTGCGCATATTTCCCCTCAATCTCTTTGTAGTCTCCCGGCTTTGCTCCTCTGTAATAGGTGATTCCCTCCACATATCTTGCGGGAATATCCACGCAGCGGCATAAAACAGTCATCGCTGTTGCAAAATAAGTACAATATCCCTTTCCGGACTCAAACAAAAAGGAATCCGTTACATCACCCTCATAATCGGACACTCTGCCCTGATATTGATAGTGTGTTTTCAGATAGGCTTCAATGGCTGCTGCCTTTTCATAATCTGTCCCGCAGCCGGCCGTAATCTCATTTGCCAGATCGTACACGCGGCTCGGTACACTCTCCGGAAGACCGCTGTTTTCCTCCCTCTGCCTTTCGTATCTCTCCTGCAGAGACTGTGAATCTGCAGTCTGCAAAAGCTGTTCCATCCTGGCTCTGAACACATTGGAACCGGTCAGCACACTCTCCGCTCCCAGCTGCTCCAATGCTTTTGCGGAATAGAAATTCTCATCCTCAGACAATTTATCCAGTTCATTTATCCCGTTAATCCATCTCTGGTCCTGACTGTTTATCTCCCAAAAATAAAAGCTGTAGGTTCCGTCCTTTGGCACAGGCTCAGCCAAACGGACATTGTCTCCTCCCTGCACCACCTTATTCCCGGCATTCAGATTGTTCACAAAAATAGAAAAGCAGTTTTCCGGATAAAGAATACTTCTTGTTTTCATGGCTCCCATTGCAACCGTTCCATGCAGCTCCCTGAATATTGTGCCATCTGTCAATTCCACCTGATTCGTCCTGGAAAGACCATATAAGTGAGTGAGCAGCTCCATTCCGCGGTCTGTGTTTAAATCTCCATCAAAGGACTCCGCCGTTTCACTGTCCCATCCCGTTCCGTTATAATCCCCATAAATCGTCCCGGCCAGATATATTCTGTTGCAATTCTGGCGGTTGGTGCTTATTCTGAGCATCACCAGGTCACCCGCAGTCACACTTCCGCCCACAGTTCCCTGGTCCTGGCTGTAGCCCATGGTTGCCACTCCAAAATCCCCGGGGATTTTCTCTGTCTTTAAGTAAAACTGATAAACCAGCTCATCCCGCAGCTCTTCCATCTGGTGCCAGGCTTCCACTACCTTTTCCCAACGGATTGGTTCCTCATTCACAGGCAAAAAGCACATGGCAGCTGCAATCATTGCCGTCAGCAGCAGACTCTGTGCCTGCTCTCTTTCCCTTCCATACCAGATTCTCTGACACAGGTCTGACAACAGATTCAGCAGCAGAAAGACTTCAAGCCCCACCAAAATACGTCCGACAAAAATCTCAAAAATTCCACAGGCGATCAACAGCCCTGTCAAAGCCGCCAGCAGCAGCATTTTCCCGCGGAAATTCCTTTTGATAACATAGAAAATCAGAAGCACCACAAGCATGGGCAAAAGGAAAAGATGTCCCTTTCCCCATAAAATCACCAGCTCAAATGCCTCTCTGTCTACAAAAAAGAGTACACTGCAGACAGCTGCACCTGCAATTACAAGTGTTGGAATGACAATCGCCAGGAATTTTTTTCTTTTACTCCCGGCAAGCATTTCTATCAGTCCGGACAGAATCAAAATCCACAAAATCCATTGATTTGCATTTATCATTTCAATACGTGAAGCTAAAATGCAGGCTATCAGAACAGGACAGGCTGCAACCATCCACGTATTTTTCAAAAACAGCAGCATTTCTTTTCCCGCTTTTTGAAAATCATTACTCATCCTGTCCCACCTCCCCAAAGGCAGAGACTGCCACAATATTCAAATTTTTTTCCTTCAGTAAATCCGGTACTTCACCAAAATAGAAAATAACAACCTGTCTGACAGCAGCAAACTGCAAAAGTGCCAGTACATTTTCCTCATTGACGGAGTGCAGCATGAGGAAGCAATGGCTTATATTTCTCCCATGTTCAAGCATGCTTCTCCAGTCCTGTGTTGCCAAAAAGGGCAGCAGGGCAGTTTTTTGATAATATTCCTCCAGCTCATTGCGATTTCTGATTTCCTGGCTCAGAAAGGGTGACTGCAGACTGAAAATTTTGCAGCTGATTTCTTTCTTTACACAATAGTCCGCCAGAGAAATGCCATACTCCAGCATGGCATCCTCCACCATTCCCTCCGGCATTTTCTCATCCACCGGACTGTAATCCATGTAAATACCCAGCATCGGCTTCGTCTTATCTATGGATTGATGTACCATCCACTTTCCGGCTTTGGCAGATGCCTTCCAATGAATCTGCTTCATGGGATCACCCGGAGCATATTCTCTGACGCAGATATCTCTTTCATCCTGATATTCCCGCTGTTCCAGTGTGATTTTATTATCCTGCTCCTCCTCGATCAGCCTTTTATACGGCCAGTCCACCTTTCTGGGCCAGACAGTAATCAATGCCCTTGAGTGCACAGCGCAGGTAATTGTGAAAAGACCCAGCGGGTCTGTAAACAGGAACTTTTCTGCTCCGGCCATATATTCTCCACGGCATTTTGGCACCAGAAGACTGGTCAGAATCCTCTCCTCCCCCGGGAGAAGTGCATAGCTCTCACTGCCTGTCAGATGCAAAAGCCTGGAACGGTCATCACAAAAAGAGACACGGACCTTTACATAAGGAATTCCTGTCTCATTCTTAATATGTAATTCATAGGGAGTCGCCTTTCCCTTTACCAGACTCTTCTTTCCAATAACCTGATAATAGGTAAAGGTCTTCCACACAAAAATCAAATACAACAGCATAAAGACTGGAATCAGCAGACAGCCCCCAAACAGCATATAGGTAACGTTTCCTCCATGGAAGCTGGCCAGCACCCCAAGTCCTATGGCACAAAAAAGCCAGATTATACGATTCATCCACATATGAAGCCACCCCCTACACCGGTACCTTGACTTCAACACGGATAGACGCAAGAACCCTCTCCGGCGTCTGATTTTTCCATTCTGCCTCCTGTGAAAGTATCATACGATGACCAAGAACCGGATTGATCAGTCCGATAATATCATCCGGCGTAACAAAATCCCGGTTTTCAACATAGGCAAGTGCCTGGGCTGCACGCAAAAGTGCCAGTCCTGCTCTCGGACTTGCCCCTAAGCGGATCATGGAATTCTTTCTGGTTTTATCAAGAAGCTCCTCCACATATCCCATTATATCTTCTGATACCTGCACTCCGGTCACGTCCTGCCGCATCAATTCTATTTCCTGTGCATTGCTGACTGCCCTTACCTCTTTCCATTCCTTATGAAACAGGAATTCCTTCATCATGGACTGTTCTCTCTCCCTGTTTGGATAGCCCATGGTAAGCTTCATAAGAAAACGGTCCAGCTGGGCCTCCGGCAAACGGTAGGTTCCCACCTGATCCAGCGGATTCTGTGTCGCAATAACCATAAACGGCTCCGGCAGCTTATAAGTCTGCCCATCCACGCTGACCTGCTTTTCCTCCATCGCCTCCAAAAGGCTTGCCTGCGTTTTTGGCGAGGTACGATTAATCTCATCTGCCAAAACAATAGAATGCATGATGGCACCAGGCATATATTCAAATTTTTCTGTCTGCTTCTGATAAATAGACACCCCTGTGACGTCAGATGGCAGCGTATCGGGCGTGAACTGGATTCTTCCATAATCACATCCACTGACTGCAGCCAGTGTTTTGGCCAGTGTTGTCTTGCCCACTCCCGGCACATCCTCAATCAAAACATGTCCTCCCGCCAAAAGAGCCACAAGGCAGTTTTTTACCACCTCTTCTTTTCCAAGAATGACCTGATTCATTTCCCCAAGCATTTCTGCAATTTTCTGATTCATTATTTTCCCCTTTCCTTCCCCGTTTTCATAAGTATAGCATAAAAGAAATTTGCGGATAGGCATATTGTAAAATTCTTTTTTATTCTTTATAATGAAAACTGTTATCGTTTTCATATGAATAAATCTTTAAAGTGAGGTTAACCATGAACATCAGTGATATTGCAAGGCTGGCTGGCGTTTCTTCAGCCGCTGTTTCCCGTTACTTAAACAACGGTTACTTAAGTGAGCAAAAAAGTGAGGCTATTCGCAAGGTTATCGAGGAAACAGGATATACACCATCCAAACAGGCCCAGATGCTTCGTACCAAAAAAACCAACCTGATCGGCATCATCTTACCTAAAATTGATTCCGAATCTATCTCCCGTATGGTTTCCGGCATCAGCAGTGTTGTATCTGCAGCCGGATATGAAATCCTTTTCGCCAATACGGAAAATGATGACGAAAAAGAGCTGGGCTATTTAAATATATTTAAGAACAATCGTGTCGACGGCATTATACTCATCGCCACGGTTCTGACCAAAAAACACAGAGACCTTTTGAAAACGATTACGGTTCCTGTGGTAATTCTCGGACAAAAATCAGAGCAGACCCCCTGCATTTTCCATGATGACTACCATGCAGCCTATGATTTGGCCACTGAGTTTATGAAAGGCGGCTGTAAAAAAATTGCGGCAATCAGCGTAAACAAAAAGGATGTGGCAGTCGGCGTAAACCGCTTACAGGGGCTTCTTGATGCAGCCCTGGATGCCAAAGTTTCCATCGACCCGGAACGAATTAAAATCGGCCCCTTCTCCATGGACTCCGGCTATGAAAACGCAAAGCTTATTATGGAAAAATATCCCGATACCGATGCTATCTTCTGTGCAACAGATTCCATCGCTGTCGGTGCACTGAAATATCTGCGTGACGCAGGCATAGCTGTCCCGGATCAGGTTTCCATTGCAGGCTTTGGCTACAGCCGCATGTCCCGCATTGTAACTCCTTCCCTCTCCACAGTACATTTCTACTATAAGACCTGTGGTCAAAAGGGGGCTGATCTCCTGCTTTCCCTTTTGGAATCCAAGGATGTGCCTGTCAAAGCCATTCAGTTAAATTATGAAATCATAAAACAGGAATCCATTCGCTCCAAATAAAGTTTTCTTTCAGAATTTAATTTCACAATACGCTTATACTAAGACTACCATTCCTCTGGTAGTCTTTTTTTCGTAAGGTTGCACAATTTAACCTGCAATATTTTATATAATTTTAACAATTTACAATTCTAAAAAAAAGTAGCATAATTTAATCAACATATGAAACCGATTTCAGTCTTGATTCTCACAAGATGAAAGACTTGAAAAGAAAATTTATAATTCTTAATTGTATGTAAACATGACATCGTTTACATACAAGAAAGGGGCAAAAAAATGGATTACAGACAGACCGCAAAGGAAATCCTTACCTGGATCGGTGGCAAGGAGAACATCGTATCCGCCGCACATTGTGCAACCAGACTTCGTCTTGTTATCGGAGATAACAGCAAGGCTGACAAAACAAAATTGGAAAATGTAGATGGGGTCAAGGGTGTATTTGAAGCATCCGGCCAGCTGCAGATTATCCTGGGAACCGGAACCGTCAACAAGGTATATGATGAGTTCATCAGCATGGCAGGCATCAGTGCAGCAAGCAAGGATGAAGTAAAACAGGCTGCCGCTGCCAAACAGAACATCTTCAAACGTGCGATCAAAACTCTGGGTGATGTATTCGTTCCTATCATTCCTGCAATCGTTGCCAGTGGACTGTTAATGGGTCTTCTGGAAGGTCTCTGCAACGTATGGCCACAGATGGCACAGTCAGGAACCTACACCATCATTCACTTATTCAGTAACGCAGCATTTGTATTCCTGCCTGTCCTGGTTGCCATCTCTGCAGCAAAGGTTTTTGGTGGAAATCAGTTTCTGGGTGCTGTCATCGGTATGATCATGATTCATCCGGACTTACTCAATGCCTGGAATGTAGCCGGAGCTGATACCATTCCAACAGCACAGGCATGGTTTGGATTATACGACATCAATCTGGTAGGCTATCAGGGACATGTTATCCCGGTTGTTATTGCAGTCTGGTTCATGAGCATGTTGGAAAAGAAGCTTCACAAGATTGTTCCTGAAATCATTGATTTGTTTGTTACTCCTTTGGTCACTGTTTTAGTAACCGGTTATTTGACACTTACCATTTTTGGACCAATCTTCTCAACGCTTGAGAACTGGGTATTAAGTGGTGCACAGTATTTAATCTCCATTCCATTTGGAATCGGTGCATTCTTTGTTGGTGGCTTCTATGCGCCAACCGTTGTTGCCGGTATTCATCATATGTACAATGCAATTGAGGCCGGTCTTCTCTCCTCAACAGGCATTAATACATGGATGCCAATCGCAACCGCTGCTAACACAGCTCAGGGTGCTGCCGCACTTGCACTTGCATTAAAAACCAAAAACCAGAAGACCAAAGCAATGGCCTTCCCTGCTTCCTTATCCGCTTTCCTTGGAATTACAGAACCGGCTATCTTCGGTGTAAACTTAAGATTCTTTAAAGCCTTTATCGCAGGCTGCATCGGTGGTGCATGCGGAGCACTCTATGCCTCCATCGCCCACATTGGTGCCTCTGCTTACGGAATTACCGGCTTGTTCGGTTTCCTGATTACCACAGACTACACAATTCAGTACGCTTTGACCATGGTCATCTCCGTATCCGTTGCATTTATTCTGTCCTGGATTATGTTCAAGGACGAAGTACCTGCCAAAGCCGCTGTTACAGCTGATTCTGATAAAGCAACCGATATTCCTGCAGCAGAAGTTGAAAGCACAGACACTAAAACAACTACAAACAAAACAGTTCTTGCTCCTGTGGCAGGAAATGTCATTGAGCTTAGCGAAGTACCGGATGAGACCTTTGCCAGCGAAGCACTTGGAAAGGGAATTGCAATCGAACCATCTGAGGGCATCATCAAAGCACCATTCTATGGAACCGTCTCCATGGTATATGAGACCGGACATGCCATTGGGCTGGAGAGCAACGATGGATTAGAGGTCCTGATCCACATAGGTATCAATACTGTAGAGCTGGGCGGCAAAAATTTTGAAACATTAGTAAAAGAAGGGGATGTCATTACCCCTGCCACCGAACTGATTCGCTTTGATAAAGCCGCTATTGAGGCAGCTGGTTATCAAACAGTAACTCCTGTCATTGTTACCAACTCTGACGACTTTGACGAAGTAAAAACCTTAATGCACGGTGCCGCTGTTGCCGGAAACGCCGTATGCGAAGTTAAATAAGCAATTTTGTAACTGATTTACTAAGATAAACCAATCATTCCAACAGGAGGCGTAACCATGGAAGAAACCAAAAGAACCAAAACAACTGCACAAATACAGGAAGTGGAAAAGGATTTTGATAAAATCCGTAAAACGGACTGGGCTCTGAAGCTCCATCTTATGCCGCCTGTTGGCTGGTTAAACGATCCCAACGGACTTTGTCAGATGAATGGAAAATATCACATCTTTTTTCAGTATTCTCCCTTTAACGCTGACGGCGGAGACAAATACTGGGGACATTTTGAAAGTACAGATCTGATTCATTTTTCCTACACGGGAGCTCCCCTTGCTCCCGACACCATCTATGACAAGGACGGTGTCTACTCTGGCTGCAGCCTGGTGGACGACGGTGTGATGAAACTTTATTACACCGGAAATGTCAAGGAGGACGGCGATTACGATTACATTATGAGTGGGCGCGGTGCCAACACAATTCTGGTTGAAACAACAGACGGTATCCATATGAGCTCCAAAAAGTGCCTGATGACCAACGCTGATTACCCTGACTATGTCACCTGTCATGTACGTGACCCAAAGGTTTTTAAAGAAAATGGCACCTACTACATGGTTCAGGGTGCCTGGAGAAAGGATTCCCATGGATTGGTTCTGGTTTTCTCCTCTGAGGATGGCATTCACTGGAAACATTGTAACGACCTCACAACAGAAAAACCCTTCGGTTATATGTGGGAATGTCCGACTCTGTTTTCCCTGAAGAATCAGCGTATTCTTTCCGTCTCTCCCCAGGGACTGGAAAGTGAAGCTTTTCGTTACCAGAACATTTTTCAGTCCGGCTACTTCCTCTTAGACGGTGATTTCGCTTCCTCCGATTATTCCCTGTCTCCCTTTGAAGAATGGGATATGGGCTTCGATTTTTACGCACCACAAATTTTTGAGGACGAAAAGGGCAGACAGCTTCTCATTGGCTGGATGGGCATTCCAAATGATGATTACCACAATCCGACTGTAGCTGAAGGATGGCAGCACGCGCTGACAATTCCAAGAGAGCTGACTCTTTCCGCAGACAGGACAAAGGTTCTGCAAAACCCGGTTGAAGAAATGGAAGCACTGAGAGCGGAGAATCAGAATCCTGCTATCCGCACCTCTGATTATATAAAATATGACCATCTCAGTCTCTATGAACTGCTGGTAAACAACATCAATGGCGATTTTTCCATGACCATCGCCGAACATCTTCACCTTGATTTTTCAAAGAAAAAAGGTGTTTTCACACTTTCCTTTGACAGCGATATGGGCTGTGGCCGTGATAAACGCCAGGTTCTATGCAGGGAACTGAAAAACATTCAATTATTTGCAGATTCCTCTGCAATTGAGGTATACTTAAACCAGGGTGCAATCGTCATGAGCTCCCGTTTCTATCCAGATGCAAAAACGCACTCTCTGGAGATTCACTGCTCAGACTGCTTCCAGACGCTTTGGAAGCTCAATGAAATTACCACCACCTATGCATCCGTAAACTAAATAATCCATATATCAGAAAGGAGTTTTCACATGAAATCATTCAACTACACAATCAAAGACGCAATCGGTATTCACGCAAGACCAGCAGGCCTCATCGTAAAAAAGGCAAAGGAATTCAACTCTACCTGCACAATGGAAAAGGACGGTAAAAGTGCTGACCTTCGCAAATTAATGGCTCTTATGAGTCTTGGTATCAAATGTGGCGACGTTATCACGGTAACCGTTGAGGGAGATGACGAGGAAGCTGCCGCTGCTGCACTTGAGCATTTTTTTGCAGAAACTGTTTAATATTTATTCATATTTTGGGGAGGCACAACTATGATTCAAATAACTGGAAAATCTATTGTAAAGGGCGTAGCAATTGGAAGAATCTTAAAATACACCAAGGCTCAGAACCTTGTTAAAAGAACAAAAATTCTTGATGTGGAAGCAGAAGTGACCCGCTACGAAAAGGCACGTGAAAAAGCCTGTGAACAGCTTCAGGCCTTATATGAGAAGGCTCTGAAGGAGGTTGGCGAATCAGGTGCCATGATTTTTGAGGTTCACAGCATGATGCTGGAGGATGACGACTATATGGACAGCGTCCTGAATATCATCCGTACACAGGAAGTCAATGCAGAATATGCTGTGGCTACCACCGGAGATAATTTTTCCCAGTTATTTGCCTCCATGGATGATGAGTATATGAAAGCGCGTGCCGCAGATGTTAAGGATATCTCTGAGCGTCTGATCCATGTTCTCTCAGGTTCCTCTGACTCCAATACCGATATGAATGAACCGGTTATTATTATGGCTGAGGACCTTGCTCCAAGTGAAACAGTTCAGATGGATAAAAGCAAATTACTTGCCTTTGTTACCCGTCTTGGCTCCTCCAATTCCCATACTGCCATTCTGGCGAGAACCATGAATATTCCCGCTCTTATTGATGTGGAAATTCAGGATGAATGGAACGGAAAGCTGGCCATTGTCGACGGCTACACCAGTACCTTAATCATTGAACCTACCGAGGAAATTCTCACCACAATGCGTGCCAAGCAGGAGGAGGATGCGAATAATAAAAAGCTTCTCCTGGATTTCAAGGGAAAAGAAAACATTACACTGAACGGCAAAAAGATTAATGTGTACGCCAACATCGGAAATGTTTCGGATGTGGCCAGTGCTCTTGCAAACGATGCCGGCGGAATTGGACTTTTCAGAAGTGAATTTCTTTACCTGGAATCAAAGGATTTCCCTACAGAGGAAGAACAGTTTCGGGCATATAAGGCTGTTGCTGAAAACATGGCCGGTAAAAAAGTAATTATCCGCACCCTTGATATTGGTGCTGACAAACAGGTTGACTATTTTCATCTGGATAAAGAGGACAATCCTGCAATGGGCTATCGTGCCATTCGTATCTGTCTTACCCAAAAAGAAATTTTCAAGACACAGCTTCGTGCACTTTTACGCGCAAGCGCCTTTGGAACTATCTCCATTATGTTTCCAATGATTATTTCACTCGCTGAGGTAAAAGAAATCAAAGAAATTCTCGCTGAGGTCAAGGACGAGCTTTCCTCACAGGGCATTGCCTATAAGGACGTGGAAATCGGTGTCATGATTGAAACCCCCGCGGCAGTTATGATCAGCGATGAGCTTGCAAAGGAAGTAGATTTCTTCAGTATCGGAACCAACGACCTGACACAGTACACACTGGCAATTGACAGGCAGAATCCTAAGCTGGATAAATTCTATGATGCTCATCATCCTGCCATTTTAAAAATGATAAAGCAGGTAATTGACAATGGACATAAGGGCGGATGCTGGGTTGGTATCTGCGGTGAGCTTGGTGCTGACTACTCTCTGACAAGAACCTTTTTAGAAATGGACATCGATGAGCTTTCTGTCTCTCCTGCAGCAATTCTGGGGCTTAGAAAAATCATCCGTGAAACAGATTTGTCCAAATAATTTTTTGCTTCCATCGTTCACCGGCAAATGTTTAATGATTGACATGCCCTCATTTCCCCCCTATAATTCTAAGTAGGGATATGGAAATGGGGGCGTTTCTATGCAAAAAATTTTATTATCTGATTTAAAAAAAGGAATGATCACGGCTGAGGATGTTTTTTCCATAGATGGACAGTTAATTGTTCCAAAGGGAATTGCGTTGACAGAGAATCTGATTGCCAGATTGTTCTCTTTTGATATTTTTTCCATACGGGTAGAAGATAAAGTTCTTACTTCCACTTTGGAAGAGGAACCGGGGATTTCCTATGCTGAAAAGCTGAAGACATCTCCTGATTTTCTTGCCTTCAAACAGGAATTTCGTGAAAATCTTGATAAATTACAATTCTCCTTTAACTCCCTCGTTTCAAAGAACAATGAATTTGACCCCAAAACCTTATTAAAAGATACTATGGGGCTTGTCGAAAACAGAAAATCACCCACCGGAATGATGGACATGATTTTAAATATGCAGGAATTTGATGACTGTACCTATTCCCACTCCATTAATGTTGCGTTGATTTGCTATATTTTTGCCGGCTGGCTACGCTTTTCCGATGCAGAGAGAGAACTGGCCACAGCCTGTGGACTGTTTCATGATGTCGGGAAATTGATGGTTCCACAGGAAATCATTCAAAAGCCCGGTAAGCTGACTGCTTCAGAATTCAAGCTCATCCAGACGCATCCGGTACAGTCTTACCAGCTGCTCTCAAAATTCACTCTCCCTGATGAGGTGAAAAACGCTGCTCTGATGCACCACGAGCGGTGCGACGGAAGTGGCTACCCTTACGGATTTACCTCCGATAAAATCAGCCGGTTTGCAAAATTGACTGCCATTGCAGATGTCTATGAAGCAATGACCTCCAAGCGCTCTTACAGGGACGCACTCTGCCCTTTCTCCGTCATTACCTTCTTTGAAAATGACGGTCTACAAAAATACGACCCACATTTTCTGCTTACCTTCCTCGAAAATGTGGTCAATACCTTCCTGAATCAGAAGGTACGCCTTTCCAACGGCTTAGAAGGAGATATTATCTTTATCAATCCGGTATCTCTTGCCAAACCAACCATCAAGGTGGGGGATAAATTCGTTGATATTGGCAAGCTTCCGGATGTAAAAATCTCAGCGTTGATTTAGCTCACTTTTACCAGCTCTTACTCCATGCGGAATTTCTTTACATTTTCATCCAGCGACTGCGAAAGCTCCTTCAATGCTTTGCTCTGCTCACTCATGGAATGGCCTTCCTCCTTAAACTGCGAAGACAGCTTCATAACCTCCTCACAGGTAGACAGGATCATGGAAGAGCTTGCGGTCTGCTGCTCCGTATTGGCAGCCATATCCGTTGCAACACCTTCCACATTTGTCATGGCCCCATTTACAGTGGACATAGCCTGGTCAAGTGCCTCTATATTCTGATCAATATTTTCAAATACTGTATTGGTATGATGAACCGCTTCATCTCCACTCTTTACAGCATTCAGACTCTGCTCTGTTTTCTCAAGCACCACTTCTACTAGCTGCTGCATATTTGCGGTGGTATTGACAATCTGCTTTACAGAATCAGCACAGTTTTCTGCCAGCGAACGAATCTCATCAGCAACAACAGCAAATCCCCTTCCGGCTTCACCTGCTCTGGCCGCTTCAATGGAAGCATTCAATGACAACAGATTGGTCTGCTCTGCAATTCCATTAATTACCTCCACCATCTCAGTAATACCGGAAACCCCCTCCTTTACATTCTCAACAGCCTGCTTCAAAGACTCTGAAAATGAAACAATGGAGTTCATGGTATTTGTCATATTCTGCACTGCATTGCGGCCCATTCCGAGCTGTTTTCTGGTCTCTCCAATCATTCCGTTTGCATCACTGATGGTTTGAGAAGTGTCGGATACAGTCATCGCCAGTCCCGTTGTTCCCTGCGCTATGGAATTAATAGCCTCAGAGAGCTCGTTCATGGTGGACACCAGACTTTCCATCTCCCCATACTGTCCCACAGAGGTTTCTTCCATTCTGTTTGCAGCCAGTTCATTCTCCTTAGAGCTTTCATCCACACTGGCAACGGATTCTGCCATAATAGAAATCGTGTCCTTCAGAGAATCTGCCAGCTCATTCAATGCCACAGACATCTGAGCAAGCTCATCGCTGCCTTTTACATTAACTTTTTCCGTAAGATCCAGCTCTTTCATTTTGCCAATCATTTTCATCAGCTGTTGAACTGGTCTCAGGGCTCTGGAAATAAAAATTGAAACAAAGATACATACAATGATAATTCCTATTACACTGGTAAAAAACGAGGTGTCACGCACAATTGACAAATTTGCCATTGCCGAAGCCTCCGCCACCTGACATACCACAACAAAATCTGAGTTTTCTATCTTTCCAAGATAAACATATTGATTTCCAAGCAATACAAGCTTATTAAAATCCTTGTTTTTCATCATATCTGAAACTTTTGCTTCTATTTCGTCTGTTGTTTCAAAGATGGATGAACCATTCAGACTCTCATTGCCGCTGTTTGCAAAAATAAGCCCTGTCGCAGAATCAATTCCATATGCGAAGCCTGTATCAAACAGCGAAACATTTTTTAGTATCTCTACAATGCTGTCCATGGGCACATCAGCTGAAAGTACGCCTATCACATCTCCGTTTTTATCTTTAATATTGGTATAAATGGAAATAATGTACTGATCCGTACTTGCATCCATATACATCTCGCCCATGGTAACCTGATCAGCCTTTAATCCCTCCTGATACCAGGGACGCTCCTTCATAACCCAGTCTGCATCCGGCGTCCACATCTTATCAATGTAGGTTCCATCCGTTAAACCGCAATAAATTCCTGTTGGAATCACATCCGGATATGCATCCGCAACGTCATACAGGTAACTCTCGATTTCTTCCTTGGAATCGCAGCTTTTTTCCACCGACATCTTAATGGTATCCATAATACCCAGTGTCCGATTCATTTCTGACATGACCTGATAATCAATGGACTGCGATATCTCTGCAATCTGACTATCCACATCAGAGATCAGTATTTTTCTTGTATTAATAAACGTTGCTAAAAATACCAGGAAAAAAGACAACACCGTAATGGGAAGAACCAGCAACACAATTTTTCTCGTCAAAGAGGATTTTTTCATTTTCTTCATCCTATGTAACACTCCCTTATAAAAAAATAAACCGCTCACTTTTTAACATATAACTATTATATCATTATATAAATATATTGCGTACATATATTAGAAATTTTTAGAAGAAATTTTGGATACGAAACTGGTTCGCAACACCCTGCAACACTTTTGAAAAATACCGGACATACAAAAAGCCCCAAAACATCACAGTTTCAGGGCAATAAAAAAAGCACGAGACGGGATTCGAACCCGCGACCCTCGCCTTGGCAAGGCGATACTCCACCACTGAGCCACTCGTGCATAATGATTATTGAGTTTATAAGAGCGGGTGATGGGAATCGAACCCACGTATCCAGCTTGGAAGGCTGGTGTTCTACCATTGAACTACACCCGCATAATGCCCAGAACCGGAATCGAACCAGTGACACGAGGATTTTCAGTCCTCTGCTCTACCGACTGAGCTATCTGGGCTTGCCACATCTTTGCCTATTTTACAAAACATCTGACGTCTTGTCAAGGGAAAATCCAGCATAAAATTCTAAAAAAGCATCTGCGCTATTTCCCAGGCTTCCTTTGAAACATTTCTGGCAATCCAGTCATTCTCCTCTTCCGATAATGTTCTGCGATGGCTTTCTGCTGACAATCTGTTCATGTACAAAAACAACTGCCTTAACTGTTCATAGCTATGAACAGTTTGCGAATGCTCCTCACGTTCTAAGGTTGCAATCATCTGCATGGCAAGTTTCAATTCGCCATTTACATCGGACGCCTCCATCAAAATATCGGGACGTTCCCTCTGTACACCGGCAAAATATTCCCTGGCCCTGGCATACTCTGCCCTTTCAATATATTGCGCCAGCTGCTCACGCACCTGAATCGTCTCTTTCTTTTCTCCCACCATACCAACCATACATTCATAAACGCTCAGATGATTGACTTCCACATAAACCTTTAATAAGAACTCCGAGATAAATCCAAAAACTCTTCTGTGATATGCATCATAGCTTTCAAAGTCAATCAAAGGCTCCATTTCCTCAAAGATAGAAAAAAGCCAGTTCACATAGGCATCAAAAAGTGGTGCCCTGCAGATAATCATATTTCCGAAATAGGTTTTGTTATCATGGACTAACCGATTGTAGGTTTCATAATACTCCGGATATTTTTCTTTGATCACCTTTTCTGTCAAATCCAGGTCTGCACAGTTATGGTTTGCCCCAAATCCATCATAATAATTGCTTCTCAGCGAAAGTGTTTTAGTTGTAATCAAATCATAGTGACCTAAAAGCTCTTCCACCTGTTCCTTGGAAAAGACCTTTCCATCATCATTTAAAAGAAACCGTCTGTAATGGCAGGTCCCTTTGATGGTAAGCTCCGGGCAATTGCGTGCAACCCAGTACAGACCAGTCAGCTCACCATAATAACAATTCTTCGCTGAGCATTCATCGCCTGTATCATCTCCAATATACCCCAGATCCTCTTTTCCCTTTTTTCCAACAAAAAGCGGGACATAAAAAGGATCTGTCGGTGGTGTGAAGCTTTTATGTGTACATACAAAAATTTTTGCATTTTCCATGGTGGTTCCTCATGTATAGCATTTACTTTATTTGCATAAATTGTTGGATCCAGGTTCTATACAAATTCTAAACAGTTTTTATCCAAGTTCTATCCAAGTAAAAAGTTGACAAACTGCTGTGCCGTACGACCTGAAATACCGCCGTGACTAAGCTCCCATTTGTTTGCTTCCTTTTGAATGTCTTCATCAGACATGGTAATACCGGCTTTTCGCGCCAGACCAATGGCAATGTTGTAATATTCCTTCTGTGAGGGCTTGGAGTAGCAGATGGTAACTCCAAAACGGTTAACCAGAGATAACTTCTCCTCCATGGTGTCAGAACGATGCAATCCATTTTCAAATTCCGTATCATTTCTGTCGTTCCAGGTCTCTTTGATAAGATGACGGCGGTTGGAGGTCGCATAAATTAAGATATTCTCCGGCTTGGTCTCCACACCACCCTCTATCACTGCCTTTAAGAACTTATATTCTATCTCAAATTCCTCAAAGGAGAGGTCATCCATATAGATGATGAATTTATAGTTTCTATTTTTAATCTGGGCAATCACGTTAGATAAATCCTTGAACTGATGCTTGTAAATCTCAATCATACGCAGCCCCTGATCATAAAATTCATTGACAATAGCCTTGATACTGGTTGATTTTCCAGTTCCGCTGTCACCAAATAAAAGAACGTTGTTTGCTTTTCTTCCTTCGACAAATGCTTTGGTGTTTGCAACCAGCTTCTCCTTCTGAATCTCATAACCAATTAAGTCATCTAACATAACCTTGTCCATGTTATTGATTGCATGGAAGGTGATTGCTCCATTCTCAGCTACATTTCCAATACGGAAAGCTTTGTTCAGACCAAACATTCCGACACCGTAATCCTTGTAGAACCCGGTCACACCGGTGAAGAATTCATCTTCATTTTTAGCTGCTGCCAGCTTCTGACTGAGTGCCTGAACCTTTTGGCTCACATTTTTGTTGTACATCAGCTCCGGCTTGCCAATGGCACGATAGCTGGACAGGGTAGAGAAGCAGTCAATTCCCAGTGCTTCCTCTATCTGCGTAAAATCATAGTCAAACAACGCCTTAAATTCTTTAAAATCATTCTTGGCAAAATGATTGACACTTCCATCGTTTGCACCAACCTTTTCACAGGTGATGCTGAATGGATTTTCATCTGTAATCAAAAGATAGGTCAGATAATTCTGCCATAAATTTTTATCAAACCCATAATCTGTTGCAACAATCAGGATCTTCTTTATCTGCTTATAAACTCTGGTCACAAGCTCATCCTTGTTAAAGCTGCCTGATTTAACCTTTGCACAAATATCGGATAACTCCATCAAAATAGAATCCTTTGGAAGATCTCCGTAAATAATCAATTTTGAAATAATTTCATTCATTTGTCGTACCTCTCTTTAAATATTTATCCTTTTATCGCCATATTCAGGAATCTGTCCCCATGAATTCCCTGCATCGCCATTTTCAGGAATCTGTCCTCATGAATTCCCTGCATCAGCCATTTTCATTTTAATATCTTCGATATTATGAGTAATTTCATCTAACGTCATCATAATGGAATCCAATTTAATCTTTTCATCTTCATCCACTACACCATCCTGAATAATGTTGATTAGCTCCTTGGAAATTCCATCAATATCCTGTGCAGAGCCAAGGAATCTTAAAATGACACGATCCAGGCTTTCCCCTCCATTATTTATCACATTATCCTTCAAAAGGTAATCTACGCTGACTCCAAACATGTTGCTGATGCTCACCAGCTTATCTGTCTCCGGAAGTGTTACTCCTGACTCCCACTTGGAAACAGCCTGTCTGCTCACATATAATTTATCCGCCAAAGCTTCCTGGCTCATACCACTTCTGGTTCGAAGCGCCAGAATTCTCTCCGCAAAACTCATACTCCACCTCTTATCCTGCTCTGTTAACCTATGGTTGCTTTTTATCCTTCTCACAGTATAGCACGCGATGTTATTTTTTCCAATGTCTGGCAGACAAAATGATATTGTCGCAAAAATATCTGGTGGCAATATTCAATATTGGGGTTGAAATACTCAACATTTGAGATAGTGGCAATATCCAATATTTTGACGGAAACATGCAAATCAGAGTGTATACAAAATTTTGCCCGTTTTTTTTGAATATATGGGGTATTTTTCTTGAGATATGGATTAGAAAGGCCGTAAAAAGCATGCAAAAATTTGATTTCATCTTAAATTGCCCGTTTTTACTGTAAATCTCACAAATGCAGGATAGTGGCAGTGTTACATCAAGTCACATCAGCTGGGGCAGCATCAAATTATTTATGATTACGACAATTTGTTCCGACAGCTCGGAGCCCGTCTACTTTTTTAAATTATTCTCTTTGTCAAAAAATGCCTTTGTTAAACATTCGTATTCCTCTGGAGAACACACTTGCTTACATATTTCTTGATATTTCCTGGTGCGTTCCAACATTTCATCAATTTTATTGCACGGGAACTCATTACATTGATTACACTTTTCCACGCAATGCTCTTTGATGCATTCCACTAAATGATAAGTGCATTCCTTATGGCTTGAACATCCATTACAACGAATCTCATTATTGGAAACAATTGAATTTCTCCAACCTACTCTATACCATAATTCTGCAGTATTCTTTAATTGATTCTCATTTTTTGCATTGTATCGCGGGCACTCTATACAATTATCACCACACAGGGTAATCTTCTCATCCATTTTGTTATCTCCTCAGTCTATTTCCATTTTTTCTCCACAAAGTATTGTCTCCTACTATAAAAGCTAACGTTTATCTGGATAAAAAACTGCTCACAAACTGTAACTTATAAGCTTAATTCCGTTACCAGAGAAGAAAATCTCCTTGTCTTATTCTTTATATCATCTTCCTTGACGCCATAATAGAGGTACAAATCTCTTGCTATTTTCTTAAACTGCTTCATTACCTTCCCATTTCCGGAATAAGAAATACCAAAAACATCCCAAATATAATCAATGTCCATTTCAAGGAAATCATCATCTATTCTTATTTTGTACAGATGAAAATCCATTGAAATAACATTATCCGGCATTTCAGCAATCGCCTCACTTCGAGCCTCTAATCTGCCCAAATATTCTCTAACTGATTTTTCATTTGAAACATCTGGACTGGGAATATCTGCCATTTCACCCAGAAGCTCTGGGCTATTCTGCAAAATCAAACCCTCCTTTAAACTTTTTCGTTGTCGAATATATTCCTTTTCAATGGAAGGGATTTCAATTAATCCATAGCGATCCTCTGCATATTTCACTACTTCTTCAAGTGTATGAGCATTTGCAACGATCTGCTTTTCCACTTAAAAAAGCGATGTATTTACACATATTCATTCCCCTATGAAATTAATACGTGAACAATCGGCGTCAGGGCAGAGGAAAAAGCAGACTACACGTTTCCTACATCTGCCCTTTCCTCTGGTCTGCACACCGGTTTTCACCCATTGAACCAAGTCGCGTCCCTTTAGCCAATACACTATGGATTTTCAATTGTTTTCATTTCCCTGATTTTATCAAAGATATCTGTTTTACATAGCTACAAATTAATAAATCTATAGTGTTTATCGCTTTTTGCGTACAACAAATAGACCTTCTGAATTAGAAGGTTTTCAAATCTATTCTGTTACACCTTTTTATCCTGTAAGTGAGTAACTGCCACGGAGTCTGAACGACAAGAGCTTTCCTCCACAGGCTTCGCACGTACAGATATCTTTTCGATAAAGAATCATAAGCTTTTCAGCAGTAGTCTTATTTCTTAACTGTGATAGATACTGAATACAGTGCAAAAGTTTCCTGCATAAATCCATCTTTTCTTTCTTGCTCCGACAGGAAAGAATCCCATAGTGTCTGATGCGTACAAAACCTTTTGGCAGTACGTGCATTAGAAACATTCGCAGAAATTCCGTTCCCTTCACTGTGTATGGAATCATTTTCCCACCATTCTTATAATCCTTGGCAAGATAGGTGACGGTTTCTTCCGTCATGCCAAGAATACGTCGGTTGCTGATAGCGATACGATGCGTGTATCTGCCAAGGTATTTTATAACAGAGTTCGCTCCGTTAAAGGCTTCTTTGGTATATACAATCCATTCCTTTGCATACAACTGATTTAGCAGTTCTTTAAAAGCGTAATGATTTTTCAGCTTTTCCGATGTTCCATGATACTGTAGCTTCTCCGTTTCACGAAGTATCTTAAGCTCATTCAGATAATGCTTCTTAAAAACAGCTGACATTACCTTTATCGGAAAGAAGAACTTTTTTCCTTTGTCTTTCCAGTGATTGGAAGAATCCAGCCCGCCACCAAGAACAATCATATGTAGATGCGGATGGTAATTCATCCGGGATCCCCATGTATGAAGAACGCAGATATATCCGATTCTGGCACCAAGATGTTTTGAATCAGAAGACAATTCTTTCATTGTCTGATGTGCAGCATGATACAATGCATCATATAGAACTTTCTGGTTTGAATAGACAAGGGAATAGAGTTCCTGTGGAATGGTAAACACTGTGTGAAAGTAAGGAACATCCAGTACATTCTCCTGTTGCTTATCAATCCACTCATCCACATCCATGCCCTGACACATGGGGCAGTGTCTGTTTTTACAGGAATTGTAATGGATGTACTGCTTGTGGCAGGATTCACACTGGCTGACGTTGGCTCCCATCTCAGCTGTTCTGCACTTGGAAATGCAGAGTGCTGTCATATGCTGCTGTTCGGAAAAAAGATGGGTTTCACTGTATTCTGGAAGAAACTGATGAAAAACATCCTGAGTGGTGATCTGATTATTCATTTAAATCACCATCCTTTTTCTTTGGTTTACGACCACGTTTTTTCTTCACGGGATGATCCAGTGGACTCTTGATTCCCATGACAGTTTTATTGGAAATGTGAATATACAGCTGGGTTGACTGTAGACACCTATGTCCAAGCAGGGATTGAACATAGGTCATAGGAACTCCTTGTTCAATCAGGTGAGTAGCAAAGGAATGACGAAGGGTATGGGGATGTACACTTAATCCAGCATCTTTGCCAACAATTCGGAGCATATATTCTACGCCACCGACTTTTAATGGCTCATGAGTACCATCAATAGAGATAAAAAAGTTTTCTCTTTTCACTGGATAACTTTTCCAGTACTCTGTCAATAGTTCAAGTGCACGATTTGAGAGAATTGTAAATCGGTCATGATGATTTTTGCTTTCCCGGATATGTACCTGCATCCTGCTCATGTAGATATCTTCTGCTCTGAGATTCACCAGTTCTCCAACTCTGATACCAGATGAATAGAGCAGCGCAATAATAGCTTTATTTCGGATATGTTCCGCAGTATCGATTAATGTTTCCACTTCTTCGAGTGTAAGAACATTTGGCAGTTTGACATCTTTCTTCATTCTTGGAACGAAATCCCTGTTCCAAGGAATATGAAGAACATATTTGTATAGAAAACAGATGGATGAATTGTATAAGTTGCAGGTGGAAGCAGCAACTCCGCTTTTTTTCTTATACAGAATAAAGTCTCTTGCATCCTGCAAGGTGAGTTCTTCCATTGGTTTGTTTCCTGTCCATCTCATAAATGGAATAATACGTGAAATATAGGCTTTTATCGTTTGTGAAGAAAGGTTACGCAGTAGGCATTCTTCTCTTAATAGTTCAAAATATTTTTCATACATAAAAAAATCCTCCAT
>CAZUCI010000020.1:0-22467 GCA_964619485.1 uncultured Lachnospiraceae bacterium
GACCCCAACATCATTAATATATTGAAACTAACATATATTCAAGTTACATATATTTAAAATTGAAGGCGTCATAGTGCAGAAGAAAACTCTTTTGTCTATGGCGCTTTTTGACTGATATAGATGAAATAATCAAATTTCTTTGATATAATGTATTTACAGGTTTTGCTGTGCACCCATTTAATACAAAAGAGGAAGGATACAGCATCAAAAGGATAGTTACCAGGAGGACAAGAGATGTTCGGCAAGGAAATTAAAGAAAACATAGCATCAGAGTACAAGGATGAATTAAAGGATTATGACATCAATAAGATGATTGATGTTTATGAGATGTTGATTGATTTACCATCAAAGCACAGCTCCGTGGATGGCATACAGAAATATATGAATTATTCCATCAAAAAGCTGTTTGGAAACAGTGGAAACACCTCAGAGGAAGAGCTGGATATGATTACCAGATATTTCTATAGTATCGAGCCTTTAATGAAAAAGATTCTTCTTACAGTGAATGAGCCCTTATATCTTGAGCTTTATGCAAAGGATGATCTGCAGTGTGCAAATCTGATGAACAAGCTGTCTTTGATTGATACCAGCGCAGTTAAGCTGACAGCCAATCCGAGAAATTATGTGAATGACAAGCATCAGATAGATCACATTTTGTGTACCTACAAGCTGCGTAACATCACCTCCCATGAGGAGAGAGAATGGACCAGGCTGGAAAGGTATAAAAATATTCAGGATGTACTGATTACGTCTCTGTTTGTCTGCTGGAAGCATCACAGGGCAATTGAAGCTGCTTTTGAGAGTAATGAGCGCAGTATGCAGGTCAATGCCGATGATTATATCAAAAACATTATCAGCTCCTATGAGAAGAATATGAAGAATGGTTTTAAGTTTATCTCGGTGAAGTGGAGTAAAAAAGCAGAAAATATTCTGGACCCTTGAACAGACCATGGCTCGGATGTCTCTATGAATACAATTAAAAACAGTCTTGGCAGTGAAAAGCATCTTATGCTTCTGGGCGAGGCAGGATGCGGTAAAACCACATCCATAGAATACCTTGAATATATGGATGCAAAGGAGTGGAAAAACAATTCCATGAATCCGCTTCCGGTTATGATTCGACTGAGTGATGCCACGGATTTGTATTTCAGTATTGAAGACCAGATTTGTGCCATGCTTGACATTCCTGTCAATTATTGTCAGAAGCTGCTTTCGCAGGGCAGTATCAGTCTGTACCTGGATGGCGTCAATGAGATGATTGCATCCAACGAGGTTAAGAAAAAGGTTGTCATTCAGATTGAGAAAATGCTGGCGCAGTATCCAAATACCTATATGGTTATTACTGACAGGGAGAATGTGGAGGTTAAAATCAGTACCAGAGTTCCTACCTTTTATCTGCGGCAGATGGATAAGGATGATATTACAAGCTATATTTCCCAAAAGGCGGATAGCAATAGCCAGCTGACCAGTGCGATAGTTTCCTATGCAGTCAAAATGATAGAAAATGGGGTGGCATTTACGCCTATTGTATTGAATTTCCTGTTTGATTATGCAAAGACAAACAATCATATGCCGGAGACATCTACAGACTTTTTCAAGGCTTACATTAAGAGTCTTTTCAGAAGAGAAAATGAGGAAAAGAAGGATATTAATGCAGCGCCGGGACGTCTTGATTCGCTTCTCATGTACCTTGCTATTCACATGCCGGAGGAAGGTATGGCTAACGTGGAGGTACTCCGCATTTTTGCAAAGTGCAAGCAGATTTTGGGGCTTGAGGAGCTTGATACCAGGGTATGTTTAAACCTTGCATTACAGCTCGGTGTTTTGGAAGAGAATGATGAGAGAATTACTTTTGCAAATGATGACTTTCAGGGCTGCTTCTTAGCGGATGCTCTGGATAAAGGAATGGTTGACTGGGATGATTGATGACAAAACCAAAAGCCTGATTGAGAGGACCCTCTGGGTAGGAGGACTTCGTGATGCAACCAGGAAAAAGCATGACAAATTGAAGCGTGTGGTATACACCTTATATAAAGATGATTTAGAAAAACAAAGATATATGATTTCATGTATCTGCCAAAAAGACCCATATATAGCAGCAGATCTGGTGACGGAATTTAAATCGTTGACCAAAGGGGAAATGAAAACAGTCATATACAATTATATGGAGCGGTATGAGGATGAACAGGGTGGCGATGAGCTGATTCTCTGTATGATGGTCTACAACCGTTTGTGAAATGATGCAAAGGCCAGTAGAAGCATCCGTATGATGAATGAACGAAAACTTACGGAGGAGAATACGAATGATATTTTGAGCATGGTGCGTGGGCTGTCTGATTTTCTGCATGTGATGAGTCTGATGGCGCAGGAGGAATGCTTTGTTCAGAGAAATATGGAGTATTTAATTTCGGGCTTTGAATTCGGTGGTCATACGCTGGAAAATTACAGTAAGCAATTGGTTGAGCTCTGGAAGAAATGCAAGGAATATGGCAGATACAACTGCTGTATGCAGCTGATGGTACAGTGTGGACTTCCCTTTTTCTATGATTCCGGAGCGATTTCCATGGAGGAATATCATCAGGTTTTCAGTACACTCTTTACCAGAAATGCGCTAAACATGGAATTGGACATGTGCACACTTGCTTACCGGGATGACCCGGAGATTTTTTCCAAATTCCGAAAGAGATATGAAGAGCGTCTGCCATTGTCTCTTGGCAGAATGTATGTGAGCCTGTTGATTGAGTATCAGTGTCGGGAAAAGTTAGACGATGCTTACTGGGCGGAGTATCAGAAACTGGAAAAGTACAAGGTGAATTCCACAGATTTTAAGGATGAAAGAATTTTTTCGGAGGTGGCAAAATGCGTCCACACCTGTATTCTGCTAAAGAGAGATCCACATCAGATTTTGGAGCATATAAAGCCGGTGAATGCCTGCAAAAGCTCCAGTAATATGCTGGCGCCCTGCTTTGAGTACAATGTTTCCAATCAACTGAAGGCGGAAAGCAGTGAGATGATTCAGACCTTTATCATGAATACCCAGAGTGCTGCGGAGACATTTTATCTGTTCTTTAATACGCATTTTAAGATGTTTATTGATACCTTCTATTTTGTGAAAAATATCTGCCCCAATTATTTTACCAATGAAGAGGTAAACAAAGGCCTCGAAAATTTGTATTTGAAGGGAAAGGTTGCCTATTGCAGCGATACCGAGTATTCCTTCTGGCTCATGTATATCAGCCTGAAAAAGGCTGTTCGCTATGTCAGAAAACAAAACGAAAGTATGTTTTTAAAAAAGGAAGACCGCATGCTTTTAATTTTGGAGGCTGACGATTATTTCCTCAGGGTTAAAAAAGTCCTTCCTCTGGATTATGACCATGATGGGGAGGATGACAGTGAACAAAAGTGGGAGAATTGTATCGATATCATCGGGCTGGTAGCAGAGGACCGAATCTGCAATAGAGACAGACTGTGGGACATTACCAACGATTCCGATGTTTCCCTGAATATCATGAAAAAGGATTTTGGCCTGTTTGTGGAGAAGCTGGCACTTTTATCTGATGACGCTAATTTGTTTAAAACAGTGCTGGCACATATTTACTGGAACCGCAAGTTTATTTATGTCAAAGAGGATGATTATGTAAAGGAGGATACCACCTTCTTTTTGCCCTATGAGGAAATCTGTACCGGAATGATCAGAAATTTGATTGCAGATGGAATCGATTTTCAGGATTTAATTGGCATTTATATGAACAGCTTCATGAAGTATGCCCTTTCACTGGATGTTCTATGGATTGCCATGTATGAAAAGGATCAGACAATCTTGGCGGAAGAGCTTTTTAAACAATATCTGTTCTGGGGAAACCTTGTGGAGGGTGATGATAAACAGTTCTCCACGGACAGTGTGAAGAGCAGCAGCTGGTATAAATGCTTTAATATCACCTATGAACGCTCTGTTTACCATTTGTCCATTGTTAACATGGAGAAGAAGTATCTTATCTTTATGGTGGACCCTAAGGCAAAAAATGAGCTGGTGGATAAGAAGCAGATTGAGATTCTGCTCCAACAGTACAGCCTTCTGGAAAAGGAGGGGGTCGTTTACAGCCAAAGGGTGATATATGAGAAAATCAAGCGTGTGCCTCTGATCTTTTATGCAGAGAATGAGGAGGTTTATGAGCAGATTGAGAAAAGTCTCCGCAATGCAATATTTGTAAGAAGACACTCCACACAGAGTATTGCCGAGATGCTAAAGGAGCTGAGTCTTCATAATCCTTACTGTGACCGCAAGGTTCCGATTCACCCCATGAAACGTTTTTATGTATTCAACTATGAGCCTTCCCTGCGCGACATGGCATGTGAAATTGTGAAAATCATGCTTCGAAATGCTACAAACCTGGCAGACTGCATTTTTATTTATCTGAATTGTTTTATGAAACAGTACATAGATGCACAGGAGTATTTCAATCAGACAAAGGCCTATGACCTTTTTAGGGAACCGTTTTCCTACGAGACTTATTCCATGGGAGTTGTTGACAGAACGGAGGATGGAATCTGGATTTACAAGCCTTCTGACATTTCAGAGGGCGATGGTAAATATATCGAGATGAACAGCAGCTGCCAGAGCAAGCTGAATTACCTCTATGCACTTTACATGGACAATTTTATTGAGAAGGTCATCTGCAAGGTGGAATTTGCTTACCGGGATAACGAGCTTAAGCTGAGCGTAGTGGAAGTCGGGATGCAGAAAGTGTAGAAAAATGAAAAATAAGGAAAGCTCTTTAACGGAAGGTGTGCTCTATAAACAGATTTTGATTTTCAGCATTCCACTGATGTTTTCCAATTTGCTGCAGGTACTGTTTAATGTATCAGATATCGCAGTGGTGGGAAAATTTGCCGGCCCTGTCGCCCTGGGTGCTGTAGGGTCTACAACCCTGCTTGTAACACTTTTTACAGGAATTCTCATTGGATTATCAGGAGGAATCAACGTTGTAGTAGCACTTTCCATAGGGAAAAATAATAAAACAGATATTTGTGAAAATGTACATACTGCAGCTATAATCATTATCATTACAGGTTTTCTTTTATTGGTGACCGGTTTTTTCTTCTGTGGAGATCTTTTAAGACTGTTAAATACAAAGCCGGAATTTTTGCAAAGTGCGACAGAGTATCTGCAGATTTATTTTCTGGGAATGCCGGCTCTGGCCATGTATAATCTGGGCAATGCTGTTTTAAGTGCAGATGGAAATACCAGAAAGCCGTTAATTTTTCTTTCAGTATCAGGTGTGGTTAATGTAGGACTGAATCTTTTGCTGGTAATTGTCTTTCACATGGATGTTCATGGGGTTGCGATTGCCAGTGTCACGGCACAGTACTTATCTGCATTTCTGATCATGCGGGAGCTTTTTGCGTCAAAGGAAGATTACAGACTTTCTCTTTCCAAAATGAGGGTGACAGGGGATAAGGCAAAAAAGCTGTTACAGCTGGGGATTCCCTCTGCCTTTCAGGTATCCATATTTGCCTTTGCAAATCTGTTTGTGCAAAGGGGTGTAAATTCCTTTGATGCGGTTGTAGTTGCGGGTAACTCGGCAGCTGCCAATGCTGACAATCTGGTTTATGATATTATGGCGGCATTTTATACGGCCTGCGCCAGCTTTATGGGACAAAATCTCGGAGCGGGTGTGAAAAAAAGAGTACGGCAAAGCTATTTGCTCTCTGTGTTTTATTCCTTTGGTGTTGCCTTGCTGCTGGGGATTTTGCTGGAGCTTTTTGGAAGAGAATTTTTAAGTCTGTTTACCAATTCCCCGGAGGTTGTGGAGGCTGGAATGGAGAGACTAAGAATTATGGGTATTTCCTATTGCGTTTCTGCCTTTATGGACTGTACCATTGCAGCCAGTAGAGCCCTTGGCAAGACGCTTGTGCCAACGATTGTGGTTATTATGGGCTCCTGTGTTTTCAGGGTAATCTGGATTTACACAGTATTTGCAGCATTTCAGACAACAACGGCACTGTATTTGCTCTATATCTTTTCCTGGACACTTACAGCAATTGCAGAAATTATATACTTTATACATGCTTATAAGAAAACCTTCACAGCAACAGTATTATAAAGTTTCTCATCAGGAAACTTAAAATCGTAAAATAGCGCTTTAATCCATTGAAAAGATTTATAAGAGGCAGTAAACTGTAATTATCAAACAGCTTACTGCCTTTTTATGATGTGTCACTGCAGAGCATGTGGGACATTGTTAAAGGGTTATGAATTACAGATTGGAGGAGGACCATGAGTGCAGTCTTAAATGGATTAAGGTTTAGTGAAAACATCGCCGCCCTGAGAAAAAGTAAGAAAATAACCCAGGAGGAGCTGGCAGAGTTTATGGGGGTAACCAAAGCATCTGTCTCCAAATGGGAAACAGGGGCAACCATGCCGGATATTGGGCTTCTGCCTCTTTTAGCTTCCTTCTTTGACATAACCGTAGATGCACTGATAGGCTATGAGCCACAGCTTGGAAGAGAACAGATTCAGGCCTTCTATCAGAAATATGCGGAGGCCTTTGCCAAAAGACCTTTTATGGAGGTCATGGAAGAAATCAGAAGGCTGGTACATAAATATTATGCCTGTTATCCCTTTTTACAGCAGGTGGTTGTTCTGTGGAGCAACCATTTACAGATGGCGGGAGATGAACAGGCGATAAAAGCGGCAGCCAGTGAAATTAATGATTTGTGTGAACATATTCTGCAAAACTGTAAGAATATGACAATCTATAACAATGTCACGGAGCTGAAGGCTTTAAATAATCTGCAGACAGGCAGGGCAGAGGAGGTTATTGAGGCTATGGAGGACCGGCTTGATATCAACCGGGCAGGAAGCGGCGTTTCTCTTTTAACACTGGCATATATGAATACCGGGAATATTCAGATGGCAAAGAAATCGGCACAGATAGGAACCTTCCGGGGAATGGGAGAAACCCTAAGTTCGGGCATTCAGATGCTCAGTATGGAGCAGGACGCAGAAAGAATAGAAGAGATACTGAAAAGAATGGACGCCTTATGTGAAAGCTTTCAGCTGAAGAGGTTAAATCCCAACAGTGAGACAGTTTACCAGTATCAGGCTGCGGTTAGCTACTGCAAACGTCTGGCAGCGCTGCTTGCAGCGGAAGGCAATTGTACGGACACACAGTCATCGGGGGACGAAGCACCAGAGCAGGACGTGAAATTTGATCAGGACAAAGTACAGCAGCAGGACGAGAAACCTGGGCAGGACGAAGCACTTGGACTCGAGAAAAGGGTGTTTGAGAGACTGGATCGTTATGCGGAGGCAGCAAAGCAGCTTTTGGACGACGGGATTGCCATACACTCGGATCTCTTTTTTGATCAGCTGGACAGCTGGTTCTCAAGCCTTGAGCTGGGGAGTGTCAGTGTCCGCAATTTGCAGCTTGTCAGGGAGAGCGTGCTGGAAGGCTTTGCAAATCCGCTGTTTGCCGTGCTGAGGGACCAGGAACGGCTGCAGCATTACATCAAAATTTTTGAGGAGCATAAATGAGGAGAAAAATATGTTAACGATTAAGAATCTTTCAAAAACCTATTCGGGAAATAAAAAAGCGGTATCTGATTTAAGCATCACGGTCAATGCAGGGGAAATCTATGGGTTCATTGGTCATAACGGGGCAGGAAAAACAACGACCATCAAGAGTGTGGTTGGTATTCATGATTTTGAGGAAGGGGAAATATTGATTGATGGAGTGTCCATAAAAGATGATCCCATGGGATGTAAAAGAAAAATTGCTTATATTCCTGATAATCCGGATTTATATGAATATCTTACTGGAATCCAGTATTTGAACTTTTGCGCGGATGTTTTTGGTCTCTCCAGGGAGGAAAGACAGGAGCGTATAGCATATGAAGCCGGAACGTTTGAGATGACAGAAGCTCTTGGCGATTTGATTTCTTCCTATTCCCATGGCATGAAACAGAAGCTGGCAATTATTGGAGCGTTTATTCATCAGCCCAAGCTGTTGATTCTGGATGAACCGTTTGTTGGCTTAGATCCTGAGGCAGCCTTAAAATTAAAGGAGAAAATGCATAAGCTTTGTGAGAATGGAAGTGCCATTTTCTTTTCTACCCACGTTTTGGATGTAGCAGAGAAATTGTGTGATCATGTGGCAATCATCAATCAGGGAAAGCTGGTGCTTGAAGGCAGGACTGAGGATTTGACCAGAACAAAATCTCTGGAACAGTTATTTATGGAGGTGGCTGGACATGGGCAGACAGATTAAACTGTTGATGAGGCTGAAGCTTTGTAACTTTTGTGGTATCAACGAATATCGTTTCGGAAAAGACCCTAAGAAAAAAAGACGTTTTCTGATGCTGACAGCAGTATGGATGTTTTTGATTGTTATGATGGCCGGATATATTGGCTTAACCATCTATGGACTCTGTTTCATGAAAATGGGTGAGCTTGTTCCAAAGGTGACAGCTGTGGCTATCGCAGTTATGACATTATTTTTCTCCTTTTTTAAGGCGGGAAGTGTGATTTTCGACCAGAAAACCTACGAATTGCAGATAGCGCTGCCAATCAGTAAAACAGCCATTGTTGTGAGCCGCTTTCTCTCCATGTATGTGAGTAATTTGCTGCTTTCACTTGGAATCATGGCGATGGCAATGATAATTTACGGAGCCTTGGAGAAACCGCAGATTAGCTTTTATATTTATGGAATAATTGGGGCGTTTTTTCTCCCGATTTTACCCTTGACGATTGCCACCATTCTTGGAGCGGGAATAACGGCAATCAGTTCAGGCTGGAGGCATAAGAACCTGATTTCCACAGGACTTACACTGGCGTTGGTAATAGGCATCTTTGGCGGCAGTACGTTACTTTCTTCGCAGGATGAGAGCCAGCTGATGCAATCACTGGGGAACATGGCACAGACGCTGGAAGACCAGGTGGCACATATTTATCCGCCGGCTGTATGGCTTGGAAATGTGATGACACAGGGGAAGGTAAGCGGGTTATTTTTACTTCTGGCTGCTTCCATTGTTCCTTTTCTTCTTATGGTTCTGATTTTACAAAAATATTTTCAAAAAATATGCTCTGCCCTGCAGACAACCTACAAGGCAGGAAATTATCAGATGAAGGAGCTTTCCACGCACTCTCTGTTGAAAAGTCTTTGGATCAGGGAGCTCAGACATTATTTTTCTTCTACGATTTATGTGACCAACACCATGGTTGGATATATTCTCATGGTTGTGATTGCAGGAGCGCTATTGTTTACTGGTCTGGATAAGTTAAATGAGATGCTTGGTATTTCTGGAATCAGCCTTGCAGCAGTCCCTTTTCTTCTTGGGGCAATGCCGGCTATGATGCCATTGACAGCAGCATCCATTTCCATGGAAGGGAAGCAGTGGTGGCTTTTGCAGACGCTCCCGATTCCAAAGAGAACCATGATTTTCAGTAAAATTCTTGCAGATTTGACTGTCGTTTTTCCTTTTTATCTGTTGGCAGAGGTTCTGGTCTGTATCGCTGTGAAGCCGCAGGGAGCGATGCTTTTATGGTATCTGCTTATTCCGGCAGTTTATATTGTTGGGAGCGCATTTGTCGGTCTGTTTGTCAATATGAAATTCCCGGTGCTGAACTGGGAGAGTGAGACACAGGTTGTCAAGCAGGGCGCAGCAACCTTTCTGACAATGCTGGTGGCCATGGTAGCTGTTGTTATACCTATTGGAATTATAATTGCATTAAAATTGTAACATTTTATCCTTACAACTCTCTTAAACAGTGGTATAATAAAAAAACCATTTAAAAAAGATTTGTGATTAGGGAATCTTTGTAAGAAAGAGTAAGGGAGACTGTGTGAGATGAGAAAAGGAAATCCAGTGGCGCTTTTGCCTATCGGAGTGTTTCTAGTACTGTATTTGGGATTGGGAATCTTATTTGAGTATGTGATGAAAATTCCAATGGGATTCTATAATATTCCAATTGTAATTGCTTTCCTGGCAGCTATTTTTGTAGCCTGCGTTCAGAATCCAAAATTGAAGTTTGATGATAAGCTGATGCTGATGGGACAGGGTGTTGGAGATAAAAACATCATTACCATGCTTTTGATTTTCCTGACAGCAGGAGCTTTTGTGGGTGTTGTTGGCAGAAGCAGTGCGGAGAGTGTTGCATATTTTATGCTTTCTATTATCCCTGCCAGATTTTCTGTGGCTGTTCTGTTTGTGGTAGCCTGTTTCGTATCAACAGCTATGGGAACCTCTGTTGGAACCATCACCTTAATTACCCCTATTGCAGTGGGAGTAGCCCAGGGCTCCGGCTTTAATATGCCGCTCTGCATCGCATCGGTCATGGGAGGCGCCATGTTTGGCGATAATCTTTCCTTCATCTCGGATACGACAATTGCGGCCTGTAATGGACAGGGCTGCCAGATGAAGGATAAATTCAGAGAGAACTTTGGAATTGCACTGCCGGCCGCACTGGCTACACTGGTGCTGATTCTTGTTCTGTCCTTTAATACAGATTTAAATGGCGCTGTGACACAATCCTACAACCTGATTCAGATTATTCCCTATGTACTGGTATTGATTGGCGGAATCATCGGAGTAAATGTATTTGTTGTCCTGTTAATTGGTATTGTTTCCGGAGCCATTATTATGCTTGCAACAGGAATGGTTGCACCAACGGATCTTCTCACCAGTATGGGAAGCGGTGCAGCGGGTATGTTTGAGACAAGTATGGTTGCCATTTTAGTAGCAGCGATGTGTGCACTGATTCGTGAATACGGTGGCTTTGATGCACTGCTGTATCTGATTCATAAGGTGTTTAAGGGCAGAAAGGGCGGACAGCTTGGTATGGGACTTCTGGTTGGAACCATGGATATTGCAACGGCCAATAACACCGTCGCTATTGTTATGGCTAACCCGATTGCAGAACAGATGGCCAGGGAATATGATATCACCCCCAGAAAAACAGCTTCCATTCTGGATACCTTCTCCTGTATTTTTCAGGGAGTTATTCCCTATGGTGCACAGATGCTGGTGGCAATTTCGGCAGCAGCAGAGCTGGGCTTTGAGGTCTCCGCATTTGATGTTATTCCGAATTTGTTCTATCCGGGATTTCTGCTCATCAGCTCATTGATTTTTATTTTTGTTATTCCACAGAAGAAAAAATAGAGGTTTGGCATGGAGACATCCTTTGATACCGCAAATATCAAAAAGCTTGTTTTGCACCTGGGTATTCCTGCAATGCTTGCACAGCTTTTTAATATTTTATACAGTATTACCGATCGTATTTTTGTAGGTCATATTCCAGAGGCTGGGAAATTGGCTCTGGCAGGAATTGGTGTCTGCGCACCGGCACTTACGGTCATTACCGGATTTGCATCTCTTGTGGGAATTGGTGGTGTGGCGGTCATGAGCATTTCCCTTGGAAAAAGGGAGGAAAAAAGGGCACAGGCAGCGGTCAATAACGCTTTTTTACTACTATGTATTCTGTCTGTATTATTGACAACACTCTTTTATGCAGTGAAGCAGCCATTACTGTATCTGCTCGGATGCAGCGATGTGATGTATCCCTATGCTGCCGGCTATTACGAGATTTATGTGGCAGGAACCTTTGCGGTGCTTTTAGGGAACGGCATGAACTACTTTATCCTGGGCCAGGGCTTCCCGAGACAGGGAATGATGGCTGTAGTCATAGGGGCAGTTTTGAATACGGTTCTTGATCCGGTCTTTATTTTCTTTTTTGGCATGGGTGTCAGAGGTGCAGCCATTGCCACAGTGGCAGCCCAGATTGGAAGCATGCTGTATGTTTTATTCTTTCTCGGTGGAAAAAATGCAGCCTTAAAAATTGGATTTGGGCAGTATTCTATTAAAATGTCTGGAAAGATAGCTTCTATTGGATGTATGTCCTTTTTGATTGTACTGCTGGATAACCTGGTGGTGATTTTGCTTAACATGATGCTTCGAAAATATGGCAAAGAAGCGCTTGGAGACCAGTATATTTCGGCAGCTGCAGTCGTGCAGAGTGTTATGGTAATTGCATATTTTCCAGCGAATGGACTCACCAGTGGCTGTGGCACTTTATATGGTTACCATTACGGAGCCGGAAACTATAAAAAGCTGATGGAGGTATTCAGGTATGTTCTCTTAAGCTGCTTTGCCTATATGCTTGTGTGGACCCTGTTAGCCCAGAGCAACGCCCCTCTTTTTGCAGGGCTGTTTGTAAGAGATGAGGAAGGAATCGCGTTAGCGGCTTCTTTTATCAGGAAATACACGTTAGGACTTTTTGCAGTATCTGTTCAATACGCTTTTGTGGATGGACTGACAGCTATGGGAAAAGTGAAATATGCACTTCCCCTGTCATTGTTCAGAAAGCTGATCTATATCATAGCAATTTTAGGTTTGCCAATGGTAACCTCCCTGAAAAATATTTTCTGGGCCGGAACGATTTCCGACGTTGTTGGAGCAAGCTTTACACTGCTTGTATTTTTGCTGGTTATTCGTCCGAGGGTGAAGAAAGAATTAATATGAAAAGTAAAAAAAGCATTGTCAGTATTTTAATTGCATGGATGATTTTCATAGCCAGTATCAGTATTGTTTATAGTGACACTGCTTTATTAAAGGCGCACTTTTTGCAGACCTCGACCAGTCAGACATTTGATGCGGCAGCTGATGAGGATATGACCTCACAAAATCAGGGACAGGCTACAGGTGCGCTTTCTGATAATTTGGCTGTGATACGTCAGTTAA
This sequence comes from uncultured Lachnospiraceae bacterium, assembly GCA_964619485.1. Lineage (GTDB taxonomy): Bacteria > Bacillota > Clostridia > Lachnospirales > Lachnospiraceae > UBA2882. The sequence continues at coordinate 12,739 of CAZUCI010000020.1, forward strand.
TCAACACGGAGGAAGTATCTGTTGCAAGAGACGTGTCAATAATCTGCAGGGACAATGGCAGAATTTCTGTAAGACAAAATGGCCCCTTATCAGGACTTTTGTTGTGGTTTACTACACTTCTTGGACTTCTTTTATGCTTTCTGCAGGGGGATGGTCCTGCCTTAAATCAGGCAGTCTTTAATCATATCGCGATTGTTCGTTTTATTCACAAAAAGGATGGAAAAAAATACATATAATTCTCTTTTGCTGACAGGTTGATTCAATAAAAAAGGAGAATAGAATATGGCAGGTAATATTTTAGTTGGAGTATTAGTAGCAGCATCTTTGGCTGCAGGAATCTGGTGTCGCTGGTATGAGAGCAGAGGACCGGAAGAAAAATCCAAAAAAGAAAAGGATGAAAATCAGTAGAATTTTCACTTTTGTAGGAAAATTAGACAAAAAAAAGAAAAAAACTGCAAAAAAAGCAAACATATTTCACATATAATAGTGCGAAATGGACGAACAAATGATATAATATAGCTACTAAATTACATTGCGGGAGAGGCAATGTAACAAAACGATTTAAGGAGGACCACGAATGTCAAAATGGGTGTACTTATTTGAGGAAGGAAACGCTGATATGCGTAATCTCTTAGGAGGAAAAGGAGCAAACCTGGCAGAGATGACCAATTTGGGACTGCCAATTCCTCAAGGCTTTACTGTTACAACAGAGGCGTGTACAGATTACTACCGAAATGGAAAGAGTATTTCTGATGAGGTCAAAAAACAGATTTTTGATGCACTTTCATTGCTGGAGAAGAAGCAGGGAAAGACCTTTGGAGATAACAGCAATCCGCTTCTGGTTTCTGTCCGTTCCGGAGCAAGAGCGTCAATGCCCGGTATGATGGATACGATTCTAAATCTTGGTTTAAATGATGTGGCTGTGGAAGGGTTCGCAGCAAAGACCGGAAATCCAAGGTTTGCCTATGATTCCTACCGACGCTTTATTCAGATGTTTTCTGATGTTGTAATGGAGGTACCCAAATCTCTTTTTGAGAGAGTATTGGATGAGATCAAGGCTGCAAAGGGTGTCAAATTTGACATGGATCTTACAGCGGATGATTTAAAGGAAGTTATTAACAGATTTAAGAAAATATACAGCGATAAAATGGGCGCAGATTTTCCACAGGACCCAAAGGTTCAGCTGATGGAAGCTGTAAAAGCAGTATTTCGCTCCTGGGATAATGAGAGAGCTATTATTTATCGTAGAATGAATGATATCCCCGGAGACTGGGGGACAGCAGTCAATGTGCAGGCTATGGTATTTGGAAATATGGGTGAAACCTCTGGAACCGGAGTTGCATTTACACGTAATCCTTCTACAGGAGCAAAGGGTATTTATGGTGAATACCTGATTAATGCACAGGGCGAGGACGTTGTTGCCGGAATCAGAACACCACAGCCAATTACCAAACTGGAGCAGGATTTACCGGAATGCTACAGGGAGTTTATGGAAATTGCCATGAAGCTGGAAGATCATTACCGTGATATGCAGGATATGGAGTTTACCATCGAGGATGGAAAGCTGTTCTTCCTCCAGACCAGAAATGGAAAGAGAACCGCGCAGGCAGCAATTCAGATTGCCTGTGATCTGGTGGATGAAGGCATGATTACACCGAAGGAGGCAGTTGCCCGTATTGAGGCAAAATCACTGGATCAGCTGCTGCATCCTATGTTTAATCCGGACGCTTTAAAAAATGGAAAGGTAATTGGACAGGCTCTGCCGGCTTCTCCTGGTGCTGCTGCAGGTAAAGTATATTTCAGTGCACTGGATGCAAAAGCTGCTCATGAGGAGCGTGGAGAAAGAGTTGTTCTGGTTCGTCTGGAAACTTCGCCGGAAGATATTGAAGGAATGCACGCAGCAGAGGGAATCCTGACCGTTCGCGGTGGAATGACAAGCCATGCTGCAGTAGTTGCCCGTGGAATGGGAACTGCCTGCGTTTCCGGCTGTGGAGAAATTGCAATCAATGAGGAAGAAAAGGTATTTGAGCTTGGCGGGGAAGTAATACGCGAGGGAGATTACATTTCCTTAGATGGCTCCACTGGAAAAATCTATTTGGGCGATATTGAGACAATGGAAGCAAGTGTTTCCGGAAACTTTGGCCGTATTATGGAATGGGCAGATGAATATCGTACCCTTCAGGTAAGAACCAATGCTGATACACCAGAGGATGCAGCCAACGCAGTAAAATATGGCGCAGAGGGAATTGGACTTTGCCGTACAGAGCACATGTTCTTTAATCCGGACCGTATTCCAAAGATTCGCCAGATGATTCTGTCAAGAACGCTGGAGGAGAGAGAAAAAGCATTAAATGCACTGATTCCGTTCCAGAAGAGTGACTTTAAAGGTTTATATGAAGTAATGGAAGGCAGACCTGTAACTATTCGTTTCTTAGATCCACCACTTCATGAATTTGTTCCAACCGATGAGGGTGATATCGATGATCTTGCAGTTGAAATGCTGATGAGTGCTGAACAGGTTCAGGAAATCTGTGATTCCCTGCATGAATTCAATCCTATGATGGGACATCGTGGATGCCGTCTGGCAGTTACCTACCCTGAAATAGCCAAGATGCAGACCAGAGCCGTTATGGAGGCTGCCATTGAAGTTAAGGCTGAGAAGGGGTATGACATTATTCCTGAAATTATGATTCCTTTAGTTGGTGAAAAGAAAGAGTTAAAATTCGTCAAGGATGTGGTAGTGGAAGTCGCAGAGCAGGTTAAGAAGGAAAAAGGCTCAGATATTGAGTATCACATCGGTACCATGATTGAAATTCCTAGAGCAGCACTTTTAGCTGATGAAATAGCTGAGGAAGCAGAGTTCTTCTCATTTGGAACCAATGACCTGACTCAGATGACCTTTGGATTCTCCCGTGATGATGCAGGAAAATTCCTTGGCGACTACTATAAGAATAAGATTTATGAATCTGATCCATTTGCCCGCCTTGATCAGAAGGGTGTTGGGCAGCTGGTTAAGATGGCAGCAGAGAAGGGTCGTGCCACAAGGCCGAACATCAAGCTCGGAATCTGTGGTGAGCATGGTGGAGATCCAAGCAGTATTGAATTCTGCCATAAGGTAGGACTGACCTATGTGTCCTGTTCTCCATTCCGTGTCCCAATCGCAAGACTGGCAGCAGCACAGGCAGCGATTGCTTCAGAAAAGTAAGATACTGACCAGAGGCAATCTGGAAAGCAGCATGCTGATTTAATTCAAGCGGGAAAAAATAATACTGACTTAATGTAATTTGCCCCATCAGGCAGAAACCTTATATTCCGGGTTTGTGGTCTGGTGGGGTTTTTGCGTTGAAATCTGTCTGTTTTACGCCATGCTAAGAAATATAACTGATGCGATTGGTGCGTTGGACAATTCTTCAGCTATACACAATAAGTTGTCCACGACAGTTTCAAAAAGCTCAATTTAGAGCACTATTTTGGCATTATTCCACACCCCTTGGACAACAGTGTCTTTCTAAGCCAACTCAGTTGTCCAGCTTTATAGAAAAGTCTGGACAACTGAAGCGGCTACGTCATGGTCCGTTGTCCAAGGCGAATTTTATACCCCGTGTTTTCGGGCTATTTGAGGCTTAAGGAAAATGCCTGTGGACAATTAGAGCCGGATATTGAACCAAAATGTCCAATGCTTAGTTCGACACTGCAAACAGAAGCTTGAAAACAGAGGCCAGCTCAAAACAGAAGCCTGAAAACAGAAGCCTGAAAACAGAAGCCTGAAAACAGAAGCCTAACGAAAATAGGAATCAATAATTCCCTGAATCTGCGTGGAATCCAGAGGGGATTTTGAGGTTTCGTATGTCGTGATCAGATTGACAGATGGAATAATCCCATGATTTCCATATATTTTCAGTTTTTCATAGGTGTGGTCTCGGTAGGAAGCGTTATCCATCATGCCAAAATGCTCATAATAGAATAGTTCCTTTGTTTTGGGGTGCATGATTGTAAAATCAGGGAAAAGTGTGACATCGCCAAGAATCAGGGCACATTCATAACGAAATGGAATGTTTGAGGTAAGCAGGCAATTGAAAATGATTGCTTCGGATTTGGAACGAACACACTGACCGGAAAGCGTCTTATGAATCAGGTGTTCCGGGTGACTGGTATTGGTTTGATAGGATTCATTCATCCAATCAACGATGTCTGAATTCATAGAGAGAAGTGTGGGCGAAAGAAGATTATAGTAGGGAGAAGTGGAATCCAGATAATTGGAAAGCATAGCCTGATTATCCTGTTCCAACGTTAAGAAGTCCTTTAGACAAGAATATTTTTGTCTGCAAAAATCAAGCTGCTCTGTAAAATATTTCCTTAATGCCAGCTGGCTTGCAAACTCCTGGTTGCTTTTGGGAATATACACTGGCTTTCGCCCATTGCTTAAAAACCACTTGACATATTTTTGATTGTGAACAATCAGCAGCTTGCCTGTGGGGAGAAATTTAAGCTTTTCCTCGAGCGCTTTGATTTGTAAAGAAAGAGTTTCAATGTGATGATTCATATTGTTTTGCATGGGAAATTCTCCGTTCGATGTGAAAATAGTTGTGATATGCTATAGAAATGTTAAAATTACAATAGTGTAAAATTTTCTATTTGTCAATAATAGAACGCGTAGAATTATCAATATAAAGGATAATTATCAATATAAAGGACAATTATTATGACCCTGGAACAGGCTAGAGCCATCCTGAACTTATTACCGGAGGATGACGAGCTTATTATAAAAGCAAAATATAGAAAACTGATGCTGAAGCATCATCCGGATGCAGCTGGTTCAGATCACCCAGACCACATTCAGAGGGCACAGGAAATCAACGAAGCATACAGGCTGGCGAAAAAGCACATTGGAACCCGCACAAAAAAGAAGTATGTGTGGAAGGGAGAGCTCAATCCTAAGGCATATGCGAAACGCACTATTTATATGCCTTACAGTGCTGATGTAGAAGTGAGAAATCTATTTCAAAAAATTACAAAGGGAAAATATTATTGGAATCCGGAAGAGGAAGAATTTCCATGTTTTATGCAGAGTCTGAATCATGCATCTTTAGATATTTTGAACCAGGTGGAGATGCCTGACAGCTTGAGCGGGGATGAGTTGGGAAAAATTTGCTTTCCTTTTCAGGTAAAACTGATCAAATTGCTGGCGGAACAGTTTGTAAATCCATTAAGCAGCCTTGAACATATTCTGGATTGCGAGAAGAATAAAACAGATCTATGCGGTGAGGCTGCAAAAATATACAACCTTCAGGCATATCTTGGTGAAGTGGGAAATCAGGCAGTCCAGCGAAATATAGCCCTGCTAAAGGAAAAGGATCTGATTTTACCTAAGGCCTTACAGAACAATCGTGTGCTGGTAATGGACAAGCTTGGAAATAACCTGGGAAGCTTATCTTTCAAGGACGATGCGCTTTATTTCTGCCTGATTCCCTTATTTCGCGAAAAGCTTGCACAGGTAAAAATGTCAGTTGAAGAAGTGCAAAAAAAGAAAAAAGGACGTGCATTTCAATATCTGGCTAAAGTCAGGATGCTGGTTCGTATCCCGGAGAATGTGGTATATGTGGATAAGACGGAGCAGGCAAATGAATTGATTAAAGAAGTTTTAAGAGAATTTGAAAAAGAAAATGGTGTATAAATTTAATTTATAAATTTATATATTAGAAAAATAATAAAATCTATTGAAAATAAAAAATAATATGATATAGTCTGTTTAGAAAATGTAAAACAAGAAATCAAAGGGGAAATATATGCAATATGATTCTATAATTCTCGAAATGCTTACTCGTATAAAAAAATTAGAGGATGAAATAGCGATTTTGAAGAGTGAGCCAAGACAACTTGAACATATAAACGCACAGGAACATATAAACGCACAGGAACATATAAACGCACAGGAACATATAAACGCACAGGAACCTGTAAACGTACAGGAACCTGAGAAAAACAGTGATGAGGAAAATGAGAATAAACCTTTGCATTCCGTATCATATCAGAAGACTTCAGATGAGATGATAAAAATCTGCTATCAATACGGTAAAGAGGTAAAAGAGGGCGGAAATCCGCAAAAGCTGGCGGATAAAATAGCAAAGCAAGTAGGAATGAATCGGAATTCAGCTTTTATGTATCTCTGTGCTGTTGACGGACTTTTATCAGGAAAAGTATTCAAAAGAGCAATCAGCGCAAAAGCGATTGAAAAATATTTTGTTCTGATTCTGGATGAATTTGGAACGACAGGATTGAAAAGAGCCTTAGAGGCAACAAGACTCCATGTCAATTATCGTAGAGAATGTGGACAAAATGTGGATTCAATCGAGCAGCTGTGTAAAAAGTATGAGTCAATTTGAATTCTGACTGAAAATAAGATAATTGTTACATAGGCTATATTTAAATCGATGAAGGTCATACGGAAGAAGCAGGAAATATGACATTTAAACGAGAGGCTTATTATATGAACAGAATAGATAAACCAAAAAGAACATCAAGAGAATTGGTGGAAATGTTAAAAAACGAAAAAGGTGTTACCTTCAAATATACGTCGGAGGATAAAGCCAAAAAGTATTTAGAGGATGTAAATAATTATCTTAGAACAGCTTCATATCGAAAAAATTATCAAAAATTATCAAAAATATCAAAATGGAAAGAGTTTAAAAGGAAAGTATATAGATTTGGATTTTGCTTATCTTCAGGAATTGTCTACAATAGACATGCATTTGAGAAATATCGTTACAAAGATGTGTATTGATATTGAGCATGACCTCAAGGTGATTCTCTTAAAGAATCTAGAAACAAATAATCAGGAAGATGGATATACTATCGTAGATAAATTTTTGACTTCGAATCCTTATATAGTTGGGAAGATAGAAGCAGCAAGCGCATCTCCGTTTACGGGAGATCTAATACAGAAATATTTTACAGTTCGAAGAATGTATAATCAGCAAAGAGATAAAAAAGAGAATAGGATAACCGAATTTGATTGTCCGGTTTGGGTGTTGATGGAGTTATTATCCTTTGGTGATTTCATACATTTTTATGAATATTATTATTCCATCTATGGAACACAGCCAATCAGTACGCAAATGATTAACTTGGTAAAGAGTTTAAGAAATGGATGTGCACATAATAATTGTATTATTGCAGATTTAAACACTGGAAAATCCAGAGCGCCAGCTGAGATCAATCGACTGATCAATCTGATTCCGGAAATTAAACAGAATCAAAAAAAGAAAAAACTGTCATGCAGATCAATATTGGAATTTGTTTGTATGCTTTATGTATATGACATTGTTGTTTCCGAAAAAGTAAAAAGAAATAGAATTATTGAATTGAAGACCCTTTTTTATGATAGAATTCCGGAAAAAAGTGCTTTTTTTAAAAAGAATGAACTTATTTGCAGCTCATATGGGTTTGTATGTAAAATTATTTTATATTTGTTTGGGTGAATACTTCCGAGAAATAAGTTGACTTTATCGTTTAAACCACATATAATAATTTCAGAATCACAAAACACTATGTGTTTTTGAAAGAGCGGCGTTGCGACGGCGCTTTTTCTTTTATCTGAAAATAGCATTTGGAGCAGCCTATCAATCGCCTATGGAGGATTAATTTATGCACTTTGTACAGGCAAAGGGAATTTTGTCCCCAACCAACGGAATGAATCTGTACCGTGGCTGTACGCATGGTTGCATTTACTGTGATTCCAGAAGTGAATGCTATCACATGGACCATGCGTTTGAGGATATTGAGGTAAAAGAGAATGCACTCCTATTGCTGGAAAGCACGTTAAAGCATAAACGCAAAAGAGGAATGATTGGAACCGGCGCCATGACAGATCCCTATATTCCACTTGAAAGGGATTTAAAGTATGTCAGGAGGGCAATGGAGCTTGCCTGCGAATATGGCTTTGGTTTTACCCTTCAAACCAAGTCAAATCTTGTTCTTCGCGACTTGGATTTGCTTCAGCAAATCAATAAAAAAACGAAATGCATAGTTCAGATGACCCTGACTACCTATGACGAAGTACTGTGCAGAAAAATCGAACCGAATGTGTGCACTACAAGGGAGAGGTTTGAAGCACTGAAAACACTGAGGGATGCGGGAATTCCTACAGTTGTATGGCTGTGTCCGATTTTGCCATTTCTCAATGATACCAGAGAAAATATGACTGGTATTTTGGAAATGTGTGTGGAAGCAAAGGTAAAGGGAATTATCTGCTTTGGGATCGGTCTGACGCTGCGGGAGGGAAACCGTGAGTATTTTTATGAACAGCTGGACAGACAGTTCCCGGGAATAAAAGAGCGCTATATCAGAAATTTTGGAAATCAATATATGATTGAAAGTCCGAATGCAGGGGAATTGACCAGGCTATTTCATCAGACCTGCCAAACCAATGGTATCATGCATGACAATGACCAGATTTTCAGCTATTTGCATGAATTTGAGGAAAAAGAGTCGGCAACCCAGTTAGAGCTATGGGATATCTGATACAGCAGCTTTAATATAAGAAAAACGAGTATGAATGATGTTGTTCCCTTTAAGGGGTGCAAATCTTCATACTCGTTTTTTATGTTACAGGATAAGCATATTTTTTAAAGAAAAAATTTCACTCGGGAAAATTTTTCGGAGAAGGATTTTCTTCTATTTATCTTCTTCCAAAGCAGTGTATCTGGAAACGGTGTGCATCTCATGATAGGAAGCAAATGCACCATCAACAATGTCAGCATCCGGCTTTTTGGTAAACAGGCTCACAACAGGAACCAGAATCAGGCCTGCAATCATTGCAAAAGCGCCAGCGTTAATTGGAGACTGGAGCAGTGTTGGAAAATGACTGCGGAATAACATGTTCGCGGTCATAAAGCCGGAGCCGAAGATAAAGCTGGTCCAGGCAGCAGCCTTTGTCACCTTTTTCCAGTACAGACTGTAGAGGAAAGGAGCCAGGAAGGAGCCGGCCAATGCGCCCCATGAAACCCCCATCAGCTGAGCAATAAAGGTAATGGAGCTCTTATACTGAACAATGGCGATTACAACGGAGATCGCAATAAATACAACAATCAGAATACGAATGCAGAGAAGCTGCTTTTTCTCATCCATTTTCTTAACAATATTGTCCTTGATCAGATCAATGGTCAATGTGGAGCTGGAAGCGATGACCAGTGAGGAGAGAGTTGACATGGATGCGGATAAAACCAAAATTACTACTAAACCAATGAGCATAGGGGAAAGATTTTCCAGCATGGCGGGAATAATGGAGTCGTACCCATTTGCTGCAATGTCGATGTTGGCGGAATAGAGACGACCAAATCCACCGAGAAAATAGCAGCCGCCAGATACTACAATGGCAAAAAAGGTTGAAATGACAGTTCCTTTATGGATGGAGTTTTCACTCTTGATGGCGTAGAATTTCTGAACCATTTGAGGAAGTCCCCAGGTTCCAAGAGAAGTCAGGATTACAACACCTAACAAATTCAATGGATCAGGACCAAAGAAGGAAGCAAAGACACCGGGCTGTGTGCTGGTAGTTGTATCCTCGACCAGGGCCAGAGCCTGAAGGGAAGAAAGAAAACCTCCATTGGTCTTCAGTACAGCAGTGATGACAGCCACAATACCAAACAGCATGATAATGCCCTGAATAAAGTCATTGATTGCAGTTGCCATATAGCCACCGGCAATAACGTAGATTCCGGTGAGCACGGC
>CAZUCI010000020.1:22477-39862 GCA_964619485.1 uncultured Lachnospiraceae bacterium
TGCAGACCGTGTAATCAATATGAAAAGCCATTCCAAAGAGACGGGACAAACCATTGTATAAAGATGCAGTGTAAGGAATCAGGAAAACAAACACGATAATGGATGCACCAATTTTCAGAGCATTGCTTCCCAGTCTTGCACCAAAAAATTCCGGCATGGTAGCTGAGTTAAAGTGCTGCGTCATAATTCGGGTTCTTCTGCCCAAAACGACCCAGGCTAACATGGAGCCAATCAGTGCATTCCCGATGCCAATCCAGGTAGAAGCGATGCCGTATTTCCAACCGAACTGACCGGCGTAGCCTACAAAGATAACAGCTGAAAAATAAGAGGTTCCATAGGCAAAGGCGGTGAGCCATGGACCGACATTTCGACCTCCTAACACAAAACCATTGACGTCGGTGGCATTCTTTTTACAAAAAAGACCGATGCCAATCATAACGGCAAAAAATAAAACGAGCATAAATACTTTGAAAACCATGAGTGTTTTCCTCCCTGACATAAGTTTGAATATTTAACGAACAAACACTTTAAAGTTTTACAGTTCAACGCTTTAAAGTGACGGTAAGAAAAGTATATAGGAGAGACACATAAAAGTCAAGAAAAAGAAAATACTATTTTATTCTATTTCTGAATGTGTTTTATTCTATAAACCCAAACTGGAATGTGTTAGTATCGGAGTATCAAAGTTCGAGGAGGTTTTTTAATGAAAGCATTATTTATTGGGGGAACAGGAACAATCAGTATGGCAATTACCCGACTGGCAGTGGAAAGAGGTTGGGAATTGTATTTATTAAACAGAGGTAATCGTAAAAAAGACTTGAATCCGGCCATTCATCAGATTGAGGTAGATATTTCAGATGAGGCAGCGGCTGCAGAAGCCTTAAAGGATTTGAAATTCGATGTGGTTTGTGATTTTATCGGATTTGTACCGGAGCAGTTAGAGCGGGATTACCGTCTCTTTAAAGGGAAAACAAAGCAGTTTATGTATATCAGCTCCGCATCCGCCTATCAGAAGCCATTGATGGATTACAGAATTACTGAGGGTACATCCCTGGCAAATCCCTACTGGGAGTATTCCAGAAATAAAATTGCATGCGAAAATTTCCTGATGGAGCGTTATCGCGAAGAAGGATTTCCGATTACCATTATTCGCCCAAGTCACACCTATGATGAGCGGTCTATTCCACTGGGAGTTCACGGCGAAAAGGGAAGCTGGCAGGTAGTGAAGAGAATGCTGGCAGGAAAGCCTGTCATTATTCATGGTGATGGAACCTCACTTTGGACCATGACACATAACAGCGATTTTGCAAAAGGCTTTGTGGGACTTATGGCAAATGCCCATGCAATTGGACAGGCGTTCCAGATTACCTCTGATGAAACCCTGACCTGGAATCAGATTTACCAGGCCATTGCAGATGCTCTTGGAGTAGAGCTGAAACCATATTATGTGGCTTCTGATTTCCTGGCAGCAGTCAGTGATTATGATTTCCTGGGTGGTCTGATTGGTGATAAGTCTAACTCGGTTGTGTTTGACAATAGTAAACTGAAACAGGCAGTGCCTGATTTTGTGGCAACCAAACGCTTTGACCAGGGGGTTCGTGAAACCATTGAATATGTGTTGGCGCATGAGGAGTACCAGGTGGAAGATCCGGAATTTGATGCATGGTGCGACCGTGTCATTGCCGCCCTTGAAAAAGCAAAAAAGGAAATATAGTTCTTAATAAAAACAGAGAATATAGCTTTAACAAGAAAAAATATCTCCAGCAAGAAACAAGGGCATATATTATAGAAAAGAAAACAGAGAATATTGTACTTCTTTACAATATTTATGGGATTGTTATGCAAATATATGTTGTTACGCCGGGAGACAGTGTGGATTCCATTGCACAAAGCTTTGGCATTCCTGCAGAAACGATTATTTACAACAATCAGCTGGAGTATCCTTATCCGCTGGCAATTGGTCAGGCACTTCTACTGACAATTCCGGAAGAAGAAAATGAGAATCGAAGAGAAGCTTGGGTCAACGGGTATGCCTATCCTTTTATTGAACAGAATGTGTTGGAACAGACATTGCCTTACCTGAGTGCATTGTCTGTTTTTTCGTATGGATTCACCAGTGAGGGATATCTTTTGGCACCATGGCTGCCTGACCAGTTTATGATAGAGGCGGCTTTTGCTAATAATGTGTATCCTGTTTTGACGCTTACGCCCTTTGGCCCGGATGGGAGGTTCAGCAATGTTTTGATCAGTCAGATCGTTAATAGCATGGAGGCTCAGCAGACATTGCTGGAACAATTGAAAGAGATATGTATTGAAAAAGGTTTTCTTGGTGTGGATATCGATTTTGAATATATTTTGCCGGAGGACAGGGTAGCGTTTGCTAACTTTGTGGAAAATGTACGCATACATCTGGAACCATTCGGAATCATTACCTCTGTTGCACTTGCACCTAAAATATCTGACACGCAGAGTGGCCTTTTATATGAAGGAAAGGATTATGCATTGTTAGGAGCAGCAGCAGACCGTGTGCTGCTTATGACCTATGAATGGGGTTATACCTATGGACCGCCCATGGCAGTGGCACCGATTAACAAGGTGCGGGAGGTTGTGGAGTATGCGGTTACAAAAATCCCGACGGAAAAAATCAATCTGGGAATCCCCAATTATGGATATGATTGGACACTGCCCTTTGTAAGAGGCGAATCGGCGGCTGTGACAATCAGCAATGTAGATGCAGTAAGAATTGCCATAGAAAACAATGCAGAAATAGAATTTGATGAAACTGCAAAGTCTCCTTATTTTTATTATGAGAAACAGGGAGAAATGCATGAAGTTTGGTTTGAGGATGTGAGAAGTATGCAGGCAAAATTTGATTTGGTAGAGGAATTTGGCCTTGAGGGAATGGGCTATTGGCAGGTCATGAGACTTTTTCGTGCAAACTGGCTTTTACTGGCAGACAGATTTCTTATTCGCAAGCTATAAATATAGAATAAATAGTAGAATTGTGGTACATTTATTTATAGAATATTTTTTACCCAAAAGGAGAATATTGCATATGAAGAAAGTTTTAGATTGGAATGAATATGTGGATACAGCCAGACAGATGGTGGCAGAGGGTTGTGTTTTATTGGAAAATAAAAACGAAACTTTACCATTAAAGAAAGGAACCTGTGTCTCCATTTTTGGAAGAATTCAGAATCATTATTATAAGAGTGGAACCGGTTCAGGCGGTATGGTAAATGTTACCAAAGTCGTTGATATCGTGGAAGGCCTGAAGGAGAGCGGTGTAGTTACCCTGAATCAGGAACTGTTTGATATTTATCAGAAATGGGAAGAGACACATCCTTTCAATGAGGGAATCGGCTGGGGACAGGAGCCATGGTCTCAGGAAGAGATGCCTTTAAGTGATGAGGTGGCAAAAAACGCCAGTGCAAAGTCAGACGTGGCTCTTGTGATTATTGGCCGTACTGCGGGAGAAGACAAGGACAATTCAGATACGCCCGGAGCTTATCGTCTCTCTGATATTGAAGAGGATATGTTAAAGACCGTAAGAGCTAATTTTGACACCATGATTGTATTACTGAATGTTGGTGGAGTCATGGATTTACGTTTGATTGACGAACATCATCCGGAGGCTGTTGTTTTTGCATGGCAGGGCGGAATGGTCGGCGGTCTTGGAACTGCGGATGTTCTGACTGGAAAGGTAACACCATCAGGTAAGCTGACTGACACAATCGCTTATGAAATAGCTGATTATGAGGCTGATAAGAACTTTGGTGATGGGGAAAAGAATTACTACTGTGATGATATTTATGTTGGATACCGTTATTTTGAAACTTTTGCAAAGGACAGAGTGCGTTATCCATTTGGTTATGGTCTCTCTTATACAACCTTTGAAATAAAGACGGAAAAGGTTACATGTGATGTGGACAAGCAGATTATCAGCGTTGATGTATCTGTAAAGAATACTGGCAAGTATGATGGAAAAGAGGTTGTACAGGTTTATGTGGAAGCACCACAGGGAAAGCTTGGAAAACCGGCAAGAAATCTGGTTGGATTTGCAAAGACAGAACTGTTAGCAGCAGGTAACTCTCAGACCATCAGCTTAAAGATTCCATTTGATACTTTTGCATCCTTTGATGATTCCGGGGTGACAGGTCATAGATTCTGTTATCTTTTTGAAGAGGGACAGTACAATATTTATGTTGGAAATGATGTAAGAAAAGCAGCCTTAGCGGGAAGCTTTGTTCTTGATAAACTGATTGTGCAAAAGCAGTTGGAGGAAGCACTGGCTCCGGTAGAAGGCTTTGAACGTATTCGCCCGGTAAGGAATGACAAGGGTCAGTATGTTATTGAAAAAGAAGCTGTTCCGGTTGCAGAAATTGATATGGAGCAGAGACGATTGGAACGTCTTCCAAAAGAAATTCCTACCACTGAAGATCGCGGTATTAAGCTTTCTATGGTAAGAGATGGTAAGGCTTCCATGGAAGAATTTGTGGCTCAGTTTACTGACGAAGACCTTTCCTGCATCGTTCGTGGTGAAGGTATGGGAAGCTCTCTGGTAACAGCAGGAACTGCTGCTGCATTTGGCGGCGTATCAGAGCGCCTTCGTGAGTTTGGTCTGCCGGCAGTATGCTGTGATGATGGACCGAGCGGTATGCGTCTGGATTGCGGCGCCAAGGCATTTAGTCTTCCTAATGGAACTATGATTGCGTGCTCCTTTAACCTTGATCTTGCAGAAAAGCTTTTTGGATTACTTGGATTAGAAATGGTTTCCAATCATGTAGAGTGTCTCCTTGGGCCTGGAATCAATATTCACAGACATCCATTGAATGGAAGAAACTTTGAGTATTTCTCAGAGGACCCATATTTGACAGGAATTATGGCGGTTGTACAGCTGAAAGGGCTTAAGAGCGCCGGTGTTTCCGGAACAATTAAGCATTTCTGCTCTAATAACCAGGAATATAAACGTCGCATCTCGGATACTGTGGTTTCCCAGAGAGCATTGCGTGAAATTTATCTGAAGGGATATGAATTGGCTGTTTTAAGTGGATATGCCGATTCCATCATGACAACTTATGGAAGAGTAAATGGTCTTTACACAGCAGGACTTTATGATTTGACAACAACAATTCTCCGTGGAGAGTGGGGATTTAAAGGTGTTGCAATGACTGACTGGTGGGCATACATCAATGTGCGTGGAGAGAAGGACGGAAACGGAACCAACTTCGCGGCAATGGCTCGTGCCCAGAATGATATGTATATGGTCTGTCCGGATGGCGCTCATAATGCGATTGGTGACAACACTCTGGAATCTCTGGAAAATGGAACACTCAAACGTTCAGAATTACAGAGAATTGCCATGAATGTGTGCGATTTTGTCATGAACACCATGGCAATGAAGCGACTTTTAAAGGAAGATACTAAAATAGAAATAATCAACAGACCAAAGGATCCAGGTGATTTTGATATCAATGATGTTGAGTTTACGATTTTAGATGGAGAGGCCTGTATGTCACTGGAAGATCAGGAAAGTAAAGCAGACACCAGTTATATTTTTGCCTTTGACATTAAGCAGCTTGGAAAATACAAGATTACCGTAACAGGAAGCTCTGACCTGGGAGAATTAGCGCAGATGCCATGTACCTTCTTCTTTATGGGAACACCAATGGCAACCTTTACCTTCCACGGAACAGGCGGAGAATTGATGGAGATTGATAGAACACTTCTGTGTCCACAGCGTTTTGTTGTATGCAGATTGTTTGTAGCCAGAAATGGTCTGAAGCTGAAGAATATCAAATTTGAGCTTGTTCAGAGCTTGGAAGATATCCCTGATGGAGAGAAAAAAGGGTTTGCCTGATTTATTAATTTAATGTAATTCATAGTTTTATCACACTTTCTTCACAGCGAAAACAAATGGAGATGTAAAAATACTACCATGAAAAAAAGCACATGAAGAATGGAGGAGTACTATGAAGTATAAAAAATGTAAATTAATGTGTGGTCTGATGGTTGTCTCTCTTGCAGCTGCAAGTCTTACAGCGTGCGGCAGTACAGGCAGTGCAGAAAATGTGACAGTGGAAGATGCCACAATAGATGGAACAACAAAGAATACGACAGAGGAAAATACCTTTGCTTATGAAGAAGAGTCAGAGGAAGAATTGAAGGATACCACGGTTATGGGAATTGTCCAGAGCGTGGATGGAAATAAGGTAACCTTATCAGTTGGTGGACAAATGGGTGCACCTGGCGGTGAAAAACCCGATGGAGAAAAACCTGAGGGAGAGGCACCAACAGGCGAGAAACCGGAGGGAGAAGCTCCAACAGATGGAGAGGCGCCAACAGGCGAGAAACCGGAGGGAGAAGCTCCAACGGATGGAGAGGCGCCAACAGGTGAAAAGCCGGAGGGAACACTGCCAACGGGGGAAGCACCAGCTGATTCGTCAGAGCAGGCCAAGACGGGTGTACTGACCATTGGTGATGAATCCGTTTTGGAAAAAGTAACCAGGGACCAGGATGGAAATGAGACAAAGGAGTCAATTACCGTCTCTGACCTTACCGAAGGAACCATGGTTGCAATTACCTTTGATGCGGATGGCGCAATCACAGCGATTACCGTTTCAGAGGGCGGAATGCAGATGAATGGGGCACCGGGCTCAGAGACTGGCGGAGTAGAAAGCTATGATGCGGTCAAAGAATATGCAGAGAATACGGTGGTAGATGGCGAAAATTTTAATTCAGCCGGAACTGATGAGAATGCTGTTTTGGTTTCCGACGGCGCAAATGTAACATTAAATAATATTACACTGAACAGAACCTCTGCGGACAGTTCAGGTGGAGATAATGCCAGCTTCTATGGAGTTGGCGCAGGTTTACTTACGACCGATGGAACGACCATTGTCAATGGAGGAACATTTACCACAGATGCCTCAGGCGGAACGGGTATTTTTTCCTACAAGGATGGAGTAACCTATGTAAAAGATGCCAAAATCCAAACATCTCAGGATACATCAGGCGGTATTCATGTTGCAGGTGGAGGAACACTTTATGCATGGGACCTTGATGTTACGACCGAGGGAGAGTCTGCAGCGGCAATCCGAAGTGACAGAGGCGGAGGAACCATGGTTGTAGATGGCGGAAGCTATACCAGTAATGGGGTAGGTTCCCCAGCATTATATTGTACCGCTGATATTGCAGTGAATGATGCGACGCTTACGGCAAATGGATCAGAGGCAATCTGTATGGAAGGATTAAATTCCATTCATCTTTTTGATTGTGATATCACCGGCAATATGCAGGATCTGGAGCAGAACGATACCACCTGGGATATTATTGTATATCAGAGTATGTCAGGAGATGCAGAGGTTGGAAACAGTACCATGCAGCTGCAGGGTGGAACACTTACGTCCAAGAATGGCGGACTGATCTATACAACCAATACAGAATCCAATATTCTGTTGTCGGGAGTGGACATCACTTACGCTCCGGAGAGTGAATTTTTCTTACAGTGCACAGGAAATGAAAATCAGAGAGGCTGGGGAAGTGCCGGAGAGAATGGCGCGGACTGTACCTTTACTGCAGATGCACAAAAGATGCAGGGTGATGTCATCTGGGACAGCATCAGTCAGCTTGACTTTTATATGACGAATGGAAGTACTCTGTTGGGAGCCATCGCTGATGACGAGGCCTATGCAGGAGATGGCGGAGAGGGCTATTGCAATGTTTATATCAGTGAGGATTCCACATGGACAGTGACTGGGGACAGCCAGTTAACCAATCTTTACTGTGCTGGAAAAATCGTGGACGAGGATGGAAACAGTGTGACTGTAATCAGTCCAGATGGAACCATTTTGGTAGAAGGAGAAAGTAAATACACAATCACAGCAGAAAGCTATTCTGACAGTGTAGACTTATCCGGAGCAGCAAAAGCAGCTTCCTGGTCAGAATATGCAGTTGAAATGCCGGAGTAAAAATAAAAGCTTGTTTAAGAGAAAGAAAAAGTCCATGCTTCTGTAGTGATACAGATGCGCGGACTTTTTTGTTGTATTATAATGCGATTTTTGTAGAGAATTGAAAAAAATATCCTATGCCAGAGGGTTTATTCTCCACAGTGACCACCGCAGGAATGTTCTCCGCAACCATGCTCACCACAATTTCCATCATGGGCACCATGTCCATGATGATCACAGTTTGCCTCGCTGCCCGCCTCTAAAGTGCCGGCTAAAAGTGCGGAGACGGCAGCGTCAGCATCACCCTCTACACCAGCATACAGCATGATATCAGCCTCCTCCAGAGCCATTCTTGCGCCACCACCAATGCCACCACAAATCAGGGCACTGACTTCTATGTCATTTAATAAAGATGCAAGTGCACCATGTCCGGAACCATTTGTGTCAACCACTTCGCTTGATATAACGTGTCCATCCTCAATTTCATAAATCTTGAAGCTTTCCGTGTGACCAAAATGCTGGAAAATCTCTCCGTTTTCAAAGGTTACTGCTAATTTCATAGTGTTACCATCCTTTCCTAAGGCTTCTCTTTTATAGTTATAGTTTACAGAATTGTTATATATAATCTCGCCACCCTGGATCGATAATTCTTTACCGTAGACAAGACATTTTGCCAGCTTACAGCGGGCGTTATTATAGATTGCCTGAACGGTTGTGCGTGCAACCTCCATCTGTGTGGCACATTGCTCCTGAGTCAGACCTTCTAAATCAATCAGGCGTATTGTCTCTTTATGCAATCATTTCTACGAAAGGGGAAGAATTTGGGAACAAAAGAAGCGACAATCCAGGAACAAACACAAGTATCTGATTTTGAAACAAGGAATGTTCAAGGAATGATTTATGTTATTCGGGGTAAGCAAGTTATGCTTGATAGTGATTTAGCAACTCTATATCAAGTTGAGACAGGTGCATTGAATAGGGCGGTAAAAAGAAATGAGAATAGATTTCCAGAAGATTTTAAATTTCAATTAGCAAAAGACGAGTACACAAACTTGAAATGTCAAAATGGCATTTCAAGTGAGAATGAGTATGGTGGACGAAGGACATTGCCATATGTGTTCACAGAACAAGGAATTTCAATGTTATCAAGTGTACTGAAAAGTGATGTAGCAGTTAATGTTAGCATTGGAATTATGAGAACTTTTGTAGAAATGCGTAAGTATATGGCAAACACGTCACTAATATACGATTGCGTGAATGAAATGGAAAAAAGACAGATTATTTATCAGAATGAAACGAACGAAAAATTTGACAAGGTATTCGCGTATATTTCAGACCATGAAGAGTCACAGCAGAAAATCTTCTTTGATGGACAGATATACGATGCGTTTAGTCTGTTAATTGATCTTATTGGTGGTGCGACAAAGAGCATAGTGCTAGTCGATAACTATGTTGATGTAGGGACGTTGAATATATTGGCGAAAAAGAAAACCGATGTAGCGGTGATCGTTTATACAGTTAAGAAAACGAAATTGTCTGAGAAAGATGTAGAAATTTTTAATCAGCAGTACCCAGGTCTTGAAGTAAAATACACAGGTGTATTTCATGACAGATTTCTAATTATTGATGATGAAAAGGCATATCATATTGGTGCATCATTAAAAGATGCAGGAAAGAAATGTTTTGCCATTAGTATGTTAAATGATTCGGGTGTGATTTCTGATATTCTGCAACGGCTTGATATAGTGACCTCATAAAAGCATCGGTTATCCACAGCAAAGAGATGATAAAGCATGTGGATGCCGTACTGAAGCTGATGTCTGTATTGACTAATGATTATCGTTTTGAGGAAATCTTAGAATTGATGAAAGAGATTGGCAAAAATAATCTAGCTAAACAGTAAGAAATGAAAGTCCATTCATTTTGTAGAGATACAGGATGCATGGACTTTTTTCTACTCAAAAATTTTTTATACACTCAATTCGTCAGCAAATCCACCAGAATAAAAACCAATTGACACATATATCACACTGCGATATAATACACACTAATATATATCGAGGTGCGATGTATACAGAGGTGATGGAATGACGGAGCGAGTAAGAAGAGTGTATATTCCCATGACAGAGACGGGTTTTTATATCCTGTTATGTTTGCAGCAGGAAATGCATGGCTACAACATTGTGCAAAAAGTAAAAGAGATGACAGACGGCGAAGTGATTATTGGTGCAGGAACCATGTACGGCAGCCTTGGTAAAATGGAAAAGGATGGCTTGATTCGCTTTGTGAGAGAAGAGGAAAAACGCAAAATCTACGTGACCACAGAGCTGGGCAGGGAGATTCTGGAGCTGGAACGGAAAAGAATTGAGCGCTTATACAAAAGCAGCAAAGAGGGAATGACGTATGAAAGATAATGAATGTAAGAAATTGTTTCGGATGTTTTCAATTTTGGATTATTTAAAGGAAGAGGAATTTCTCAGGGAGCAGCATAAGAAGGGATATAAATTTGTAAGATTTGTATTCCCCGGTTTTTACTATTTTGAGAAATGTCAACCGGAGGATGTTGTGTATCAACTGGATTATGCAAACTATAAGATGGAAGAGAAACGCTCCTACCTTCAGATTTTTGAAGACGCAGGATGGGAGTATCTATTTGACGTATGGGGATGGAGCTATTTTAGAAAATCAGTGGAAAATGGAGAATGTGATACTTCCATATTCAGCGATCTGGAATCAAGACTTGCGCTCCTCAAAAGAATCATATATGGCAGGATGCTCCCCTTTCTGACGGTCTTTTTCTGCTGCTGTCTCCAAAATTTTCTGAGAGTTTTAGATCGGGTGCTTTCAAAAGAAGTTGTTGGCGGGTTTCAGACCGGTTTAATGATTTTCTGGATTGTGATATTTGGAATCTATCTTTTTATGTTTATCAAATGTACCTTGGGATTTATCGCTCTTAGAAAGAGATACGTCCGGGTATCGCAATATGACAAGGCAAATCAAAAACCGGTGATTCATTGCAGCATCTGCAATGGAGAGCAGGTGGCGGGTTTTAAAAATATTTACACCGGTAAATTTGAGGAAATCATGACAATCCGAAGTGAGCGGGATTTGCAGAAGTTTAAAAGCGACTATGAAATATTTACGGAAATTGAAAAGGAATATTAGTTGAAATTACCGCTTGGCAAACAGAAACTGCAACTTGGGGGAATACCTCTTGTTGTGGTTTCTTTTTTTCGTTACAATGCAGATAACGGTGATGGTGCAAAAGGGGAAAAGCTATGAAATACAAATTAGAGCCCTCGTCTGGGGAAAAAGAAGTAATTATCCGTTTCCATGAGCGGGATGAAGAAATAGAATCATTGATTGAATATCTGGAACAGGGAATGGAAAAACCTCGTATATTGGGAGAGGTAGAGCATAAAAAAGTATTGTTGGATCAAAAAAATGTACTTTATTTTGAAAGTATTGACAAAGGAACCTTTGCGTATAGCAAAGAGATGGTTGCCAAGGTGGAGGGTTCACTTGCTTTCTATGAAAGCCGATTTGCAGATTCGGGATTTTACAGATGCAGTAAGTCTATGGTAATCAATGTTTATCAGATAGAGGAGCTACAGAGCGAAAGCGGAAATCGCATTCTGGCAACGATGGTCAATGGAGAACAGGTTATGATTTCACGCAGATATGCCAGAGGGCTGCGCCAGTTGTTGAAGGGGGAAAATCGATGAGCCGTTGGGAAAGATATTTATCAAAAGAAATCGGAATTGAATTTAAAGCCTGCTTATACTTTTTTGCATTCCTGTTTTTCTATTGTATGGTAGAAATTTGTAAAGGAAACTTTCAAGCCAGTATGTTGATTATGGCAGAGATGATTTTTACCAATTATGCCATGGGATATGTACAGGTTTTCCTGATGGATAACTTTGATGAAGCAGAGCAGTTAGGAGCCAAAGAAATAGTGTGCATGTCCATTTGTATCGGGCTTTATACCGCTATTTCGTATCTTGGAAACTGGTTTGGACGTTCGCCTGTTGTGACCTTGATTTTTGTAGCTTACCTAATCCTTTTATATGTCTGTGTGTATCTGGTATATAAATTAAAGCGCAAAATAGATACAAGACAATTAAATCATATGCTTGCAGATTTTAAGAATGCTGAAAAAAGCAGCAAATAAAGGAGGTGTTAAGGTATGGAAAAAGAAATGGTAGAAAAATTTATTGAATCCGAGAGAGGTAAAACATTTTATTGGGTTTCGCCAAAAGAAAATGCACTAACCCTGGTCTTTTTGCCGGGATTAACAGCGAATCATACGCTGTTTGAAAAGCAGATTGAGAGATTTGGAGAAGAGTACAATATTATTGTTTGGGATTGTCCCTGCCACGGAAAATCAAGACCGTATGAAGAATTCAGTTACTCTAAGGTAACGGGTGAATTGTACAATATATTAAAGGCGGAAAGCGTAGCAGAAGCAGTTTTTATCGGACAGTCTCTTGGAGGAATGATTGCTCAGTATTTTATTCATTGTTATCCTCACATGGCAAGAGGTTTTATATCAATTGACAGTGCTCCTTTTGGAGATTATTATTCCAGGTCAGATTTCTTTTGGTTAAATCAACTGGAATGGATGTGTAATTTGTTCTCTGATAAGACCTTAAGAAAATCCATGGCCAGGGCTTGCGGAAAGACAGAGTATGCACAGAATAAAATGATAAAAATGCTTTCCGATTATGATAAGAAAGAGTTATGCCATTTGATGTATATTGGTGAGGCAGCATTTATTCCGGAAAATATGGATATGAAATTGTTGTGTCCGACCGTGTTATTGTTAGGCGAAAAAGATCAGGTTGGAAAGGTTGCATCGTATAATAAAGAATGGACAAAAAGGACGCAGTTTCCACTGCATATTATAAAAGGCGCAGCACATAATTCAAATGAAGATAATCCCGAGGAAGTTAACAAAATAATAGGTGAGTTTTTACATAAAGTACAAATATAAATCCGATTTTTAAATATTGAGAAGGGGGAACGTAGTAGACACTACTACTACAGGAATAATATGGAAAAATATGCGATTGAAATTAAGGATTTGAAAAAGTCATATGGCAAACACCGTGGCGTTGAGCAGCTGTCTCTTCAGGTAAAAACAGGGGATATTTATGGCTTTTTGGGACCAAATGGAGCAGGAAAATCCACAACCATCAGAAGTATGCTGGGACTCATCCACTATCAGCAGGGAACTGTTAAAATCCTTGGAATGGATGCAGTAAACAGCCATACGAAAATCCTGAAAAAGGTTGGTTATATGCCATCGGAGGCCATGTTTTATCCACAGATGAAAGTGTCTGAGGTAATCAGGTTTGCAGCAGACTCCAGAGGAATGGATTGCAAAAAAGAGGCAGAGAGACTCTGTGAAAAATTGCAGTTAGACACGACGAAAAAGATTTCAGAATTATCATTGGGTAATCGAAAGAAGGTTAGTATTGTCTGTGCCATGCAGCATAAGCCGGAGCTGCTGATTTTTGATGAACCAACCTCCGGGCTTGATCCGCTGATGCAGGATGCTTTTTTTGAACTGGTTCTGGAATACAATAAGCAGGGAACAACCTGTTTTCTGTCTTCCCATGTATTGTCAGAAGTCAAGAAATATTGTCACAATGTGGCCATAATCAAAGAAGGTGAGCTGGTGCTTACTGACAGTGTGGAAAATCTGATTAAAAGCGACCTGCGTAAGGTACGAGTGAATACGGACGTGTCCCTTAAAGATTTTGCCGGAGTCAGCAAGTATGAACAAATCGGTGAGGAACAGCGTTTTATTTATACGGATGAAA
The DNA here is from genome assembly GCA_964619485.1 of uncultured Lachnospiraceae bacterium. Taxonomy (GTDB): domain Bacteria; phylum Bacillota; class Clostridia; order Lachnospirales; family Lachnospiraceae; genus UBA2882. The sequence continues at coordinate 36,252 of CAZUCI010000020.1, forward strand.
TCCAGAAGCTGGTAGATGAACTTGGCGGCCATAGGGTGAAGGAATTATTGATTGAAGAACCGGATATGGAAGAAATCTTTATGCATTTCTATAAAAAGGAGGAATCGTAAATGACTTTACTTAAACATGAATTAAAAGAAAATTGGAAAAGCTTTTTAATCTGGACAATTTCCATTGTGGTCATTTGCTTTGGCTGTCTATTGATGTATGGAAGCCTGGAAGAATCTTTGGATGAGATGGCACAGATGTATGCCAATATGGGAAATTTTTCAGCAGCATTTGGTATGGATCGGATAAATATTGGTACCATGGAGGGCTTTTATGCTACCGAGATTGCCATTATGTTTGGATTGGGAGCAGCTATGTATGCGGCTATGCTTGGAAGTGCGATTTTATCAAAGGAAGAGGAAGGGCATACCGTGGAATTCCTGTTTACGCTTCCACAGAGCAGAAAAAAAGTTGTGTTGGTAAAATATGCAGCCATGTTTTTGTTGGTTTTACTTTTGAATCTCATTGTTGTGGCATTTTCGCTTCTTGGATTTGCCTGTATGGGCAATGAAGTGAATCTCCAGGGCTTCTGGTTGTACCATGGCATTTGTTTTCTTATGGAAATGGAGATAGCTACAATTTGTTTCCTGATATCGGCTGTCACTACCAAAAAGAATGTGGGGATTGGTATCGGTCTGGTAATTCTGCTTTATGCCGGTGATATGATGTGCCGCCTGATTCCGGATTTGGAAGATTTAAAATATGTGATTCCCTATTACTATGCCAATGCCGTTGATCTTTTTCAGGACGGACTGGATGGAAAGGGTCCGATGCTTGCGACAGCTGCCGCAATGATTGTTCTATGCTTTGCGGCTTCCCTGATAATTTATGACAGAAAAGATTTAAAAGCCTAAAATGCATCCTGTATTGAAAATGCATCTTGTATTGAAAACACATTTTATAATGAAAAATGCATCTTATATTCAAAAAATGCATCTTACAGCCTGAAATATTGTAGAGAAAACAAAATCCCGTTATAGTTGCACTATCAAAAAAGAAAGAGGTGCTGTGTAATGGGATTTTTAATTTGGATTATTTTATTGGCGATTGAGATATTTTTTGGAGTGTTTAGTCTCATCAGGAAAAGTACAAAGAAGCAATGGATCAGGAATCGTTTTTATGTCCGCTTGGCAGAATTGGCAGTATTTATGCTGTTTTTACTATTCGGACTGGTAAACATGGGAATCCGGTATGAGATTCTCTTTGGCATTTTGTCATTGCGGGCCATTTTTTCGGGAATTTATTTCGCAACCACAGGACAGAAGGCGGATAAAGAGGACCCGCTGATCATTGGACGTATCATTTGTGGCATGGCTGGAACAACAATCTTACTGCTTTTTACCATCATTCCTGCCTGGTTGATTTCTGATTATAATGGACTGCCAACAACCGGCGAATATAAAGTTGCAGAAGTATCTACCATATGGACTGATGCTTCCAGAACAGAAACCTTTGAAACTGATGGTTCAAATAGAGAGGTACCAGTTCATTTCTGGTATCCTGAGGATGGAAAAGGGGGAGAAAAATATCCACTGGTTATTTTTTCTCATGGTGCATTTGGATTTTATAAAAGTAATTTCTCAACTTACGAGGAGTTAGCCAGTCATGGTTATGTAGTGTGCAGTTTGGATCATCCTTATCATTCCTTTTTTACCAGGGATACCGATGGAAAACTGATTACGGTAAATCAGGACTTTTTAAATAGTGTCATGTACATCAATGAGAAGGATACTCCGGAAGAGGAAATATTTGAAACCGTAAGTGGTTGGATGAAAATTCGTACTGGTGATATGAACTTTGTTTTGGATACTATAGAGGGAAAATGTCAGGAAGCAGTGGGAAATACAGAAGTAAATGTTGATCAGGCTGATGACAGCAAAAACCTGGATCGTGCGACAAAAGATGAACTGGAAAAGATGTTTTTGCAAATTGATTGTGATAAAATTGGGGTAATGGGACATTCTCTTGGAGGTGCCACAGCAGTTGCCATGGGAAGGGAAAGAGATGACATTGATGCAGTCATCGATTTAGATGGTTCGATGTTCTCGGAACAAAAAGAGTTTAAGGATGGAAAATATTCTTTTTATGATGAACCATATCCTGTTCCACTGTTAGCAATTGATAACGAGGAACATCATACCCAGGCTGAGGAGCTGGGGGCTTTATATGTGAACCATGAAGTTGTAAAAAATGCAGTTGACGGCAGAGAAACATATTTCAAAGGGGCAGGCCATATGAATTTTACTGATTTGCCACTATGCTCCGAGCCTTTGGCTGCGTATCTGGGAACAGGGAGCATTGACAAAACAAAGTGTATAGAAGAAACAAATGCCATTGTACTGCAGTACTTTGATCATTATCTGAAGGGTAAGCCTGAGCTAACTATAAAAAAATTTTACGAGTAGAAAAACTGCAATTTGTGGGGGGGAAGCATATGGATGTAAAAGTCCGGAAAATAGAAACAACACAAAAGGAGCTGGTGGAAATTTCCTGTCATGAGCTGACAGATTCTGTGAGAGAAATTGTCTTTTTTATCAAATCAAGACAGGGACAGCTGTCAGGGATATTGGATGGAAAACAGTTTGAAATACCAGTGGGAGATATTCTGTACGTGGAAGCGGTAGACAACCGGGTTTTCCTCTATACGCTGAATAAGACCTATGAGACGAAACAGAAGCTGTATGAGCTGGAGGAAGGACTGGTGCAAAAGGAATTCTTACGCATTTCTAAATCCACAATCCTGAATCTGCTGAAAGTAAGGGCGTTAAAGCCTGGTATGAATGGACGTTTTGTAGCACTACTTAAAAACGGAGAAGAGGTTATGATTTCAAGAAAATATGTGCCGGATCTGAAAAAGAGATTGAAGGGGGAGATTTTATGAGCATGCAGGAATTGATCAAACAGCTCGTTTTTTGTTTTTTTGTCATTACGTCACTGGTCAACGTAGCCATCTATGTCTTGGGAAGTATGTTTATGCCGGATGCCGCATTGGGATATGACGCTTTTCTGTCGCCGCTCATTTTTGGATTTTTCAGTCTGTTTCCTGTTTTGATTATGTACTCCAAGAGGGAGCTTTCGGTAAAGGAGCTGGTAATTCGAAAAGTTCTACAGCTGGTTTTACTGGAAATATTGTTATATTTTGTGGCTTTTGGTTCCACAAAACAGGATGTGAGAGTTATAATAGCTTTTGAGGCAAGCGTGGCAATTATCTGTGTGCTGGTAAACATTATTTTGTGGATGCTTAACAGCCATCAGGCAATGGAACTCAGCAAAGAGTTAGAAGAGTTTCAAAAGAGCCAGGATGCTTAAAATTGAATAAGGATAAAGGGGTGTAAAAGAGTGGAATCAATTATTTCTTTAAACAATGTTTCCAAGGAGTTTAAGGTACTCAACCGCAGAGAAGGTATTAAGGGAAGCCTTCAGGACCTGTTTTCCCACGATTACAAAATTGTGCATGCGGTAAACAATATCTCCATGGAAATACAGCCGGGAGAAATCGTGGGCTATCTTGGACCTAATGGCGCAGGAAAGTCAACGACCATTAAGATGATGACCGGCATTTT
>CAZUCI010000021.1:0-15624 GCA_964619485.1 uncultured Lachnospiraceae bacterium
ATGGAGCTTGCTTCTGATATTCGACAGGATTTAGAATCCGGTGACTATATGGTGGGACGTGGTTCCTGTGATATGAAAAGTGGAGATGCAGTGTTTATGATTCTTCTCAAGCATCTTTGCAGACATCCGGAATCAATCAATGGGAACATCGTATTCAGTTTTAACCCTGTGGAGGAAAATCAGCACACCGGAATTATCGACGGACTTGATTTTCTTATTTCATTGAAAGAAAAGTATGATTTAAATTATCATATGGCCATAAATAACGACTACATATGTCCACTCTATCCCGGTGATCCCCATCACTACATTTATACCGGCGCAGTAGGCAAGCTTCTCCCCTGTTTCTATATTTATGGAAAAGAAACCCACGTAGGACAATGCTTTGAAGGTTTTGATGCCGCCAGGGTTGCCTCGGAGCTTGTCTCTGTCATGTCTCTTAATCCCGATTCCTGCGATGGATATCACGGAGAATACACTCTGCCTCCGGCACCACTGTATATGAAAGATTTAAAGGATTTTTACAATGTTCAGACCGCTCAGTCGGCCTATGTCTATTTCAATTATTTTGTTCACAACAAATCTACTGATGTGATTTTAGATGAATTAAAAGGATATGCCGCTTCAGCTCTTAATCATGTTCAGTCAGAAATTAATGAGCGCTACCGGGAGTTTTGTGAGTTAAGTAACATTGCGTATCAGCCTTATATCTACCACTCACATGTTTGCAGCTACGAGGAACTTTATCAAAAAGTCAAAGCTGTTTACTCCGGTGATTTGGATGCACTTTTACTTAAGCTTACAAGAGAAGCCCTAGCTGCCGGAACTGACAAAAGAGAGATTCCTCTGCATCTGACCGAAACTTTAATTAAGCTGTCCGATACAAAGGATCCAACCATTGTTCTGTTTTTTTCAGCACCCTATTGTCCTCATAACACCTTAAAATCTGAACTTTCTTCGGAGAAGAAGCTTTATGATGAGTTAGAAGAAATTCTCCGGTCTTTTGATCCGGATGGGAAGCATCATTACAAAATGCTGCAGTTTTTCCCAAGTCTCAGTGACAGCAGCTATCTTAAAATTGATGACTCTGATGAAAGTCTTGATTTGTTAATTCACAACTTTCCACAATTTGAGGAGCTCTATCCTGTTCCCGTAAAAAAGATTAAATCCCTGAATATTCCGGCCATCAACTATGGGGTATACGGAAAGGATGCACACAAATGGTCTGAACGTGTAAACAAAACCTATTCCTTTGAAGTATTACCGGCACTGATTTTGGAAACTGTAAACTTCTACTTAAGCTAATCACAATGGGATAAAAAAGGACATCAGATTGATGTCCTTTTTGAATGCCTGCAAGATATTCCGTATGAAAAAAGAGAGGACCACGATCCCCTCTTTCTCCTACTATTTATAGCCTTATTTGATAATCTGTCCTTCAAAGTAGTCACATATTTCTTTTCCGGTGGCAAACCATACGTCTGAGTCCTTTTTCATATAAGAAAACAAATCTTCCAAAATGTTGATTTTCCCAGGATCTGCAATGGTCATGGGATTCAGCTGAAGTACGTAGCACAGTCCCTCCTGTCTGAATACATCATATTCCCATTTCCAGTTGGTCAGGACCTTTCGAAAACAGGAAATACGATCCTGCCCATAGGGAACCTGTGGCCAGAAATGAAAGTCAAAATAAGGAGCATCTGACATTGCCCAGTGAAAAGGAATTTCCAGTATACTTGTCTCTTTCAGCTTCAATTCATAGGGTCTGTCATCGTTCCCCAGGGTGCTGGAATACGCTATACCACATCTCTTTGCAATTTCAAAGGTCTCAAGGGTAACCTCACCCTCAGGTGCACGAAATCCAACAGGTTTTACTCCTGCAGCTTTCTCAAGTGCCTCGATACTTTTCCTCATTGCTTCTTCCTGCTCTGCATCAGACAGGAGTGCAAAATTTTCATGTGCATAGCCATGCACGCCAAATTCATGTCCGGCATCATTAATCATACGGATTGCTTCCGGATACTTTTCTGCCACAATTCCCGGAACAAAAAAGGTAGCTTTTATATCAAACTGTTTCAGGGTTTCAAGCAGTCGTTTCAAGCCATCACCCATTCCAAATGCAGCCATCTGCTCAAATCCGGAATTTTCAGGGACAGTGTCAGGATACATAAAGATACCAAAATATTCTGCATCCAGATTGACAGAAACCATAACTGTGTTGTGGACACCCTGTGGCCACTTTACCTCTTCCTTATACATCAAACCATCCCATCCTTTGCTTCGCTGCTGTCAGCACTCACCTCTGTTGTTTCTTCCGAAGTTTCTTCCGAAGCCTCTTCTGTTACCTCTTCGCTTGTTTCAGCAGCAGGAGCTGTAGTCTCTGCTGTTCCTTCTGCTTCACTTCCACATCCGGCAAGTAAAGCTGCAACTAATGCTGTTGCCATTAATACAGACATAAATTTTTTCTTCATAATAATCATCCTCTCTTTTCATCCTATTTTTTCTTTTCCTCTATAGAAAGCACTGTCAGTGCAACCTACCTAAAAAACAAATTCTCCACCCATCCAGGTACGCGTCTGTGACTCCGGTGTTGGATAACAGAGCTTGGAGTGACATAATCCGGAATAGTGTAACAGCTCTGCCATGGACACAATCGCATAGGCAGGATCAATCACCGGAACTCCCAGCCTTTTGGAAAGAGCCGGGCCCATACCTGCAAAAACAAGACATCCCAGAATAATCACATGAGCTCCATCCCGTATACATTGCTGTCCACCTGCCGCCAGACGTTCCAGTATCTCATCCTGGTCCTGTCCGCCTGCAGTAGCAATATCGACAGGTACTGTATGAATAGACGCCAGTCTGGAATAATCAACTCCTGATCGTCTGATATAATCATCTGCAGAAACAGTACTTTGTGCTGATGTAATCCATGAGAACTTCTTTCCCAGCCCGATGGCAATCTGTAGGGAAGTTTGTCCAGCTCCGATAACCGGAATGGAAACCGCTTCGCGAATTGCCTCAATTGCAGGATCTCCGGAGCAGTACAGACCAATGACATCAAAGCCATCCTTTTCCGCTTTGACAGCCTTCTCAATCAACTCCAGAGAAGTAACTGCCTCATCCAATGCACAATCCACACAAATCTTCGTCTTTGACTGAACCTCCATGGATACCTCTGTATCACTTCTTGCTATGGACTTCATCCTTGCTTCCCGCAGACTGATCATTTCTTTTGTTAACCCGGTATTGTCCGGATTTAAAACCTTTAATCTCATTGTTTGTCACCTCGATATAGTGGAATTTCTCTATCACACAAAAATGGCGCTATTACCTAAGTAATAACGCCATTGTCATCTCGTGTTTGATTGTATTCAGTATACTGTATTCGTCTTGCGTTGTCAATGATTTTTTAGAAAACAGAATCAATAATATCCAATGCCCTGTCAATTTCTTTTTCTGTTACGATTGTTGGAGCAATGAATCTGATAACATTTTTATGTGTGCCACAGGTCAATAAAATCAGACCCTTTTCCAGGGCTTTGGCAACAAGCTCGGTTGTCTTAGCCTTATCCGGTGCACCATTTTCATCGACAAGCTCCATTGCTATCATCAGTCCCAGTCCTCTGACATCACCAATTTCTTTGTGCTTTTTCTGTAAAGCTCTCACCCTTCCAATAAAGTATTCTCCCATTTTGGACGCATTTTCCAATGCTCCATCTTCGGTCAATACTTCCAGCGTTGCCAGTGCAGCCGCACAGGACACAGGATTTCCTCCAAAGGTTCCGCCATGAGCTCCTGCATTCCAGGTCTTCATAATCTCCTTTTTGGCAATTACAGCACTTAGTGGGAATCCTGAAGCAATTCCCTTTGCACAGGAGAGAATATCGGGTTTTACGCCAAAATGTTCATAGGCAAATAGCTTTCCGGTACGCCCCATACCTGTCTGAACCTCATCGAAAATAAGCATAATTCCGTACTCATCACAAATTTTGCGAATCTCCTGTACAAATCCCTTAGGTGGAACAATGTATCCGCCTTCTCCCTGTACGGGCTCCATGATAATTGCAGCAACCATGGAAGGATCCACTAAGGTGTGAAACAGCTCGTTCAGTTTGTCGATATATGGCTGATATCCTTCTTCTTTATATGGACTTCTGTATAAATATGGATATTCTGCAAAATAAACGCTTGGCATTAATCCCTCATAATACTGTCTGTAAAGAGAGTTGGACCCTGTGATGGATACTGTCCCCAATGTTCTGCCATGGAAGGAATCGCGAAAGGCAATTACTGCAGGGCGCTTCGTATAATGCTTTGCCAGCTTGATAGCTCCCTCATTAGCCTCAGCTCCGGAATTGCTGAAATAAACCATGGTATCTCCACCAGTGAGCTCCACCAGTCTTTCAGCCAGTTTAACATAGGACTCGTAATAGACTACGTTATGTCCCCCATGAATTAAGGAATCAATCTGATTTTTAGCTGCCTCAACAACCTTGGGATGGTTATGGCCAACATTACAAACCGCAACTCCACTGGCAAAATCCAGATATTCTTTTCCATTCTCATCTGTCAGATAGCAGCCTGCCCCGGATTTAATCCCAAGATGAGTACTTCTGCCCGCTGCCGGCGGCATTACCTCTGAACATCTCTCAAATAAACTTTTCATAATCCTTCCTCATTTCTGTTCCTTATTTTGTTTTTCCCAAATGGTTCGGACCATTTTCTCATCTACATTGCCCGGAGTATTGGATATGCTTCCCTTTTGAATCAAGGAAAGCTTTGCATATTTTTCCATCTCCTCCTGTGTCAGTTTGACGGGCTTTCCTATGAGTTTTTCCAGAGAATCTGCAAATTCATCGATATTGGCAAACCCCAGAAGCTGTAATGCACAGGCTATCTTCTGTGGTATTTCCGGCTCAATCAGCTTCATATATTCGCGAAGAAAAAGTCCATTGGCAATTCCGTGTGGTATATTTTTGAAATAGGTATAGCAGTAACCCAGGCCATGCGGTAATGTCACACCGGAATGTGCAATTGTCATTCCTCCAAGGAGTGAAACGTACATCAGCTTTTCCCTGAGTTCATCGGAATACTCTGAGCCTGCCAGTTCCTCCATACAAGTGCCAAATACCCGGATTCCCTCAAGTGCCATCATATCGCTCAGGCAGGTACTCCGCTTCGCAAAAAATCCCTCCAGTACATGTGTAAAGGCATCAACCGCAGTACTGACTGTGGATTTTACACTCATTGATTTTGTATAATCCAGATCAAGCAGCGCATAAGTTGGATAGGTATGTTCATTTCCAAAGCTTACCTTTGTCTCCACATCCTTTCTAAGCAGTACACTGTAAGGGGTAACCTCACTTCCGGTCCCAGAGGTAAGCGGAATTTCTATAATGGGTAACGCTTTTCCAAATTGATTTTTGAAAAGCTCCAATGGCTTAAAGCTGTTGGCTGAAAGTACCGCAACGGCCTTTGCTGCATCCATCGGAGAGCCTCCTCCAATTCCAATTACAAAATCAGCCTCAAATTTCTTTGCTCTGTCGCTGATTTCGGTCACTGTCTCAAGGGACGGATTATTCTCTACGGAATCATAAATTTCATAAGCAATTCCGATTTCTTTCAGAACAGCTTCAACATCCTGCAGTGCACCACTGGCTTTGGCAGAATGCTTTCCTGTTACAATGGCTGCTCTGCTGCCACAATAGGTAAACAATGCAACATTCTTTTTTATGACTCCCTTTTCAAAATATACCTTTGTTGGCATATGAAATTGAAATTCCATTTAAACACCTCTTTCTTAAAATTGGACATTCCCTTGTGCAGTTTCTTTTAAACAATGTCACCCTCGATTCGCGGGCAGCTAATAAAAAAAGCGCTGTTATCTCAGATAACAACGCCTTTGCTGCATTTTTATGAACATCCATGTGCTATTAGTTTATGCTTTTCAGTATACAGTATACAGTTTTGATGTCAAGCACTTTTTTACAGTATAAACATTCTTTTTTCTACATTTTCCAAGTGTGTACGCATGGCTGCAGATGCCTTTTCCATCTCTTTCTGCTCCAGAAAATCGACAATTGTCCGATGTTCATCCAATGCCTCCTCGGAATGTCTGTCCAACGTTCCTGATAAAATCAGATAGCGTTTCACCATGGTCTGAATCCGCTCAATCATCTCACACAGAAACTGATTTCCACCCGCTTCTGCCAAAAGCATATGAAACAGATTTTCCTGTTCCAGATACACATCATGTGTCCTGGCATTACTCTGTGCCTTTATACATTTCTTTAATTCCTTTACTAATTTGTCTGTATTCTTTACATCAATATTTTCCAAAGCCAATGGTTCCAGAGCCTTACGAACTTCACATACTTCCTTTACATCCTGCTGCGTGATTTTCGACACCACAACCTTCTTGCTTTCATTTATTTCAGCAAGTCGTTCCATAACAAGCTGCTTCAATGCGGAGCGGACCGGTGTACGGCTGATATTCAACCTTGTTGCCAGCTGCTCCTCAGTCAACAGTTCGCCTGCCTTAATCTGATTGGTGATAATCTGCTCTTTGATGATTTCATAAGCCTGGTCGGATAAAGAAACCGGCTTAACAATCCCCATTTTACTTTCTTTCATTTCTCATTTTCCCCCTGGTCATTTTAGTTTTCTGTTAAATATTTCAATCTGATAATCTGAGCAAGTATTTGTGCTGTGCCTTCCACGCCAAGCACACTGCTGTCTATCATAATATTTTTATAGCGGGGATCGGACGGCAAAAAACCGGCATATGTTCTATGGTAATCGTCCCTTGCCTTATCGACCTCTGCAATCATTTTTTTTGCTTCCTTGGGAAGCATATTCAAGGTATTGATACAATTATCATACCTCTTTTCAAATGGCGCGTAAATATATACGTTAAAACAGTTTTCATAATCCTTTAAAATATAGTCCGAACATCTTCCTACAATAATGCAGGACTCCTTGTCCGCAATCTGCGTGATAATTCTTTTTTGAATTTCAAACAGTCGATCCTTCATCACCTTTTCTCCTGTTCCCAGGGGAAAACGCATCCTGGAAAAAAAGCTTTTGGATGTTTCTTCAATGTCACTGACTACCGAGATTGGTTCCCCCATCTCTTTGGAAGCCATCTCCACAATATCCCTGTCATAGAATTCAATATCCAGTAATTCAGATAACCTTCTTGCAATTGGCCTTCCCAAACTGCCAAACTGTCTTGTCATTGTAACCACATACTTCTCGCTCATACTTATGCCCTCCTTGATGTCTACTCCTGCTGATACCGGTTTGTGGTATAACTTGTTTATCGTTTTTCTGTATACAGGATACGATAGAAGTGTATAATTGTCAAATATAATTCGTAAAATAAATGTGTTTTTATTGCTTTTTTCAGAATACGGTATACAATTGAAATCAAAAAACACGCTGGAGGAATCACACTATGAAGCTTTCTGAAATCGAAACACCTGCGCTTTTACTTGACTTACCCAAGATGGAAGAAAACATGAAAAAACTGAATTCTTATTTGACCGGACACAAGGTTGCCCTCCGTCCTCACTTTAAGACAAATAAATCTCTGGAAATTGTAAAACGCCAGCTGGCACTTGGTGCCAAAGGTGTCACCTGTTCCAAACTGTCTGAAGCTGAAGTTCTTGTTAATGCAGGGATTGAAAATATACTCATTGCAAACCAAATTATTCAAAGGTCTAAAATAGAACGAGTCGCCTCGTTTGCCAAAAAGACACATCTGATTGTCTGTGTTGATCAGTCGGAAAATATTAAAGACCTGGAGGAAGCTGCAGCCAGGGCTGGCAGCATGATAAATATCTACATTGAATATAATGTGGGAATGAATCGATGCGGCGTGTCCTCCTACGAGGATTTTCTCGCCCTTGCACAGCAGATTGTTGCATGTGAACACCTGAAATTTGAAGGTATTCAGGCCTACGCCGGTCAGCTTTCCCATGAAGAGAACGTCACCTATAAAAATGAACAAATATTAAAAATAGAAAAAATACTCAGTGATCTGAAAAGTTTTGTGGAAAGCCACGGAATTCCAGTGGAACAAATCAGTGGTGGAAGCACCAATACCTCTCTCATCAAAGCAGGTCACGGCGTCTATACTGAACTTCAGGCCGGGAGCTATGTTTACATGGATGCTGCATTTGCCAACTGTGCTCTCCCCTACGAAAATGCACTTTATGTATTGTGTACTGTAGTCAGTAAATCACCAGACCGCATCATCCTTGACGTAGGAGCCAAGGGGCTGGGTCTGGATCAGGTACTGCCTGTATGTAAAGATTATGAACAGGAAAACTATGTAGTCAGTGAAGAACATTTCGGTATCTACGAGGAAAATCTGAAGGCACAGATCGGTGACCAGATTCTCATGATTCCCGGACACTGCTGCACAACTGTAAATCTTTATCCCCGATTGTACGTATATGATGGCAGACAGGTTACCGCTTTATGGAATGTGGAGGGCAGTCTGAAAAGTGTCTGAATTGTCCAACGGCTAATTCATCATCTCTCCCACAATTTTATTTACTACGCCACCATCAGCTTTGCCCTTTACCTGCGGCATAAGCTCCTTCATGATTTTGCCTTTGTCCTTTGGTGTTGGATTTTCGATTCCAAGTCCTGCAAGTACCTCTTTGACAATTGCTCTGATAGCATCCTCGCTTAAATCCTCTGGTACAAACTCCTTGTATACAGCCAGACGTTTTTCGCACTGCTCCACAATATCCTGACGGTCAGGGGCAGATTCCATTGTTTCCCTGGTCTGTCTGATTTCTTTTTTGATGACCTCATTTTCTTCCTCAACGGTAAGATCAGCTCTCTTATCGATGGCTTTGTTTTTCAAAGCGCTCAGCAGCATGGATAAGGAATCTTTTCTGTCTTTATCCTTGTCCTTCATTGCCTGCATCATCTGTGCTCTGATTTCATCAATTTTACTCATGTTACATTTCCTTCTTTCTACTGCTTTTTAATTTCTTCAAATGAAATAATGTCCTGTATACTCCATCTGCAGCACACTATATGCAATTATAATCTTGTTCTGCAGAAATAACAATCTCTGTCCCCGTGATAAGATATTTTCACCAGATTCTCGGCAGCACAGTAAGGACAGTAAACAATTTTCATGCCATTTGGAATAGGATCTCCCAGCTCGTATCTGCCGCCAACCGGCTGATTTCCATAGGTTTCATTGACACGTCTCTGCTCTTCCATTTTTTCTTTATAATGGTCTCTGGCATCCGCTTTTGCCTTTTGCTGCAGATAATCTGTCGTAGACTGATCTTTGTCTTTTTTCCCGGAGGTGCTGTTTTTCTGCGCTCCTGCCATTTGTGCACCTGTCGCTTGTGCATTTGCTTTCTGCAGGTTCGCCTGCTGTGCATTCCCCCTCGGCATCGCTGCACGCTGTGCCGCAGCAACAGCCTGCTTCGCTCCCTGTGTACTGGAATTTACATGATTACCTGTACTCCGGGACACTGTATTGTTCATAGAGGAAGCCTGATAGTGATAGTTTCCCTGTGAACTGTTGTTAGAGGGCTTCGATCCATTTGCCCCACCCTGTCTGTTTTTCTTTTTTGTAAAAGCGATAATCCATACAATCACAATAATCCATACGATAAATACACTCATTTTCTACCCTCCATATTTCATCATTAACAGTTCCACACCGATGGTGTCGGTGATTTTTCCGGTTTTCACATCCTGCTCTGTCTGTACACAGTCCTCCAATGCAGCGCGCAAAACCTGTCTTTTGTATCTCGATGCCTGATCCAGATACTTTCCTGCCACAAAGGGCTGGATTTTCAGCTTCTCACTGATAAGTCTTTTATCATATCCCCGCTCCCGCAGCATTTTTGTCTGAAGAAGCATGTTAAATTGTCTTGTTATCAGAAACAAAATTCGGAGAGGAGGCTCTCTCAATGCAAGCAGATCATAATAAAGCTTCAGTGCCTGCTCCTTTTTACCGACAGACAGAAAATTAATCATATCAAAAATACGGTTGGACAGCTGCTCGGTACAAATAGTTTCCACATCTTCCCTGGTGATTCTTTTCCGCTCCAGACAATAGCAGATACACTTTTCCAGCTCCTTGCGGATATTTTCCATATCGGTTCCTGTCTTATACAAAAGCAGTGCAATGGCTCCGCCATCAATCTCCATGCCCTCTGCTTTCACCAGCTGTGCTACCCATCTGTTCAGTGTCATTTCATCCTGCTCGCCAAATTCAGCCACATAGCCATTGTCCTTCACCGCTTTATATAGCTTATTCCGCTTATCAATTTCTTTTTCACAAAAAAGGAAAAAAGCCGTCTCAGAAGGTTTTTTCAAATAAACAGCCAAATCCTCCCCCACAGAGGATTTGAACATTCCACTGTTCTCTACGACAATCACTCTCCGGTCTGACAAAAATGGCATTGTCTCTGCCAGATCAATCACCTGTCCCACATTGACATCCCTGCCTTCAAAGCAGGAGAGGTTCATGGTATCACCAGTGCCCAAAAGTGCCTGCTTCAGCCTGTCACGGTATTGATTTCTCAGATAATCCTCTGTTCCACACAGAAGATAAATATGATTAAAGTTTCCGGTTTTCAAATCTTCGTTAATCCGGCGCATAAAATAGAAGTCCTTTCAAACTTGTTTTATTTTAAAACACGTATGATTGTCTGATACATTAGTTCCGGTTGAATTGGCTTGGCAATATGTGCATTCATTCCAACCATCATACAGTGGTTAATATCTTCCTCATATGCATTTGCTGTCATTGCAATAATCGGAATCGTGGAAGCATCCTTTTTTGTCATCTGTCGAATCTGCTTTGCGGCCTCCAGCCCATCCATAATGGGCATGCGAATATCCATTAAAATAACGTCAAATGCCTCTTCAGCTTCATGCTCAAATATTTCCACCGCCCTCTGGCCGTTTTCTGCCAGGGTCACAATACATCCGTATTTCTCCAAAAGTCTGGTTGCAATCTCTGCATTCAGGCGGTGATCCTCGCATAAAAGAACTCTTTTCCCCTTTAAAAGCTCCAGAGAAGGTTCCCTCTCTGCTTTCTCCTGCTGAATCGTTTTTTCTGCAATTTCTTCATCTACTTCTTCTATATCCAGGTAAATAGTAAAGGTTGTTCCTTCGCCTGGTGCACTGTCTACCTGAATTTTTCCACCCATAAGCTCAACCAGATTTTTGACAATGGAAAGGCCAAGTCCTGAGCCTCCATACTGTGTTGTCACAGAGTCCTGTTCCTGCTCAAAAGGTCTGAAGAGACGATTGTCTATGAAATCCTTACTCATTCCAATTCCGGAATCCGAAATCTGAAATTTGTAATGGCATACTTTTCCATCCTTTCCTGTGCAATCTACCACAAAGCGGACCTTTCCACCCTCCGGCGTAAATTTGATGGCATTGGATGCAATATTCATAAAAATCTGAGAAATGCGAAGCTCATCCACATAGCAATAATGGTCGCTGCCAATTCCATGATCTATCAGTTCAAATTGAATATGCTTTTTATCTGCATCAGACTGAATCATCCGGACCAGTCCCTCAATCAGCTCTCTGCAGTTCCTGATTTTTGGGTCCAGTCTCAATTTTCCTGCATCCAGCTTCTGAACATCCAGCGTATCATTAATCAGTCCAAGCATATAATTGCCTGCCTCTTCCACCTGTTCAAAATTGCGATGCAGAACATCGACGTCGTTTTCTTCCCTGGACAGCAGTGCCATTCCAAGGATTCCGTTCATAGGTGTTCTCATATCATGGCTCATGCGGGAATAGAAATCAAAATAAAGCTTTCCTTCCTTTGCCTTGATATATTTAAAATAGAAAAATAAAAACAATCCTACCATTGTGATGGAGAATATGACAAAAGCTGAGAAAAGAACAACCAGCATGTTTTTTGCACTCTGCTGATATTTATCCGGGTCCATGTCAATGCCAAGCAGTCCTACAAAATTACCTTCCACTGTATAAACCGGAGCATAGCCTGTGATAAAGTCACCCCAGATATCGCTGCTGAACTCTCCAAAGGCCTCCTGGTTTTTCATTGCCGTTTTCATTGCTTCCGTCAGCAGTGTATAGCGGCAGATATCATCTCTCTGTTTGGCAACAAACTTTCCATTTTCATCTATAATTCCATTCAAAAGCCAGATTCCATTCAGCTTCGTTCCGATCTCATAGTCAAAAAAACTCTGCACTTTCCTCATCAATAGTATATTTAATCTCATCCTTTGAAAGCTCTGCCACCAGATAAACATTCACAATCTCCGTATTCAGGGGCACATCATTTCCAACATTCATCAAACGCATATTGATGGGATCTACTTCCATCTCATTGAAGGTCAGGGATTTCATATACGCTACTTCCGCATCTGTAATATAAAAATTATTTTTTGTCAAAAGTGCAAAATCTACTGCCATATTTTCGTTGGCCTTCAACAGCTGCATATCAATATATCTGTTGCCCATATAAAGACCCGCACTTGCAATAAGCAAGAAAACCAAAGTGATTGTCAGGATTAATCTTGCTATTCTTGCATGATGTTTTTCTCTCAAAGTTTTTCCCCCAGGCATTTTTCCTTTTCCCCATTCAAAGTATCTTCATCGATAGCTATACACATATATAATTATACTTCTATTGACGTTGTATTGCCAGTAAATTTATTGTTATTCCTCCTGAACATTTTTTCCGGGCAATAAAAAAGCACTCCCAGGCTTTATCCCCAAAGTGCTTTTCCTATTTAAGTTCCTTTATTTAAGTTCCTTTATTTAAATTCCTTTATTAAGTTCCTTTATTTAAATTCCTTTATTTAAGTTTCTCTATTTTAAGTAAAGAAGCCAATGTATCGTACAGCTTCTCAGTCTCAATTGGCTTGCTGATATGAGCATTCATCCCGGCATCTCTTGTCATCTGAATATCCTCCGTAAATGCATTGGCGGTCATTGCAATGATTGGTATCCCCTTTGCATCTCTCCTTGGCAGGCTGCGGATTCTCTTTGCCGCCTCAATTCCATTCATGACAGGCATTCGAATATCCATAAGAATCGCATCATAGTAATTCAAATCGGATTGGGCAAACAGCTCCACTCCCCTTCTGCCGTTTTGAGCATGCTCCACAAGCATGCCTTTTGTTTCCAGCAGTCTGGTCGCTATCGCCGCATTGAGCGGGTGATCCTCACAGAGAAGGATTCTCTTTCCTGGCAATGTGGCTGCCTTGTCTGCTCCAGACCTGATTTGCTGAAACTCTGCAATCTGCTCCTCTGTTGCAGGAACAAACTTCAATATCATGGTGAATCTGGAGCCCTTTCCCACTTCACTTTCCACTGATATGTCTCCACCCATTTTATTTAAAAGCTGCTTGGTGATTGCCATTCCGAGACCTGTTCCCTGGGAATTACCGGTTCTGCCGGCATCCTCCTGCGAGAACGCTTCAAAAATATGTGGAATAAACTCCTGACTGATTCCAACACCAGTATCTTCCACTACAAGCTTATCTGTAATCAACCCCGCCTCCACGGAAAGATTGGTCATTGTTATTTTTATCACACCGCCATTTGGCGTGAATTTTATGGCATTTCCAATTACATTCATGGCAATCTGCTCCATTCGGGCAGCATCAACATATAAAAAGGTAAAGGGAATATCATCCGCCTGAACGATTAATTTCTGCTTTTTTTGCTGGGCATTGGTTGTGGCAAGGGCAATGGCATTATGAAACAGCAGTCTTCCCTCACAGACAATCGGATGCAGCTCCAGTCTTCCACTTTCAATCCGGCTGACATCCAGGGTATCATTGATCAGGTTTAACAAATATTTTCCGGAGAGCTCCAGCTCATCCAGATCCTGCTTTATTTCATTATCAGTTGTGTTCTCCTTTATCAGTGTCGTAAGTCCCAGAATTCCATTTAAGGGAGTTCGCATATCATGGCTGATACGTGATAAAAATGCTGTTTTTGCCGCATTAGCCTTTTCTGCTTCACGAAGCAGAGTATACCGTCCAAGAAGATTATCTATCCGCTTCAATAATATATAAGGTTCCCCTGACTGTAAAACAAAATCCTCAGCTCCAAGTTTCAGCGCAAGCCTCTCCGCCTCCACAGCCTCTTCTGGTGCAGACGCTTTTCCCGAAACAACAACCGGTATTCCTGCAAGCCCGGGATCTGATTTGATGATTTCTATCAGCTTAATCTCATCAGCAGCCGGCATTTGAATATGAAGCAAAACCAAATCGATTTTCTCACTCTTTAATAGCTGCAGTGCCTGTTGTCCATTACCGGCAGACATTGTATTATAATATTTTTCTAATAGGGATTCCCTTAAAAAATCTTTATTTTTCTCTACATCACTCACAACGAGAACGGTATGTCTGCTTTCGCGGTTTTTTTCCATGTGTACTCTCCCACATTTGGCATGATGTCTCAGCCAGCATAGCTGACCAATGAAAAATGCCTGCTGCTTTTTCAAAAAAACGTATTTTTTTCTTCTACATTACTATATCACATAATTAGATTATAGTTACATTTTTCAGTATGTGCAACAGACAATTTCACATTGATAATTAACATATCTTTGAGAAAGGAGCTGTGAAATGATAACATATGATGCATTATGGAAAACCATGAGCCAAAAGGGTGTAACCACTTATACGCTTATTGCCAAATATGGTATCAGCTCACGGACAATCAACAATTTAAAGCATAATAAGGGAATTACCGTTTTTACTTTGGACAGGCTGTGTACAATTCTAAACTGCACACCAAGCGATATCCTTACATATACCAGATAATGTTTCTTTTGGGCAGTAACATTCAGGTGAATAAAAATATAGCGGGAAGCTGAAAGCCGGTGAAGCTTACACCTTTTCACGAGGGCACGCTCCCGCTGCGTATCCTATGCAGCGGTACGTAATGCGCGACAGAACCGCGCATAAGTACCGGTAAGGATACAAGCACCCTCATGAAAAGATGTAAGCTTCGCAGTTTCTTTATGTTTGCACTGAAATTTTCTTTTTTGTTAGTTTGCCGGTTCCAAAGGCTATATAGGATGCTTAAAGATGCTTGCGGAAATTAAAATAAATCTGCAAAAATAAAATAGACCTGCAAGAATTAAAATTAATCTGCAAAAATCCATTTTGGACGTCAGGATTGTGAATGTATGATGTACGTCCAAAATGGATTACATAAGTAGTTTACATAATGAAAATCAGACGATTTGTTCATCAATATTGGACGCCAGAAGACATCTCATGCTTCTGGCGTCCAATATTTCTCTTATTTTTTTCTGTAGGAATGGCATTGAAACGCTCTACGTCCAAGAGGTTTACATAACGCTATTTTACATGCTTATGCTTGCTGATTGCTGGAGGATGGATAAGCAATTGGTCTTGACCCCTGGAGAGATTCCCTAGATTTTGATTCTGTAGATTGATTAAATTTTGGATGGAAAACTAATTCGTTCAAATTTGACAGGAAATGAATTGATTAATTGAGATTTTACCAGGAGGAGAAGTGATAATAGTGGTTTGGCGGGGAGCATTTGTCAATTCTTGTGTAGCTGTTCTCCATGCAGTTGATTTTCATGCAATTTTCGATATA
>CAZUCI010000021.1:15724-39250 GCA_964619485.1 uncultured Lachnospiraceae bacterium
ATTTTCGATATACGCAGCCATTTTTTCTATATCGAGGAAAATCTGAGAAAAAGCTTCGATATAGAGTTTTTAATTTTGCATATCGAAACAATTGTATTATGTAAATCGATAATGTAATTTTACAGCAAGAAATCTTTCGATATAGGAAAAGACTTTTGCTATATCGAAAACCTTAAAATGTTTCAATAAAACTAAAGTCTCTATCCTAAAGTCTCTATCCTAAAATCTCAATTAAGCCAATTCCTCACTTATTTGTATCTCTTAATCCAAACCCTTTTCCCATCTGTCTTGATGGAAACAGCTCCCATTTCATCAGTTCTGTAAATCTTAGCTCCCGTCTCATCCAATCGTTCCAGCAGTTCTTCATGAGGATGTCCATACTGATTCCGCTCGCCGCAGGAAATAAGTGCAATTTGCGGCTGAATTGAATTCAAAAAGGACTCAGAGGAACTATATTTACTTCCGTGGTGCCCCACCTTCAGCACACTCAGCCTACTATTTCCTTCATCACTCAATCTTCTATCTCCTTCCCCACCTATCCCACGCTCCTTTTCAGCTCTCAGTTCATTCCCCCTTCCAATTCTCAATCCACGCTCCCTTTCATTTTTCAACGCCTCTATTATTTTTTCTTCCTTCTCTGAGGTCAAATCGCCAGTAAACAGCATGGAAAAGTTTCCACGTCGAAGCAAAAGTACCATGGACTGGTCATTTCCTTCTGCCGTTTCCTGCTCTCCCGGATAGATGCACTGCAGGGAGCACCTTCCAAGCTCCAGAATATCCCCCTCCTGCATCAGTGCAATTCTTGTTTTTCCCTTTGCCGCACCTTCCTCTGCTGCTTCAAAAAATTCTCCGTAGGAGCTGTCTGTCTTTGCAAATTTAGTCAACACCACATTTTCAATCACTATCCCCAGCGACGGATTTTCCAAAATCTCCATAATGCCTGAGGTGTGATCACTGTCACTGTGTGAAATAAAGGCATAATCTATATGCGAAATTCCCTGGGATTTCAAGTAAGGAACAAGACGATATTTACCAGCTTCCGTAACGGAGGAGCTGCCGCCATCCACGCAAAGATTTGTTCCATCCGAAAGCTGTAACACAAAGCTGTCTCCCTGCCCGATATCAAGCATCGTAATCGTTTCCCTGAAGCGGGGATGTACACTGACAAACAGCATGGCAAACAACATTGGAATGAGAAACATAAAAGCGGAAGCTTTCGGGGAGATAAAACAAAACTGTTTCGTTTTTTTAAATTTCCTTTTCCATTTTCCAAATCTATTCTTCCATTTATCAATTTTTTTCTTCCATTTTCCAATTCTATTCTCCCATTTATCAAATCTATTCTTCCATTTATCAAATCTGTTTTTCAATTTTACTTTAAATTGACGGCTTACCAGGAGAGCAACCAGAACCAGATAATAAACCACAATGGTCCATGTGGCAGGCTTTCCCAATACCAGGCTATTACCGGGAATTCCATCAAAAAGAATACATACCTTTTCATAAAAAAGAAGTACAATCCGAACCGGCAAAAAAAGCCACATATAAACGCCAGCTCCCAGAGAAGGCAAAATTTCTCCCAAAAGCAGTCCCAAAATCGTAGCCCCAACACCCAACAGCATTACAACAGACAACAGGGGAACAATCAGCAGATTCAAAAGGATGGAGTAGGTTGGAAATGCGAAAAAGAAATACAGTAAGATAGGAAAGGTAAAAAGATTGATAGAAAGGCTTGCCAGAATACCGCTCTTTTGCAGTCTGATAAAAAGCTTATCCGAACAGAAAGGCTTCAATACCTCCTCCACCACCGGTAAAAGAAGTGCAATTCCCATAATGGCAAAAAAAGATAAAATAAAACCACTGTGAAATACATACAAGGGCTGCTTTATTAAAAGAAGAATGGCTGAAAGTGCGGTTGCTGAAAGCATATCATAGGTTCGCCTGCATATTCCCGCCAGCAGAAAAAGTGAAAACATCACAACACTTCGGAAGGCCGAGGCTCCCATTCCGGTCATCGTTCCATAAAAGACAACAAACCCAAAGGACAGGCTTCCACATAAAAATGGCGGAAAATGTACTTTTTTACAAAGTTTAAAAAAACCCATGCCAAGAAATGTGATGTGAAGTCCTGAAATTGCCAGAATATGTGCAATACCATTTCTGGAAAAAAGATTCCTTATATCCGGGTCAAGGTTTCCCTTTTCTCCAAGGAGCATCGCCTGCAAAATACCAGCCTCCTGGGATGGCAGTCCCTGAGCAATAATACCGGAAAGCTTATGATGCAGCACAAAAATAAACTGTGCAAAGTGATTATAGCTGCCCTCGACCAGCGTAATCTCACAGCCTGTCATAAAATAATCACACTCCAGGATGGAATAGTATAGATTTGCATCAAATTGTCCTTCATTGGTGGCTTTTTCAAAGAAACGTCTGGTTCCAGCCACAGAAATGGTCTGGCCGATTTTAAAAGAATAGATGATAGAAGGATCATCCAGGTAGCAGATCAGACCTGCTCTTCCTGGATTTTCCTTTAAATAGATGCGGGATTTCTGGTTTTTTTCTTCCAATCCCACAATACTTCCTGTTACTCTGATTCTCTGTCCCTCCCCCTCTCTTTCCGGGTTTCCCGGTGGAAAGAGGGCATAGAACAAAAGAACAAAGCCAACATAAATCAAACATAGCATACACAGAGGTCTTTTCATTTATCTCCTAATGTGCATTACTGATAATCTCCAGATTACGTTCAAAAATCTGTGATAAAGGTATGGTCTCCATATAAGACAGTTCGCTTTCCCCATTAATCGAAATCTGCACCTTATTCACACTTGGGAGCTCCACCAGCGAATTTACAATGGAGTAAATTGCAACATCCGGCGTCACATTTCCCTGTTTGGTCATAAATCCATCATTTAAATTGACATAGCAGGTGCCATCTCTGGTGGTCACACTGATAATTTCCGTAGACGGAGGCATAACTGCATAACCGTTTTCTTCACTTTCTTCCCCGTCTGGTCCCTCAATCAGCTTCTCAACAACCAGCTTGTCCATGGAAATATTGCTGTTGTAAACAACCTCCTGGGTAACCGGAATCAGCTTGGAGCCATCTCTGTCTGCAAAATAAAGTGTCAGGCTGGCTTTTTCATAGGCACTGATTTCGTTTCCTGCATTATCCACAAACTGATCCTTTGTCATATAGCCAACCGGAACGCCGCTGTTATTCAAAAGACCTTCTCCTGCCACATTGAAGGCAACATAGGTTACCCCCTCCACCTGACAAAGGGTTCTGACAATTGCTGCTCTGGAAAGCACCTCACCATTTGGTGTCATATTGGAATACTCCGGGCTGAAATTAAGAGTAATCCTGCTGTCGGCAAAGGAATAGGACTCCAATGTGACCGTATCCGGTATTGCACTGCGGTATTCGGCATCGTCCGGCTGCTTCTCAAGCAGGATAAAAAGCTCCTGAAGCGTACCCTCGGTATCTGTTTTCTCCAGTACTGCATCCTCTCTGGATACCTTGGTTTCCTCTTTATCTACGTAATAAATTTTATAGGTATCTGTTGTTTCCTCATCCTTTTTACCACATCCGGCAAGAAGGAGAAAACTTAAAAGAAGAAAAAATATTCTACTCTTTTTCATATTTTGTACCATGCTCCTACTTTCCTACATATGTTAATGGAATCTTAACAATAAAGGTCGTTCCTTTTTCCTGCTCACTCTCAACACGAATAGCACCACGATGAATTAAAATAGCATTTCTTGTTATGGCAAGACCAAGACCTGTCCCGCCTATTTTTCTGGAATGAGACTTGTCCACCCTGTAAAAACGCTCAAAAATGTGTTCTCTTGATTCTTCCGGAATTCCAATTCCGTTATCCTCCACCATGATGGTAAAGAATTGATAGTCCGCATCCAGGCTCACTTTTACATATCCATGTTCCTTATTATATTTTATGGCATTTTCCACGAGATTGGAAACGGCCAGAGTAAGCTTAACCTCATCGACCTCCGCAGTCACATCACGGACACTTTCATAAATCAAATCGATATCTCTCTGCTGTGCAATTGGACGCAGTCTCTTCAGGGTCAGCTCAATGAGCTCATTGATATTTTTGGATTCAATATTCATATCAGCCGCTGTCTTATCCATCTTTACCAGAGAAAGAAGATCATTTATAATCTTATCCTCCCTGTCAATCTCTGCGGCAATATCTGTCATAAATTCCTGATAAAGCTCAACGGGCACATCTTCCTGTGAGCTGAGTGAATCAGCCAGAACCTTGATTGAGGTAATCGGCGTTTTCAACTCATGGGACACATTGGACACAAATTCCTTTCTGGACTCGTCCAAAACACGCATTCGCTTTAAGAGCTCATTAAATGCAGTAATAATATGCTCTGTCTCCACATAATCAGAAACATCAATCGCCTCGGTTTCAAAGCCATCCTTTACATCACTGATTGCAGCAGTAACCCGTTCAAAGGGCTTGATCAGCAGCCTGGAGGTAATCCAGGATAAACCGATTACCAGAATCATCATCAGTGCCTGTAAAACAGACGCTCTCCCATCCAGAATATTAATATTATTGGTTATGGAATCTGTGGAAGTACTGGTGAGCATGACACCGATAATCTGCTCCTTTGACTGTGCAGCGGTCTCCTCATCGCCCTCTTCGTCTGTCTCCAGATCCGGTTTGCTTTCCCCGGTCACCGCCTGAATGGTAATTGGTGCCGTCATTTCGATAAACTGGTTTTTGCTGTCATATTTACTGGTGTTCTTCCCTTTAAAGCAGCGGATAACCTCCTCGGAGATGATGGTTTTCCCCTCACTGATCCCATAGGTATCCTTTATTACATTAAAATTCTGGTCAATGACAAGGACTCGGCCATCATAGAGATTGGAAAACTGTAAAAGCTCCGCATTGATAGTCTCAGAAGATGGTTTCTGCAGATAGTTATTGATGGCCAAATGATTGGCAAGAATCATAACCTGATTCTCCACCTCCTTCATTCGCACATCAACAGCCCGGGATTCGTAATTTTGCAAAATCCCGTATCGCATCAGAAGAGTCGGCACAAAGCTGACAACTACAATGATTAAAAAGATGCGAAAACGGAGGCTTTTGCCAAATTTCAATTTAGATAAAACTCTGTTTATAATTAACTTTATATCTGGTTTCACAGTAAAATCCTCTAGTATTCTTTGCCGGCTCTATTTGTAATAATAGCCCACACCCCATTTTGTGTGCACATATTTTGGCTCGCTTGGATTCTTTTCGATTTTCTCACGAAGTCTCCTGATGTGTACATCAACAGTACGGACATCTCCAGGATAGTCCTCGCCCCACACAGTTGTAAGAAGCTTTTCTCTGCTGTAAACCTTATTGGGATTCATGAACAGGAGCTCTAATACATCAAACTCCTTGGCTGTCAGATTAATTTCTTTTTCCTCAATATAGACTCTGCGTCCCTCACGGTCAATTTTCATATCTCCGTTGATAATTACACTTTCCACCTGAGGCTTGACAGCTTCCTTATTTGCAGTTCTGCGCATAATTGCCTTAATTCTTGCCTTGACTTCAAGGATATTAAAGGGTTTTGTAATATAATCATCAGCACCATACTCTAAACCAAGGATCTTATCCATATCATCCCCCTTGGCTGTGAGCATCACAATCGGCACATCAGAGAACTCTCTGATCTGCTGGCATACTTCAAATCCGGATAATCCCGGAAGCATAACATCCAGAAGAATCATATCAAACTTCTGCGCTCTGGCTGCCTCCATTGCTTCCTCACCGTCATAGGCACAGACCACCTCCATGCCATCCTGCTCCAGGCTGAAACGGATTCCCTTTACGATTAATGCCTCATCATCCACTACTAAAACCTTTTTACTCATGTTCTCTCCATCCACACTCTTATTCGCTAAATTATTGTAACAGTTCTATACACTTATATGGTCTCTTATTTTGGAAAAAAGTCCATCCTTGATTCCCGGGACCTGCATGATATCCTCAATTTTCTGAAAAGCACCATGCTCACTGCGAAAGGCAATAATCGCCTCTGCCCGGGTCTCTCCCACTCCTGGAAGTGTACAAAGCAGCGCCCGGTCGGCTGTATTGATATTTATTTTTTCATCAGTAGATACCTGTGCTCCACTGACCTGTGCACTTTCCGCCTTTTGTTCCCCACCGGCCATCGGACCTGACAGTACCTCTATTTCTTTTCCTGACTTTCCCGACTTTTCCCACTCTGACACCGTGGGCACATACAGCTTTTGCTCATCTGCAAGGACCTCCGCCTGATTCAGTGCCTCTCCACAGGCCTCTTCCTTCATTCCGCCAGCCAGCCGAATTGCCTCATATATTCTTGCACCCTGAGATAATTCGTAAACGCCAGGACACAAAACTGCACCGCAGATATGTACATAGATTTTTTCAGAAGCGGTCTTTTCCTGATCTGCTGTGGTCTTGTCTGCTGCCACCTGATCTGCTGTCGTCTGGTCTGCTGCCGCCTGACCTGCTGTGGTCTCTTCCACCGCCTCTTTGGGCAGCTTTCCATCCTCTACCACCGTGGCTGTTTCCAGCATATCAGGTTTATTACACCCAAACAAGCCGGATGCAAGTAAAAGTGTTATAAAAAACAGCTTTCTTTTGCTCCGACCCCAGTTGATTACCCCGTTTTTTTGCCTATTAAACATGCATAGTTCTCCTTATCTGATAAAGAGCCCCTCTATGCTTTGCTCTCTCTATTGTATGCTAAAAAAAGGTACTTTACAAGAAAGATTTTTCAATTGCATCTACAATTTAATGGCATTTCCACTCTATTTCCATTTGAAAATCACAACTCCCACAATCGCAATCAGCATTCCAATCAGCTTCTGAACAGAAAATGGCTGTTTTTCTGTTCCAAAAATACCCAAAAGCTCAATGATGTAAGCGACAATCAGCTGTGCAATGACGATAAACATAACTGCCTTTGCCGGTCCGAGCTTACTCATTGCTGTAATTACAGTGAATGTAATGAATGATCCAATTACGCCTCCAAGAAGCATGTACTTTGGTTCCACCTTTGCAACCGTAAACAGACTGGTACGGTCAGATATCACCCATGCAAGAAGACAAACCAGAAAAGCGGAAAACTGTACAAAGGTATTGGCCGCCCAGATGGAGGACGCCTTTGTCACCTCCGTATTAAATACTCCCTGGATACTCATAAGTGCCCCTGATATAATGGCAATCAAAAAACCAATCATTGGATAACCTCCAAAATACTCTTTGGATTATTTTACCCTCATGA
This sequence comes from uncultured Lachnospiraceae bacterium, assembly GCA_964619485.1. Lineage (GTDB taxonomy): Bacteria > Bacillota > Clostridia > Lachnospirales > Lachnospiraceae > UBA2882. The sequence continues at coordinate 23,027 of CAZUCI010000021.1, forward strand.
TTGGTTTTTTATGTCATATTAACAATAACAGCTATATTTATTTTTCGTCCTGCTTTTCCAGCATCTGTGTCATATTATCGGCAGGCACCGGTCTGGAATAAAAATATCCCTGTGCAAAGTCACAGCCAAGCTCCTTGAGCATTGAAACCTGCTCTTTTGTCTCAACACCCTCTGCAATTACAGAAAGCTTCATGGTTTTGGCCAGCTCAATAACAAAGCGCATGATGTTTTTCATATCCTCCGGCTTCTGCTTGCTCTGCATGAATTTCATATCAAGCTTCAGAATATTAATCGGCAGTTCAGAAATCATATTTAGAGAAGAGTATCCGCTTCCGAAATCATCCATTTCAATAATAAAGCCCAGAGCTCTCAGCTCATCTACAACCTCAACCAGCTGATTGGAATCCTCTGTATATGCAGTCTCCGTAATTTCAAGATGGAGCATTTCAGGCTTTAAGCCATGTCTGTCAATCATATCCTTTAATAAGAGCGGAAGGTCTGCGCTGTAAATATCCTTTCGGGAAACGTTGACAGAAACAGGAACCCAGCCGAGTCCATTTTTAATCCATCCCTCAATAATACCGCAGGTCTTTTCCCATACAAAGGTGTCCAATTCCGTAATGAAGCCGTTTTTCTCAAATACAGGAATAAAGTCTCCCGGGGACATAAAGCCATGGACCGGGTGAATCCAGCGCACCAGAGCCTCTGCTCCGCCAATTCTTTCCTTATCCAGATTTACCTTGGGCTGCAGATATACCTGGAACTGTCCCTCGGTAAGTGCCCCTTCCATATCATCCATAATCTGCTGTTCCAAAAGCATCTGTTTTCTGAGCTTATCATCATAATAGGAAAAAAGCGCATCATACTTTCCCTTGATTTCACGGACTGCCAGAATTGCACGATCGCACATGGCACTTGGCTCCAGAGTTCTGTCATCAATCTCATAAATACCAAATTTGCAGCGAATCTTCATGGAAACCGGAAAATGATTTAATTTTTCACACATACAGTCCATCAATCCTGTACGCGCCTTCTCATCTCTTGCCATCAGAATCATGAACTGATCCGCATTTGCTCTTGCACAGACTCCGTCCTTATCATCCGTATAAGCGGACAGCTCGTCCGCCACATATTTTAACAGCTTATTGCCTTCCTTAACCCCATAGGTGTCATTAATCAGTTTAAAACGATCCAGATCCATGACAATAAGGTCATATTCTGTCTGTGGGTTATCAGAAAGGGTAACGTGTACATTATGATAAAAGCCTTCCTTGTTCAGCAAACCGGTCAAAGCATCCTTTTTCAGCAGATTTACAGTCAGCGTGGCCTCCTTCATCTGAATCAGGTTACGCAGACGCTGCTTGATAACTGCCGGCTTATATGGCTTGGTAACATAATCCCATGCACCCTTCGCCAGAACCTTTACCTCGGTATCGTCGCCCTCCTACTGGGTTGCAACAATAACAGGAATGGAGGACAGAACCGCATCCGCCTGCATTTCTTCGAGGACGCCATAGCCATCCAGCTCCGGCATCACCAAATCCAGCAGAACCACCGCGATATCTTCCATTCTGGTCATAATATCAAGCGCTTCTTTTCCGTTCTCTGCAGGAATTACATCATATTCATCCTGTAACAGCCGGGCAAGGATATTTCGATTGATTTTCTGATCATCAACAATCAGTATCTTCTTTTTGGATGTCATTTTTCAGCATCCTCCCTTTCTCTCGTGTCAACCAAAAACGATTTACAACAGCTGGCGGTACACATCTCTCTCTGCCAGCATGTCAGCATAGGCCTGTTCCAGGTTGCTGTCATCTCCGGCACGAAGAGGCTCCACAATTAAAACAATTTTATCGAAAAGAGAGGTTAATCCCATATTGGCGACAATTCCCTTTAACATATGTGCAACATCAAAGGCCTCCGCTACATTATGTGCCTTCAAAGCATCTCCCAGCTGTTCAAAGCCCGGATCATACAGCATATCCCTCAGACAATCCACATAAAATTCCTCGTCATTCAAAAAACGCTCCATGGTCTTGTCCATGTCACAGCCCTTTTTCTTTAATCCATCAAATAAAGCGCTCATTTTGCATTCTCCCTCTTAATTATTTGATATACTCTCTGAATATTTTTTATCAATAGCACGGAATCGTTCTTTATTTGACTGGAAACATTGAACAATCTTCGGTGCAAAAATGCCACAGTCACCTTCCATAATCATGCGGAAGGCCTCATCGAATTCCATTCTCTCACGAAATACATTGTTAATCATCAGGGCATCAAAGGCCTCTGTAATGGACACAATCTGTGCCGAGAGCGGAATCTCATCTCCGGACAGCTTATCCGGATAACCCTTTCCATCAAAACGCTCATGATGATACCTGCAAATTTCATAGCTATACTTATGATACAGTTCTTCCTGATATTCTGCAAGTGCATCTATGATTTCACAACCCTTTGTTGTATGACCTTTTACTATTTCATACTCATCAGCTGTCAATTTTGCCGGTTTTAACAAAATACTGTCCGGTATCAGAATTTTACCAACATCATGAAGGCAGGAGGCGGCTGTAATCAGACCGATTTCTTTTCCAGTCAGATTGTACTCCGGGAAATTTCTTGCTATCGTCTCACAGAGAACTCTGGTAAATTCTTTTACTCTCTTAATATGTGCATTGCTTTCGGCGCCACGGAACTCTACTACGGTCCCCATCATGTCCATGATATTTTCGTTGAGCTTTTTCAGCTTGTTGGCCTGTTCCTCCAGTTCCTTGTTCTGGCGGATGGTCATATATTCCAGCCGGTTCTTCTCGCCATAGACCTTGATAATATTGGTAATACAGTTTTTCACTGCGATAATGTCAAAGGGCTTTCCAATAAACTCTGCCGCACCATACTCATAGCCCTTACGCATATTCTCATTGGTGTTATCTCCGGTGATGAGAATAATTGGCAGATATCTGGTAACGTTCTTTTTATTCAAAGCACTCATGACCTGAAAGCCATTGATCCTCGGCATATTAATATCAAGGAGAATAACCGAAAGCTTTTTGTAATTCTCCACAATCAGCTTCAGCGTCTCTTCACCATCACAGGCTTCAATAATATTATATTCCTCTTTTAAAGCTTTTGCCAGAATATCACGGTTTATTTTTGCATCATCCGCAATTAATATTGTTTTTTTCTCTGTATTTTCAGTCATAAAAAAGCCTTTCTATCTCAAACTGTACATTGCAACGCTTTTACCCTTTTTTCGGAACACAATTCTCTGTACCTTTTTGGAAACAATTGTCATTGCATCATCAATCTTTATCACGCAGCCCGGGAAAGCCGTTGCACCTACTAATACGGCAATAATTCTCTTGTTTTTCTGCTCCTCATACTGATCTAAATCATCCCTCGCCTGATCGTATTCTTTCTTTTTAATCATCAGAGCAATCTCCAGGTTCTGATACATCTTCAGCTCCTTCAGCTCCTCCACGCTTCGCGTCATCTGATATTTCTTGATTTCGCGCAGCAGAAGCTCCAGCTCCTTTGCACGCTCATCAATATTAGCTTTAAACCCGCGTATTTTCTGGCGGTAATAATCGTTCTCGCCAATTTCAAAGATAGTCTTCAATTCCACCGGATTTCCAATTACAGAAGCCTCCACACCGGCAATGGCACTGGTAACACCTCCTGAAATAGAGCCCTTCTTTCCTGAAATAATAACCTTTCCCATGGCGATTGCCTCACAGTTCAGCAGATAATTACTCTCGATGTTCCTTCCTGCATAAAGCTTTGCCTTCTCAAAATATTTACCATTGATATTGTCACCTGCCTGAATGCTTCCACGATTGGCTGCGGACACTCCTGACCGGACCAGAACACTTTTTCCGGCCTTGATTCTGGCGCCTTCCACATTTCCGTCGATTACCACATCCCCTGTGGCTTCAATGATTACGCCGCTGCCCACATAGCCTGTCACATGAATATCTCCATTAAAGCGGATATTTCCAACGGAGGTCGTCACATCACCTCGATAGGTAAACACAGGATAAACCGAAATTTCGTCGCCTAAAAGCTCCACTCTGCCATCCATTCCTGAAATATAGGTAACCTCATCATCCAGTATTTCCACTCCGTGAATACGGAGCTTTGCTTTGTCCTTCCCTCTCACAGGCATGACCAGATTTCCCCTGACATCATAGCCGTACTGTCCGGTGGTTGCCGGGTGATAAACTGCCAGCTTCTGTCCCTTGTCAACCGTCTCAAAGAATTCCACATTCTGATAATCTACGGAATCATCCTCCAGAACCTTAGGCAGTCTTGGGAGCTCTGTCTTAAAGAAATATTCATAATAGCCATCCTTGCCATCCGCCTTGTGCTTACCCTTTGCAATGACAATGTCCTCTCCATAGCGCTCATGCTCCAGCATATCCTCCAGTACATCCTCCAGAATGCCCTGGACAACGCCTTCTTTTGAGAGGCCCTCCATAATCTGTTCCCTGGTATAGCTTCCCTCAAACGGTCGTTTAAGGCGGATAACCGCCTCCATCTGACTGTCGTTTACCTCAATCATACAATTGAGACCATTGGCATAGTCCACTGTATCCTCAGCTGCTTTGACAACAGGTTCGCGTTTTTTGATTCCCGCCAGCTGCATCAGCCGCTTTTTACGCATATCCGTTGCACTCCACATATAGGTGGCATATTCAAAAATGTCAATTCCGTCCTTCAGACCAAGACGAATCTCTTCCATCTGTTTATTTGAGAAAAAAGCATCTGCATACCAGATGACATTCAGACGATCCTCCAGTCCAAGGCGGATTTCTCTCATCTGCATCCAGTTGTATTTTCGATCGGAATAGTTGGACACATCCAGATTCTTTTTCAGTCCCAGACGGATTTCCTTCATCTGGCTTCCAAGCAGATTATGATCCAGATAGGTTTCAATATCCACGTTGTCACGGATTCCCTTCCAGATCTGCTCCAGCTGATCGCTGTTGAAGCCATCCATAACATATTTTTCTATTATGATACCACACTTATTTGCGTGGCGGATTTGTTTTAAAATACTGTTTCCAAACTTTCTTTCAACAAAAGGAAGCAGGTTGATTCCCTGCTCTAATCCTTTACGTATTTCCCTCATTAATAAAAAGCTGTACTCCTCTTTTGCATAAATAGAGACATCCAGATTATGCTCCAGTCCAACTCTGATTTCTTCCATCTGGTACCAGTCATAATCCACATCTGCATATTCCAAAATATCGATACCATGCTCAAGGCCAAGACGGATTTCCTTCATTTGCAGAAAAAAAAAAGATGGGTCTGCATAGGTGTCCACATCGACACCACTTTTAATTCCCATCTTAATCTCCTGTAGCTGAAGCTCGTCAAATACCTCCGGACTGTATTTGGAAGTGAAGTTCTCTCTATTCAGTTCTTTTGCATTAGATATTTCTCCCATAACTTCCCCTTGGAACCATCCTGTTATAAGATATAGTTTATCTCTTTTCGGTTATAAAATCAACTATTCACCTAACTGCTTTTTCATTTGTTCACTCAGGCCATTCAAAATTTCCGTAACATCTGAGCCCGTCCAGATTTTGGTGAAAGCAATCTCCAGCTGTGCCCAGAAATTAGAGGTCTGCATCATCTTGGGCATGGGGATTGATGCTGCATATTCCGTCATGGCAGCACTGACTGCTTCCATATCATAAGACACATCATTGCGGGCCGCAATCTTCCCCGTCAAAGTGTAAAAGGAGGTATCCTGACTTTTTGTCAGGTAGGATGCAAATTCATTGGCCTCCTCCTGCTTTTCGCCAAATCCGTTGATGGCAATGGCATTGGTAACAGAAAGACTTCTGGAGTCCAGTGTATCACTCACACGCGGAATTGGTGCCATGGCATAATTATAGTTAAATTTACCTTCCAGCTTTGCCTTTTCCAGCCTGGCAATGGCATCTGTCGTAGCCACCGTAAATACAATTTTTCCATCCATAAATTCCTGCAGAACAGAGTCGTAGGTCACGGTCCTGGTGTCAATGGAGAAGAACTGGTTTAACTGCTGATAAAGAGTCATACAGTCGATTGCATTCTGATTATTGACGTCCAGGATTTCAGGATTATCTCCATTCTCTCCTCCGACAGAAATACTGTCCCCTACAATAAAGTAATTGTAAAAAATATCAGAGACATCCCACTTAAAAACAGACTCAACGCTTTCCGGTGCATCATACTCATTGGCAAAAGAAAGGATTCCATCCATGGTAGTCGGAATGAGCTCCGTCTCCCTTTGCTCGATCTGCTCCTGGGAAAAAGTACTGTCTTCTGTGGTACTGTTTGCAGAAACCAGTGCTTCCAGCTCTGCATCTGACTGAGCTGATTCCACCATTTCCATGGCCTCCTCACCCTCTGCAGCGTTGGCCTCATTTTCCAGAGACTGCTTTGCCCAGTCCTTCAGATAGCTCTCGTTATATAGAAAAACCGATGTTTCAAAATAGAGCGGATATCCAATTTTTTCATCCTTATAGGTTACAGCATGCAGTGCGGGCTCCGAAAAATGACTGTTATTGACCAGGTCATCCGGATCAGTAATCGGGGAAGCAAGACCGGACAGCCACGCCTTTTCCAATAAATCATTGCTGACAATATATAAATCAGGAGCGCCGGTCTCATCCATTTCAACCTTATGAATGTTTTCCAGATACTCAAGACCGGAGGCGAGCACCGGAACCACTCGCTTACCTGTTTCCTCATAATAATCCAGTGCCCTGGCAGCCAGATAATCTGTCATGGACTCATCTGTATACCAGATTGTAATGGTATCCTTTTTACCAAACAGACTTCCCGTTCCCGGCAAAACCCCACCATTATTTCCCAGCGCAAAGGTTGCAGAAACCAGCGCCACACAAAGCAAAACAGCATAAAATCTTTTTAGCATAAACATTTCCTCAGAATTGTAATCATATCATCAATATTTTCCCTGGTAATAATCAGGGATGGAACGAAACGGATAATATTAGTTCCGGCGTTGATGAGAATCAGGCCGTTATCCAACGCCTTATTAATATATTCGGCAACTGGCTTATTGAAAACAAGTCCCTGCATCAGACCCACTCCACGGCGGGTCTCAATAAAGTCAAATTCTTCAACCAACTCATCCAGCTTTTCTGCCAGATAATCTCCCATTTTGGCAGCATTTTCCGTGATATGATCACGCTCATAAAGCTCCAGCACCTTGCAGACTGCTGCCGCAGCCAGTGGGTTTCCCCCATAGGTTGTGCCATGATCTCCGGCCACAAGTGATGCCCTTCCCACCTTTTCGTTTAGAAGGAACGCACCCACAGGAACTCCGCAGCCAAGTGCTTTGGCCGTGGTCATAATATCAGGTTTTACACCAAATTTCTGCCATGCAAACATGTATCCTGTACGCCCCATACCGCACTGGATTTCATCCAGAATAAGTAAAATATCTTTTTCATCGCAGATCTGACGGATTTCCTGCAAAAATTCTTTTGTTGCAGGATAGATGCCTCCCTCGCCCTGAACCGTCTCAAAAATAATGGCACAGGTCTTGTCTGTTATGGCTTTCTTTACACTTTCGATATCATTTAAATCTGCGAATTTAATATTTCCAATCATTGGCTCAAAGGCTTCACGATAATGGGGATTTCCCGTAACAGACAGGGCTCCCATGGTTCTTCCGTGAAAGGAATGGTTCATGGCGATTATTTCATGATCCGTGTGTCCATCCTTATTAAATGCATATTTTCTTGCAGCTTTTATTGCCCCTTCAATTGCCTCTGCGCCGGAATTGGTAAAGAATACACGATCCATACCGGAAACCTTTTTCATTGCTTTAGCCGCCTCAATGGCTGGTACATTGTAGTAATAATTTGAAGTATGAATCAGCTTGTCAATCTGTGCCTTCAATGCATCATTGTACTCTTTGTTATTGTAGCCCAGTGCAAAAACTGCAATTCCAGACACAAAATCAAGATATTTCTTTCCATCCATATCATAAAGATAAACACCGTCTCCTTTATCCAGCACAACCTGATAACGGTTGTAGGTATGAAGCAGATCCTGCTCCGCCTCATCTATATACGCTTTCATTTTTTCGCTCATAGCTTTCCTCTGTCCTTTCCATATACAGAAATTTGGATTTTTCCCTCTTTCTGTGTAATCCTACCCGATTCTGTTAATTCATATCCTCGAATTTCCCGTGGTGAATTCCTTCTGCCAGATTGTCGTCATCTGAGATAATAGCAGTTCCAATACCCTGTTTGGTAAAGATCTCCAGAAGCAGACAATGGGGAACACGTCCATCCAGAATATGTACGCGGCTGACACCATTTTGAATTGCTGATGTACAGTTGTTCAGCTTTGGAAGCATTCCGCCTCCAATGACACCGCTGTTAATCAGGTTTTCTGCCTCAGTCGCTGTCAGTCTTGATATAAAGCTGCTCTTATCATTGATATCCTTATACAGACCTTCGATATCTGTCAAAAATACCAGCTTATCTGCACCAACTGCCTTGGCAATTGCACAGGCAGCATCATCGGCATTAATGTTATAGGTATCAAAATTATCATCAAGTCCGATTGGCGCAATAATAGGCAGAAAATCATTTTCCAGAAGATCATATAAGATTTTGGCATCCACCTCTTTGATGTCACCAACATAGCCTATATCCTTTCCCTCGGAATATTTCTTGTCAACCCTTAAAAGGCCACCGTCCTTTCCACTGATTCCAATTGCTTTTACTCCAAGCTCTTCCACCATGGTTACCAGGCTCTTATTGACTCTTCCAAGAACCATCTCGGCAATTTCCATGGTCTCCTCATCTGTCACCCGCAGACCATTGACAAATTCTGCTTCTTTTCCAACCTTTCCGACCCATTTGCTGATGGCTTTTCCTCCACCATGGACAATGATTGGTTTAAATCCAACCAATTTAAGCAGGGTTACATCCTTGATTACATTTTTCTGCAGTTCTTCGTTGCTCATGGCGCTTCCGCCGTATTTTACCACAATAATCTTGCGGTTGAACCGCTGTATATATGGAAGTGCTTCAATTAACACCTCTGCCTTCTGTAAAACCTGCTCCATCTCTCTCTTTTCCATAAGCTCCTCTTTCCTGTCAGTCGCAGCTACCGGTTAAATGCGACAATATTTTCTTTATTTAATGTAAAATCATAATAATTCAAATCTTCCCGTTTGGTCCAGCCAATCTCTCTCCAGAAAGCATTTCCAATATCATTCTCTGTAAATGCAATCAGGGAAACCTTGTTGATTCCCTCTTTTCGAAGTGCTTCCATGGCAAAGACAACCATATCCTTGCCGATTCCGCGCAATCGGTACGCCGGGTCCACGCATACATGATACATGCATCCCCTTCTTCCATCATGGCCACATAGAATTGCGCCTACAATTTTATCGTCTTCCACTGCCACCACGCTGATTCCCGGATTTCTATGTAAAAACCTGGCGACTCCATCTCTGGAATCGTCCACACTCCGAATTGCAAATCCCTTGATTGTCATCCAAAGTGCATGTACCTGTTCATAATCCTCTTCCACCATTGCTCTGATCATCTTTTTCCTCGCTTTGCCTCAGGCTGTCATTTGTCACTCTGCAGCCCTTCCTTTTTAAACTACATCTGATGACGAACAACCAGATATTCGTTATCCAGCTGATAATAAGGACATTCCTTGTAGCTACCGCTTAAGAAGCGGCTCATCTCATCCTCATCCAGGTCACAGTCGCAGCTGTAACATTCATAGTCCTCATCATATACATAATTAACACAGGTATCACAACTATCTGCCATTTCATCCTCTTTTCACCAGTCCTCTGGATAAAAATTCCACACTGGTATTTTTTATGGGAACATCGGCACCAAATCCAGGCCTTCGGACTCTTCAAGTCCAAACAGAAGATTCATATTCTGAACCGCCTGACCTGCAGCACCCTTTACCAGATTGTCCAACGCACCCATCATAATAATTCTTCCGGTTCTTTCATCAATTTTAAAATTAACATCTACATAATTGCTGCCTTCCACCCATTTGGTTTCAGGGCACACATCCTTTTCCAAAACACGCACAAACTTTTCTTTATCATAATATTTATCGTAAACAGCCTTAATTTCTTCATAGGTTGGAAGTGTTCCATCAGCCTTTTTCTTCAACGAAGCATACTCCGTTGCAAGAATTCCCCGATTCATGGGAACAAGATGAGGGGTAAAATTAATCAAAATTTCCTCTCCTGCTGCATAGCCGAGCTGTTCTTCTATTTCAGGAGTATGACGATGTGTCGTCACTCCATATGCTTTAATATTTTCGTTCACTTCACAGTAGAGATTATTCACCTTGGCTCCTCTTCCGGCCCCGCTGGTACCAGACTTTGCATCTATAATCAGCGTGTGAGGATCAATCAGGCCTTCCTTTACCAGAGGATATGCTGTCAGAATCGAGCAGGTTGTATAACAGCCTGGATTGGCAACAATTCTTGCCCCTTTCACCGATTCTCTGTTGATTTCACACAGACCATACACTGCTTCCTCTATGTACTGTGGAGATTTGTGCTCAATTCCATACCATTTTTCATAGGTAGAAACATCTTTAATACGAAAATCTGCGGAAAGATCTATGATCTTTACCTTTTTCAATATTTCTTCATTAACCAGCGCTGCACACAAGCCCTGAGGTGTTGCTGTAAAAATCACATCTACCATATCTGCCAGCTGTTCCATATTATCATCCATACATACGGCATCAACAATCTGAAACATGTTTCCATAGACCGAAGCATACTTTTTATCTATATAGCTTCTGGAGCCATACCATACGATTTCTACATCTCTGTGCTGGATTAACAATCTGACCAGCTCGCCTCCTGCATATCCAGTCGCTCCAATAATTCCTGCTTTAACCATCTTCGTTCATTCCTTTCCTCTTGCCGCACATATCGACACACATTTTAATAATACTTTAATCATCCTTCAAATTCAAGGTTTTTACCTATATAAAATGGGATGTGCATAATTATACTTCCGTTATGCATATTATGCAAGTATTTTTGTAATTATTCATTTTATTGTGCATATTTTTAAAAATATTCACTATTTAATAGTTGCATTATAAAAATTTTTGATGTATATTATTTCTAGGATGCATTTTGAGTCAGGAATCAGACCAAACATGCGTAAAAACAAATTATATGGAGGCTTATACAATGAAGGAAAAAGTTATTTTAGCTTACTCAGGCGGACTTGATACAACTGTTATCATTCCATGGTTAAAAGAGAATTACGATTATGATGTAATCTGCGTATGTGCTGACTGTGGTCAGGGCAACGAATTAGACGGTCTGGAAGAAAGAGCCAAATTATGTGGTGCTGAAAAATTATACATCGAAGACCTCACTGATGTCTTCTGTGATGAATATATTGTTCCATGTGTTCAGGCTCATGCCGTATATGAAAACAAATACTTACTTGGGACTTCCATGGCTCGTCCTGCAATTGCAAAGAGACTGGTTGAAATTGCGCGTAAGGAAGGCGCTACCGCCATCTGCCACGGTGCTACCGGAAAAGGAAATGACCAGATCCGTTTTGAGCTCGGCATCAAAGCTTTAGCTCCTGACCTTAGAATTATTGCTGCATGGAGAGACCCAAAATGGAACATGAACTCCCGTGAAGAAGAAATTGAATATTGTCGTGCCCATGGTATTCATTTACCATTTTCCGCTGACAATTCCTATAGCCGTGACCGTAACTTATGGCATATCAGCCATGAAGGCCTTGAGCTGGAGGACCCTGCAAACGAGCCTAATTATGATCATCTGTTAGTACTTGGAACAACTCCTGAAAAAGCACCTGAGGAAGGTGAATATGTTACCATGACCTTTGAAAAGGGTGTTCCAAAAACAGTAAACGGAAAAGCCATGAAGGTTTCCGACATCATCAAAGAGTTAAACAGACTTGGCGGAAAGCATGGTGTTGGTATTGTTGATATCGTTGAGAACCGTGTTGTTGGTATGAAATCCCGTGGTGTTTATGAAACTCCAGGTGGTACAATCCTGATGGAAGCACACCAGCAGTTAGAGGAATTAATCCTTGACCGTGACACATATACTGCCAAGAAAGATATGGGCAACAAATTCGCTGATATCGTTTATGAAGGAAAATGGTTCTCCCCTCTTCGCGAGGCAGTTCAATCATTTATCGAATCAACTCAGAAGTACGTAACTGGCGAAGTTAAGTTCAAGCTCTATAAGGGTAATATCATCAAAGCTGGTACCACATCTCCATATTCTCTCTATAACGAGAGCATCGCATCCTTCACAACAGGTGATATGTATGACCATCACGATGCAGAAGGATTTATCAACCTTTTTGGTCTCTCCACAAAAGTTCGTGCAATGAAGATGCAAGAAGTTGAGAAAAACAAAAAATAATCAAGACACACAAAAAGCCCGACATAACCGTCGGGCTTTTCTTATATCTAACTTTATTTCATTGCATTAATAACAGCATAGAACGATTCTTTCGGATCATCGAATCCTGCACCAAACAATAATGGTGAATAAGTGCCTCTCCAGGATACACTATCATATAATCCCCAGAATGTAATTCCTGTAATATCGACACCACTTTCTTTCTTCTGACGTAGCATCGTCATCAATTTACCCATATACTCTGCCTGATCTGCGTCTTTATAACCCATATAATTCGAGTTACCACGCTCATAATTGATTGTTACATCAAGTTCCGTAATCTGAATTTCAACATCAAGCTTCGCAAACTCATCGATCGTTGATGCAATTCCATCAAGCTTAGGATATCCAACATCTAAATGGGATTGCATTCCGATTCCCTGACAGATATTGCCATCCTTATTGATGTTTTGAATCAATGTAACAACTTCTCTCGTATTCACATATGTATTATAATCATTGTAGAATAATTTCACACTATCCTCTACACCATATTGTTTTAACATCTCATGGGCATATTTATAAGCATTCTTAACATAGCTAGGATCTAAGCCTTGATTGCCATACACATCCATCCAGGATGGTGACGTTGGATCATTTGTACGATTTGTATATTCATTTACCACATCCCATGCATATACTAATGTGCCATTCTTACCCATAAGTTCTTTTTCTTTATCCATAACATGCTTCATAACCGTCTTAACATAGAACTCAAGACGTTTCGTCATTACATCAGCTGTTACTTTTGAATTACTATCCGAGTAACCTTGTTTGAAGAACCAGGTTCTCGTCTGTTGATGCCATAACAAAGTATGTGCCCTCATTCTCAACCCTTTTTCCTTTGCAATCTCTAATGCTTTATCAACATCATTGAAATTCAGTTTTGGAACAGTACTTTCGGAATAGCCACTTGGTATAACATAATTATTAGGGGCTGCTTTGGCAACTTCTGGTGTAATTGTCGTCGCTGTATAACCCAAGACATTATCTGGCTTCATCTCATTTTCCAAAGTAAAGCTATTATAATGCTTCGTAAACAACGTCATCGTGTTCTCGTTTTGCAGCTGATCAATTGTCAGACAAGAACCCACATTACCAAAAGCACTCAATGAATCTTTAAGATTTGGCAAACTCATTGGATCGATTGGAATAATCCCTTCCGATACCTGTACCATCTTAAACTCATCTACTTTAAAACTAAGAGTGGCATCCGTCGCCTCAAAGTAAATCAGGATAGAATCAAGTGATCTCGGTGTAACATACATACTTTCAAATTTGGTCCACTCACCTGATTTGGTCTCAACGGTACCAACGGTATCATAAGAATTACTTCCAATCTGACAAGTAGCCTTAATCGTCTGATCCGAACCAGAATCCTGCTTCACCCATGCACTAACCTGGTAAACAGCTTTTTTTGCAATATCCTGTGTGATATCTAAGGATGCCCCGTTCCAATTATACGTTCTTCCTGTTACGGATAGACAATTTCCACTCTTGCCACCCGAGACAGATGCTACTTTGGCAGCACCACGACCAACAAATCCATCGGTTCCACTATCAAAGCTTGCACTATGAAATGTGACTGGTGTAAAGTTCGGGTCTGCTGTTGGAGCAGGCACTGGTGTTGCTGTTGGCTTAACCGTTGGTGTTGCCGTCGCAGGAGTTGCTTGATCTGCTGGTTTCGCAGTAGGCGCAACAGGCGCTGGTGTTGAAGAAACACTAGTTGATGTTGATTTCTTCTTTACCTTAACCTTACAGGTAAGTTTCTTCTTCGTCTTGCCCTTTTTCAAGGTACATGTCACCGTTGTACTTCCTGCTTTTTTACCCGTAACCTTAACAGCGTACTTGCCTGATTTCTTAATCTTAGCAATCTTCTTACTCTTCACTGACCAGGTCCGTTTATACTTAGTAGCTTTCTTTACCGTAATTTTCTTTGATTTACCAACAGTAATTGTAATTGACTTGTTGGATAATTTAGGTTTTGCTGCCGCATTTGATATGGCTGGCTGATAACTGATACCCGTAAGTAACATCGCCAATGCTAACAACATTGCTAATGTATGACGCATTTTTCTCATTTGGTTCCTCATTTCCAAAATACATTGCGCACATCCAAAAAGGGTGTGCGCAGTTATTAGTTGCAAATATTATTTACTAGCTCCAAATCCAAAGATGGTAAATTCTTTCGCTTCACTACCAGCCGCCATCTTAACAGTGATTTTGTGCTTCTTAGCTGTCGTTTCATTAAACACTTCGATACACCAAGGATTATTCCATGCACCTGAATTATAGCTATCACAGGTTGCTTTCTTCTCACCGTCCACATAGACATCTGCTTTTCCGGCCAATTTCTTGTCAGATGAGTACTTAAAGATCATCAACATGTTCTTGCACGTTACATCCATTGAAAATTCAGTCGCACCAGACGTTGCTGAATGCTTCCAGTTTGAAGGGAACTTATTCTTCTTTGTATAGTTAAATGTACCTGCTGTTGTATCATTCTCAGAAAATCCACCCGCATTTACAACAACATCTGCTGGCATGGAACCTTTGAAAATTGGTTCTAATGTATCATATTCCTTACCAATCGTTGCCTCTTCAGGAATCGCTACTGCTTCTGCCTGAGCTGCATTAACGGCCTGATCAACACAATTCATCAAGCAGTCTGCCATCAGCTTATGGCCAAAGTCTACTGGATGCCATCCATCCTGAGACCAGTACGTTCTAGTGGTTAATAAGCGTTTCTCAATCTTGCTTTTAATTGCATTTTTCATACTAACCATAGGAAGCTGATAATCATTTCCAATTGGAATAAAACGTTCCTGAAGATTCCATATACCTGACTGGAATACACTAAAGAGTAACATAACCGCTGGTTCATTATCTTGAGAAAGAGCATGTCTAACAATACTCTCATATGCCTTACCATTGGTCTTGTCATCTGCATCATTTACTGCAAATTCTACAATTAAGATATCTGGTTCTTCACCATCTAATTCCGTAATAACATCTCTCTGATAACGAACCCATCCAATTGAGGAAGGAGTTCCGCTCATACCAGCATTACAATACTGTATATTGGATCCGTCGTCTTTACCATACTTTGCTTTAAACATCTCATAAAACTTGTAAGCATAACAGGTTTTATTCACATCCGATGCACCGGCACCCTCTGTAATAGAACCACCCAAGCATGCAATACGTACAGGTTCTCCAGCTTGTGCTTTCTTAACTGCTTTCTGCATACGGTATGTATTACCTGTAGAAATCAGTGATTCATTAACCATCTCTGGATAAAATGTGCTGACATCTGGTCTTGGTGTTGGTGTAACTACAGGTGCTTCTGTTATTGTAGGAGCAACAGGAACTGGTGTGACACTAGGCTGAACTACTTTCTTAGCCTTCACAGTAACTTTTACCTTGCCTACGGTACGTGTCTTTTTCTTATACTTTTCTTTTACTGTAATGGTTGCACTACCCTTTTTCTTGGCAGTTACCTTACCGCTTTTCGAAACAGTTGCAATCTTCGTCTTACTACTCTTGAAGGTATACTTAGCAGCCTTCTTCTTGTTCTTTAACTTGATTGTCTTCTTCTGTCCTACTGTTGCCGTTATCTTCTTGGTAGATAGTGTCGCCTTCTTCGCTGCTGTTACCTGAGAAGCATCCACTCCTAATCCAAGTTGCATACATAGTGCCATAGATAAAACGATGGCCATAATGCGTTTGTA
>CAZUCI010000022.1:0-38496 GCA_964619485.1 uncultured Lachnospiraceae bacterium
ATTGAATGGATGAATAAGCATTTTGAAAACAGAGAATCCATCATTTTATCCGTTCATCCTCACAATGACCGCGGTACCGGAGTGGCAAGCTCAGAGCTGGCGTTGTTAGCAGGAGCCGACCGTGTGGAGGGAACCTTATTTGGAAATGGTGAGAGAACAGGTAATGTTGATGTTTTGAATATTGCATATAATATGTTTTCTCAGGGAATCGACCCGGAGTTAAATATTGAGCACATTAATGATATTATTGAGATATATGAGAGATGCTGTAAGATTCCGATTCATCCAAGACATCCTTATGCTGGAAAGCTGGTATTTACTGCATTTTCCGGTTCTCATCAGGATGCGATCAACAAGGGCGTTAAGGCCATGAGAGAGCGTAACAGTGAAATCTGGCAGGTGCCATATCTGCCAATTGATCCAGCAGATATCGGAAGAGAGTACGAGCCGATTGTTCGAATCAATTCCCAGTCCGGAAAGGGCGGCGTTGCCTTTGTTATGGATACCTACTTTGGCTTCAAGCTTCCAAAGGGTATGCATAAGGAATTCGCAAACGTTATCCAGAAAATTTCCGAGAAGCAGGGAGAGGTTTCACCGGAACAGATCATGGAAAAATTCCGCGAGGAATATCTGGATCGAAAAGAGCCAATTCATTTCAAACAGCTGCGTGTGGATGACTTAAGTGGTGTGATCCAGACAGAGTTTGATACAAAGGTTACCGTTATGTACACTGACCATGGTGAGAAGAAATTCTTTGAGGCCGTGGGTAATGGACCTATCGATGCGGTTCAGCGTGGTGTTCAGGAAGCACTTGGTGTGGCAATCAAGGTGTTAGATTACGAAGAGCATGCATTACAGAGTGGTTCCAATTCTCAGGCGGCTGCATATATCCATCTGTTAGATAATGATGACGGAAGAGTTACCTACGGTGTTGGAGTTTCCAGTAATATTACAAGAGCATCTGTAAGAGCAATCTTCTCTGCCATTAATCGTTTAGGCCTTGGAGAAAAATAAGAATACCTGTTTTCGAGAGGAAAACCTATGCTTCAAAAAATTTCTTGTTTTATAAAAAAATATGCGTTTTTGATACTGCCAATGTTAACCCTGCTATGTTTAGCAGGGTTTATTGGCAGTTATTTATTTCCCAATGAGGTACTGGATACCATAAAGGCAAATATGGTGGAGGAGGAAGGAGATACGGAATTTCTGTTACCGCTCTCCCAGGAAGAAAACAGCATTGGCTATGTGATGAAAACAACAGGGACACTTGCAATGAAAGGAATCCAGATTGGAATTTCCAAGCAGGGAGCAGAGCTTTTGGGAGAAACTCTGATTTACCGTGTTTATAAATTGGAGGATGAAAGCAGTGTGTCAGCCAACAGTCTGTCTGTGACCGGGATGACGCCTGTCTTTGAGGGACGCTTCGACCTTGGGACCTGTATGGATGGACAATATCCATACCTGGCCTCTGACAACGAAAATCTCTGCAGTGGAACACTGTATATTACCTTTTCTTATGAAAAGGGAGACGGAACTGATACTGTAATTCCGGCTCTATATATGAATCATACAGTGCTTGAGCAGACAGGAACCTTTGTGGGTGGAGAAAGAACAGAAGGAACACTGAAAAGCAGCTATATTTATTCCCATGATACCTATCCGTTTCTGTATGACTGCCGTGTGCTGACCTTTGTTTTTCTGGCCGCATCCATGACGGTGGTTTATCCTCGAATGAGAAAAGGAGGAAAGCGACATGAATAAGAGTCCATTCAGGAAAGCAATTATGATTCTGAGAGACCTCCTCTTTATACTGGTTGCTGCCGTTGCTTTAAATTTTATATTATTTAACAGACAGGCATTGTTTGAAGGATATGATGCAGAGACCTTTACCAATGCAGAGCATGATTTTGAGGTGGGAACCATAGATGCTTTGGCGCAGTTGTCAGCAGAGGAACAGCGGGCAATCGAAGTAGAACGTGACAATGCCAGAATGCTGGCAGAGTACAACGGAGAAGAATATGTAATACCAGAAGACTCTACCCTAGTGGAAGAGAATGGACTCATGTATCGCAGAGTAAAGCAGACAACTATTACCTTTATGCTTGATCAAAAACGTTTTATCAAGAAGCTTGCACTGAAGGTTCCGGTGGAGGAAAGCAGTGGATATACTACCAGGCTTTTAGACCATGATGGAAACATAATATCGGAAGGAATGTATTGCAGTATCAGTCCGAAGATTGGCGTTGGTGTAACGAATGTCGGGGAGCGGGCAGAAGGAATTCAGATTATTCTTATGACCGGTGAGACACCGGATTTGGATTCCTTATCGGTGACAGTATCCAATGATGCATCCATGAATCTTGTCAGGGTGTTATTTCTTTGGATCTGTATTTTCAGTATATGGCTTTTCATTAAGAACCGAAAAATGTTTGCAAGGAAGCCACAGTGGGCGTTTGCATTATTTGCATTTTTGCTGGGTGGAGTTTTAATTGGTGGAATCGGAACCAATCAGGTAAGCTATGACGAATACGTACATGCCAAAAGTGCCTATAAGCTTTCCTTTGGCGCTACTATTGAGACAACGGAGGCCGCCATGCAGATGGTGGGGAATACGCTCCCGTTTTTTAATAATCCGGAGGAACGCATGCTGGTGGAGGCCTATGAGGACCAGATGAACGATCCTGATTATATTGCACCTGATATTGGTCATCAGAGCAGACTTCCCAGAGCGGAAACAAGAGTGTATTATCCCATGGCAGCAGGCTTCTGGCTTGGAAGGAAGCTCTCTGTTGGATTCGCTGATATGGTTGCACTGGCAAAGCTTGGAAATCTGATCTGTTACATCGCGATTGTGTTCTGGGCTGTGAAAAAGGCAAAGGGCTATGGAACGCTTGTGGCAGGTATCGGACTTTTGCCTAATAATATCTTTATTGCATCAGCGCTGTCCTATGATGCGCTGGTTACCTCCTGCTTATTGTTTGGCTATGTGCTTGCACTGAATGCCATTCTGGAGCCGGATGAAAAAATGAAGCCGGTAGATACAACGCTTATGCTGCTGGCCTTTGTTGTGGGCTGCCTGTCAAAGCCTGTTTATATAGTGATGGTACTTATCCTGCTGTTTCTTCCAGGGAAAAAGTTTCAAAACCGGGTTATGGAGATTGTCTTTAAGGGAGCCCTGTGCATTCTGGCATTCTTCATGATTTATAATATCTTTTTCCCAACGCCGGTTGCAGGCGGGGATTATCAGCTTGTAAGCAATGCCGCATATTCCGGAGACAAGAGAAATATGGGCACCAGTACCACAGGCCAGATACAGTATATTTTGGCAAATCCATTGGCATATACCAGAACACTGCTGGGAGAAATGTTTGGAATGCTCGGTTCCTATACAATTGGAAGAGTACCCTTTGTGGGCTATGCATACTTGGGAACGGCTGGTTTTGCAGTGAACTGGCTGATGATTCTTTTGGGAATTTTTGCGGCAGTCTTTGCAAATATGAAGCAAAAGATTGGAACAATGTTTACCTGGATGAATAATCTGATGAATTTTGGAGTGGCTGCTATTGTATTTTCTTCCATGTATATTTCCTACACAACAGTAGGCAGTGAAAATATTCTCGGCGTTCAGGGAAGATATTTTATTCCCCTGTTTCTTCCGTTCCTGAGCTGCTTTTTGGGCATGACATTTGGAAAAAGCAGTAAAATGGTAAAAGTGCGGGAAAAAATACAGATATTAAGAGTAAAGCTAAATGATGAGCGGGCAATCTATGGAAAAATAATCTTTGCAGTTATGACTGCTGTCAATTTATATATGACCTGGAAGCTGGTTGTTTTGCCGTTGAATGTATAAGAGCTGCCTGATATGTTCCATAAGGGAAGGAAAGGAGAAAGACTATGATCAGTGTAATTGTGCCGGTTTATAAAAGTGAAAAAACACTGGAGCGATGCGTGAATTCACTGCTGGCTCAAAGTGACAGGAACCTTGAAATTCTGCTGGTTGTGGACGGACCTCCGGATGGCTCGGGACTGCTGGCCGAAAAGCTTGCAGAGAGAGACACAAGAATCAGAGTCATAAATCAGGAAAATATGGGTGTTTCCAGAGCCAGAAACAGAGGAATCAAAGAGGCAAGGGGAGAGTATATCCGCTTTGTGGACAGTGATGATTATGTTTCTAAGGACTCCAATGAGGTGATGCTGCACTTTCTGCAGGAAAAGCAGTGTGATATGGTAATTGCCGGTTATCATCATCTTTATTTTGGCCGTGATATTTTGAAAAACCCTGAGAGGGCGGTCTATGCTTTGAACCAGGTGGAAGCCTGGGACAAAGAGAAATTTTTGAAGCTTTACCTCAATGGATATTTGAATATGCCCTGGAATAAGCTGTACAAAAGAGAAATTGTCGGGGAAGGGTTCCCTGTCGATTTGAATCTGGGAGAAGATCTCTGCTTTAATGAGGATTGCATTTTAAAGGCAGAGAAAATTGGGGTGCTGGATTATCCCGTATGCAATTATATTCAGGATGACAGAGGGACAACACTTTCAACCAGAAAACGTATGGATAAAATTCCCATTGCCTTCCGCCTGTTTAAAAAGAGCACGGAGTTCTTTGAAAAACTGCAGCTTCCGGATGGAAACATGCCTGCCACAAAGGTGGTAATGGAGTTTTTGGATGATTTGGAATCTCTGGCCTTTGATCGGGAAATGAATGCCGGGGAAAAAAGAGAAGTCATTCATCAATACGAGAATGCGCTGGAACAGCTGGGCGATAAGGGCAACACACCCAGGCTTTCACTCCTTGACTATCGGATTATTTTTTGGTTTTATAAAAGGAAGAGGACAAAGGCTGTGTATCTTTTGATACATTTGCGTGGATGGATTGTGACACTGTTAAAAAAACGAGGATGATGTATGAAGGATTGTGTATCTGTAATTGTTCCAATCTATAAGGTTGAGGCCTATTTAAAAAGAGCGGTTGCCTCTATTTGCAGACAGACCTATGAAAACCTGGAAATCATACTGGTGGAGGATGGAAGTCCGGACCGGTGCGGTGAATTATGTGAGGAGCTTGCAAAGGAAGACAATCGAATAAAGGTAATCCACAAAGAAAATGGTGGACTTTCTGATGCCAGAAACGCAGGGCTGGATGTGGCAACGGGTAAATACATTGCCTTTGTGGACAGCGATGATTACATTGCTGTCGATTTTGTGGAAAAGCTTGTGACAGCACTGGAGGAAAACGCAGCTGATGTTGCCATGTGTTCTTACGCTGTAACCACCTCTCTGGAGCTGGATGATGAAATCTTTAACAGTAAGGGTACAGCGAATGGAATAGAGAGTAGAACAAAGAGCGAAACAGAGAGTGAAACAAAGAGTGGAATAGAAATCTGTGACACAAGAGAACTTCTGCTGAATATGTACGATGCAAAGCATCAGGACGCCACATACTTCATTGTTTCCTGGAACAAAATCTATAAAGCATCCCTATGGAAGGATATCCGCTTCCCCAAGGGGAAAATCCATGAGGATGAAGCCACAACCTATAAAATATATGATAAGGCCGGGAAGGGTGTTTACCTCCACGAACCATTATATGGCTATTTTTCAGCACCGGAAAGCATTACCCGTGCAAAATTCAACCTGAAACGTCT
This sequence comes from uncultured Lachnospiraceae bacterium, assembly GCA_964619485.1. Lineage (GTDB taxonomy): Bacteria > Bacillota > Clostridia > Lachnospirales > Lachnospiraceae > UBA2882. The sequence continues at coordinate 5,649 of CAZUCI010000022.1, forward strand.
CGACTGGATGGATGCACTGACTGACCGCATCGCTTTTTTTGAAGAAAAGGGGGAAGAGGAGTTAGCTGCATGTGCCAGAAAAGCGAGAGCGGATGCTGCTATTCACTACTATTATCCTTTAAAAGAAGAACTTCCTGAATGCAGGGAGGAACGCAGACAACTGAAGCACTATGTTTTGGAGGAGGCTGGAAGCTTAAATATCGGGCGGCTTGGTTATCTGATTTTCCTGATTTCGGCTCCTCTTTACCGTATTATAACTGCGATAGACAGAGGAAAAAAGGAGAGACTCTATCAGTTTCTTTTTGTGGTTCTGTCGCTGTGGCTTGCTTTTTTGTGTTTTTATAAGCTGGATGTAAAGTATGTGGACCCCTGGGATGAGGCCAGACATGGTGTCAATGCCTATGAAATGCAAAGAGAGGGCAGGCTTGTTGAGAGCACCTATCTGTACGAGACCGATTACTATAATTTGAAGCCGCCGATGAGTATGTGGATGCTGATGCTGTCCATGAAGCTCTTTGGCAGTAACGTGTTTGCACTGCGTTTCCCATCGGCACTGTGTTATCTGATTCTTGCCCTTGTAACGGCAGGATTTTTGCGAAAGCGTTATGGAACAGCCTGTGCACTGGTCTGTCTGGCCTTTTTCAGTGCCAATACAACTCCGTTTCTGGCTCATATGATTCGTGCCGGAGATGCGGACAGTCTGTATGTCCTGATCTTTACGCTTGCCATGCTTGCGATGCTGAAAATCCGGGAAAAACAGGAAAATCTGTACTGGTGCGGCTTTCTGTTTGCCTTGGCTTTTTTGACAAAGAGCTACCATGCAGGAGTTATTGCTGTTATTGGCGGGCTGTATCTGCTTATCACAGGGGAATTAAAGCGCATGAAGCTTGTAACCTGGGTGAAATTTGCATTGTCTGCAGGGATTCCGCTGGTCGTATGGGCATTGCTGCGGTTTAGGGTTGATGGTCTGCAGTTTTTTAAGGAAATGATTCTGACAGATGTTCTGGGAAGGAGTGGAAAGGGATTTGGCAGCAACGAGGCCGGATTCTCCTATTATTTCTCTTATTATCTGGGTGGAATGAGTGGGAGAGTACAGGTTTATCTTGTTGTGCTTCTCGGTCTGCTTGCAGCCGGAATCTATCTGCTGGTTAAGAATAAAAGGATTTCGGGTAATTTTATTCCGAAGAATGAAGCCGGAGAGAGAACAAAGCGGGATATAACAGGCTTTGCCCTGTGGATATTGGTTCCAACACTGATGTTTTCTGCCGTTTCAACCAAACTGCTGTGGTATCTCTATCCTGTTCTTACAGCGCTTCTTGTGGCGGCAGCGGTTCTGCTGGGAAGTATCATTCAGTCAGAGAAAACCTCCGGAACAGTGCGGGAATGTGTCACCTTTGTTACCTTTATGGGAGCAATGTACTTTTCCGTGATTATTCTTGGAACGATTTGGAATTATGGAATCAATGGAAATCAGATCAATGAATTTCAGATGCTGATTCGCGATACAGCAGCTGTACAGAAATATGATGGTATGGATGCCTATATGGTTTTGGATTCGGACAATCCGGAGGAGCCATATAACACAAAATGGGCGGGGCAGGATGTATTTGTGGCAGAGGCTTATGGAGATTACATGTGTAAGCAGGGCGGAAGTGATGCGCTGTTTGAAAATTTTGCTGCAAATAAAAAAATGCTGCTTTTTACCACAGCAGCATTTTATGAATCAAATCTGATGCCAATCATGGATTCCAAAGGCCTGATGCCGGAGCTGCTTGCCAGCCGGGATATCTATGTGGCAGTTCTGATTGAATAGCTGTTCTTTTTTAAAGCTCTTCTCCGGCTATAGTTTTGGGGATATGGTGCATGTCTGCAGCGATATCAGTAAAGGAAGAAAAGTAGCTTCCGATGATTTTGTTTGTGGAAGCAAGGCAGAAGAGGTCTAACAGCGCATCCTGAATACCGACGACGCTTGCCCTGGATAAATCACGCTCCTCATTGGAAATGATTTTTCCGGGGAATTTTTTTCGCAGAAGGGCTTCTTCGCTGCGGTCGTCTGTTGCCAGATAAAACATGGTATCCGGATTGGAGAGAAGCTCTTTTTCCATGGAGGAGATAAAAGCATCCGTGGAGCTTTTTCCAATGGCAGGTTTGTTGTCCGTCCGCCGGATATGCACACCCACCGAGGCGGCTCCAAGCTCTTTACATTTCAGGTCAATTCTTTTCTGCAGTTCATCGGTTGGAATAAAGGAATCATATTCGTGACAGGGATAAAAATGCTCCTCTGTCGAAATGTAGGTTCTTTTCTTTAAGCTTTTTTCAAAAGATTCCTCCAGAGTGCCATCTCCCTTGTGAGCGCGGAGCGTGGCATTATCCACAAAGCTTCCAAAAGCCATGGAGGACAGCTGGAGCCACAGCTTTCGAAGGTTCCATTTAGATGATATATTAATAACTCTGAAGCTGTCTGCTTTTTGAAAAAGCTTTTCAAAGGAGCAACCAAGCTCCGGGTTGATAAACCAGATGACGGTAAGAGCTTCTCCGCGTTTTTTGGCCAGTATCCGCGCGGAATTAATGGCTCTCATTCTATTGCACAAACCACCGATAGGTTGTATTATTAACATGACTTGTCCTACTTTCTGCCAATGGCATATGATAGGCTAATTATAACAGAAAACAGTGAGAGCGTATATGAAAATTTTGCAGGTAAATACGGTGATAAAAGGCGGCAGCGTAGGCCGTATCATGGGTGATTTATACGAAGTGATTGAGAAATCCGGGAACGAGGCACTGGTCGGTGTGGGACGTGCTCCCATGCCAGAAGCCTATAAGGGAATACTCATTGGAAATAAAAGTGATTTTTATCAGCATGTCTTAATGAACTTTTTCAAAGGGGAATCAGGTTTTGGATCGGTTCAGACAACCAGAAAATTTCTTGCCTGGATTGGAGAACAGAAGCCGGACCTGATTCATCTGCATAACATCCATGGATTTTATCTTCAGGTGGAATTACTGTTTGAATATATTAAAAAACATCACATTCCGGTGGTCTGGACACTGCATGACTGCTGGAGCTTCACCGGTCATTGTGCTTACTATGATTTTGCCGCCTGTACCAAGTGGCAGACCGGCTGTGAAAACTGTGTCCAGCATGCAAAGGTGTATCCCTATGCCCTGTTTAAGGATAACTCTGTGGCATCCTATGCAAGAAAGCGTAAGGCGTTCTGCGGGGTGGAGAATCTCACCCTTGTAACACCAAGCAGATGGCTTTCAGAACAGCTTTCCCACTCCTTTCTCAGGGAATATCCCGTAAAGGTGATTTACAACGGAATTGATCTGCAGATTTTCTCGCCCGGAGAGAGCGTGGACAGAAAAACAGAGGGCGGACACAAAACAGAGGGCAGACGCAAAATAGAAGCCAGACGCAAAACTGTCCTGGGCGTTGCCAATATCTGGGAATTTCGTAAGGGGTTGAACACCTTCGAGCGGCTGTGTGAGGATCTGGGGGATGATTACATTGTCAAGATGATTGGAGTAAGTAAAAAGCAGAAGAAGCAGCTTGAGAAAAATCATCCGGGCAAAATGATTGCCATTGAAAGAACACAGAATATTGAAGAGTTAGCAGAAGCTTACCGCTCGGCCGACGTCTATGTGAATGCGACCCTGGAGGATAATTTTCCAACCACAAATATCGAGGCACTGGCCTGCGGAACCCCGGTGGTGACGTATGCCACAGGTGGAAGTGGAGAGGCGGTCACGCCGGAAAGCGGAGAAGTTGTACGCAGACTGGATTATGAGAGACTGCTGACCGCGGTCCGGGAAGCAGCCAATGGAAAGTATAAGCGCAGTGATTGCAGAGCAGCAGCCTGTGCATATGATAAGAATGAAAGATATCAGGAATACCTGAGACTATATGAGGAAAAATTGGGGATTTAACAGCGATGAAAAAGGCAGCAGGATTTTGTGACCGGTTGTGGTGTATCATAGCAACGGTTTCCATGGGCTTATTGGCATTAATAACAGGAGCTTTGTTTTTTAGAGGGTTTGCAAATTATAGGGATGCAGGCTTTTTATTTGAGCAGAATAATACCGGAGAGCTGTTTTTTCTGGCACTCGCTGCCTTTGCCTTTTTTGCAGGTCTTTTCATGGTGTCTTCCTATCTGTTTAAGAAAATGAAGAAAAGCACCTTGAAAATTGCGCTGTTCTTCATGGCAGTGATTATTTTGGCGCTGCAGGCATATTTTCTGTTTTATGTGAGAAGTTATTATAAATGGGACAGCGGATTTGTCATTGGCGGAGCCATGTCTTTGTTACACGAGGGAAAAGCAGCTGATGCCGCTTTTTATTACCTGTCCGTATATCCCAACCAAAATCTGTTTGTACTGATTACTGCGGGATTGATTCGTATTGGTGAGTTTTTCAAAATTTCTCCGGGAAATCTCCCACTGGTGTTTAACATCTTTAATACGCTCTGTCTGGATTTATCCGTGATTCTTACCCTGGCAATCGCCAGTAAAATGCGGGAGTCCTTTTCGATGGAAAAGCTGGCGCAGTCTGTTTTCGTTCTTATGTGGAATCCATTTCTTTATCTCGGCGTTTCCTACTATTATACCATTGTTTTGTCACTGCCCCTTTCCATGGGCTTCCTCTATGGGGTCATCTGCCTTGGGAAGCAGGAGAGAAAGCGGATAGATGGAAAAACAATTGCACTGGCCATGCTTTGTGGAATTCTGCTTGGAATTGACTTTGAGCTGCGTGCCACAGCAGCTATTTTTGCGATTGCGGTGTTTGTAGCGGGACTGTGGCTTTACTTTAGAAGAGTCAGGGAAAACAGAAACAGAGGCGGAATTTTGTCTGTTATGCTTCTGATTTTACTGACGGCACTTTTGTCCGGAGCGGGAGTAAAAAGCGCAGGGGAGCGTTTTGTGGATATTGATACGAGGGATACGGCATTTCCTGTCAGCCACTGGGTTATGATGTCGCTGACCAGTCCGGGAGGGCACAATGAGGAGGATGAGCAGTTTACAGCCTCCTTTTCCACCAGAGAAGAAAAAGAGCAGGCCGTAAAGGAAAGAATGAGCCAAAAGCTGCAGGAATTAGGAACAAAAGGACTCGTGAAGCTGGCGGCGGAGAAGACGGAGAATACCTTTGGCAGAGGAACCAATGGCTATCCTGTTTTTTTAAGCGAGGCCTATGAGACAGACCAGTTTTATGAGGCGATTTTTGGGAATCACAAGGATTTTGTGATTCTGTGGCATCAGGGGTATTATCTGCTGATGCTTTTGGGGATTTTTCTGGCGCTGATTCGTCTGCTCAAACAAAGTTTAACTGAAAAAACAATGGATCTCATCACCTTTACCATGGGACTGATTTTGCTGGGGGCAATTTTGTTCTATATTTTGTGGGAGGCGTCGGACCAGTACAGTGTTCCATTTATGCTTGTCATGTTTTTATTGATGCGTTCCGGCATGGGAACCTTTTATCATAAGGCAAAGGCCACAGCCAGGAGGCTTTCGGATGTCAGTGCAGTTTACAGGGTATTTGCTGCCGGGGTTCTGGCGGTTTCCCTTGGCATTGTCTTTTGGGCCTTCGCAGAATACTCTGCGTTTACACAGGTTACCACCGACTATTCCCACCCGGTAGTGTCTCAGATTATTTCCAATGAGCCAATGGCGGTGTCGGACGGGGAGAAGCTTGTGCAGACCTTTGAGACAGACCAGCCCTTTAATCAGCTTGTGCTGCAATGGAGAAATCCTGCACAGGAGGAAAGCACTGCCCTGTATCAGGTCGATCTGGTCAGGGAGGATGGAAAAACCTTTTTCAGCAGTCAGATTGATGCCGACGGGACAGGGTATAACGGGGCAGGCATCTACCAGTTTGACACCATAACCCCACAGGGGCAGGAATGCTTTGAGATTAAAATGTATAAGGTAAGCGGCCAGGACACAGATGATTTACAGTTTGTGGTATATAATATGGGTGGATATGATGCTTATCCGGGTGGGGATCTGTATTCTTCATCGGCAGGAACCACGAGGGAACGTCTAGATTCGACGCTGATGTTTGCGGTCTCCAATGAGAGCTATCAGAGCTATACAACACCGAAAAGATATGTCTTTTTTGTGACAGCTGTATTCATAAGCTTTCTATTTATTGGAATTTGTTGTAAACTAATAGGAATAAGAATCCTTCGGGAGGAATCATATGAATCATAAGAAAAGAATATTGTCACTTATTTTGATGCTGATGATTGCCGTCTGCTGTATGACAGAGGCAGTTATGATACGCAATTTGAGAAATGATAAGGAAGATCTCCAGGGACAGATTGATACACTTTCCAAAGAGGTTAAAGAGAATACATCTGGAATTGATGATATATCGGACCAGGTTAAAGATGTGGTGGAGGCTGGTGTTCCGCAAATTTATCTGCCTGAGGATCTGTATGTCTGTGCAGGACTGACAGTAGAACTTTATAATGAAAATATATGCAGCGGGGTTGATTCCACGGATTATGATTTTTACTGGAGCTGTGATATCGGAGACTGCATGAGTGATAAATTCCGTATTGAGGCTGATACAGCGGACGTGGGGGATTACCCTGTCACAGTGACTGCCTATGATTATCGGATGAATGAGCTTGCCAGTGCCAGTACAATGCTTCATGTCCTGCCCAATGTTTTTCTTTCGGAAAATACGGGAGAAATTCAAACAGTTGTCATTGGGGACAGTCTCTCCAATGGTACGGAGTGGATGTCCTATACGCGGCTTTTATCAGGAGACAAGCTGTGCTATGTGGGAACACTCGGAGCAGAAGAAAACCTGATGAGTGAGGGCTATGCAGGCATTTGCGCCGGCGATTTTTTGAAAGGAACGCTTTATGGAAACAGTGCACCAACAGCACTGTTTAATACGGAGACCGGAGAGTTCGACTGGAATTATTATAAAGAAAAAACGGGAATTTCTCCTGATGTTGTAGAAATCTTCCTTGGGACAAACCTTTTGGAGCTGGACCCAGGTGAAAATGTGGATAATATCATGAAAATCGCTGAGAAAATCCATGAGGATGACCCGGAGCTTCCAATTCTTGTTATGACGCCTGTTTATCCGGCCAGTCAGGATGGAATGGCAAGCCAGCAGAATACAGCAGGCTTTGAATCCATGCATGGCATGTGGTCGCTGGAGCGCAGTCAGATGGTGTTCAATCTGATGAAGGCCCTGGGAGATGCGGCAAAGGAGAGAGATTACATTACGTTTGTGCCCTCGGCACTTACCTTTGATAGAATTTATGGATTTAACACAGAGCAGATAAAGGCAAATCCTCACACAGAGGTGACGGAAACTGTACCGTCAGGCAGTATTTATCCGGCTGACAGTGGATATGCACAGATAGGTGATTCCGTTTACAGTGCGCTCTGTTATCTGATTTCCAATCACAAAATAGACGTAGAACCGGAGGAACAGGTTGAGTAAAAAAGTTTCGGTAATTACAACCACATACAATGACTGTGCCCATCTGCAGATGATTGCAGCCGGGGTGATGAGTCAGGAATATCAAAATATAGAATATATCATTATAGATGGTGGCTCAAAGGATGGAACTCTTGATTTTTTGAAAGAATTCTCAAAGGAATTTACCAGTAAGGGTGAAAGAAGCTTTTATTATCAATCGGAGCCCGATAAAGGAATCTACGATGCCATCAATAAGGGAATCAAGGCCGCCAGCGGTGACATTGTGGGATTTATGTTTGACCGGTTTACCTCACCACAGGTTTTATCCAGACTGGTGCAGGCCATAGAGGAAACTGGAGCGGACGGTGTTCATGCTGATCTGGATTACGTTTCAGAGGATGGACAGGTGGTACGCAAATGGCGCATGGGCCAGGGAAGTCTGCGGGCAGGGTGGATGCCGGGACATCCAACACTCTATTTGAAAAAAGAGGTTTATGAAAAGTATGGTCTGTATAAGACCGATTATAAAATTGCGGCAGATTATGAATTTATTGTCCGCATGCTCAGGGATGGAAGCGTAAGACTTGCTTATGTTGACGAAGTGCTTGTGCATATGTTTTACGGGGGAACAAGCACCGGAGGTTTGAAGAATTATGTGAATTCTTTTAAGGAGAGTCTGAGAGCCCTGAGGGAAAATCAGGTTTCCTTTGCCTTTATTATCTGTGTGTTGCGTACCTTTCGGGTATTATTTCAGTTCTTTCACTAAAAATAAGGAATCAGTGTAATGAAAAGTATTGTAATTATTCCAGCGTATAATGAAGAAAAAAGTATAGAGAAAACGGTGGCAGATATCAGGGAGAATGCACCTGAATTTGACTATGTGATTGTCAATGACTGCTCCAGTGATAACACACTTGCCATCTGCAGGGAAAAGGGTCTCCATGTGCTGAATCTGCCAATCAATCTGGGCATTGGCGGAGCCGTTCAGACCGGCTATCTTTATGCCCTGAAAAATGGGTATGATTACGCAGTCCAGTTTGATGGAGATGGTCAGCATGATGCAAAATATCTGCATCAAATGCGGGATTATATGGCAGAGCATCAGCTGAACATGCTGATTGGCTCCCGCTTTATTGAAAAGGAGGGCTTTCAGTCCTCGGGAATCAGGAGGTTTGGAATACGATATTTTTCCTCTATGATTCATCTTTTTACAAGAACAAGAATTACAGACCCCACATCCGGCATGCGAATGGTGGACCGTGAAGTGATAGAAATCTATGCGGGCTCCTATCCAAAGGATTACCCGGAGCCGGAGAGTGTAGTAGCCATTTTAAATATGGGGAAAAAGGTTGCGGAGTATCCGGTTGTAATGAGAGAACGCACAGAAGGTGTTTCCTCCATCTCCCCCATGCGAAGCATCTACTATATGGTAAAGGTGACACTGGCGATTCTGGTGGAGCTTTTAAGAAGATAGCTGATTGAAAAAGGACATTGGAACAGAAAAGGTAAGAAAGCAGGTATGGAACCATGATGACAGGTAAGATTCAGCTGATTATTGGTATTTTCCTTGTAATTGGCCTGGTAGCAATTGTAAATATGATCAGAAAGAGAAAGCTGGACTTGAAATACGCCCTTTCCTGGCTGATTGCCATAGCAGCGGTACTGATTATTGACTGCTTCCCGATTCTTTTGACCAGATTATCCCACCTGCTTGGCATATGGGCTCCGGTCAATATGATATTTTTTCTGGGCTTCTGCTTTTCGCTGATGATTATTTTTACCCTCACTGTGACGCTGTCAAGAATGTCAGAGCGTGTGCGGAAATTGTCACAGGCAGTTGCATTAAATGAAGAGAAGATAGATATCCTTATGAAGGAGCGGGAGGAAAAGGACTTATGAAAATTCTGATGATAGGTCTTGGCAGTATTGGACAGAGACATTTGAGAAATATAAAGAGAGTGCTGGGTGACGATGCCCAGGTGATTGCTTATCGTGTCAGAGGGCTGAAGAGGACCTTTTCCGATACCATGCAGATCAGGGAAAATGTCTCTCTGGAGGAAGAATTTTCTATTCAGTCCTACAGTGATTTGGGAGAGGCACTTATGGAAAAGCCGGATCTTGCGTTTATTACCAATCCAACGAATATGCATATTCCGGTGGCTATCCAATGTGCGAAGGCCGGATGCCATTTGTTCCTGGAAAAACCAATCTCAGATGACTGTACCGGAATTGAGGAGCTGACTCAGATTGTAAAAGAGAAGCATTTGAAGGTGTTTGTAGGTTATCAGAATCGTCTGCATCCTGGAATCGCAGCAGTAAAATATACACTGGATACCGGAGAGCTTGGAAGAATTCTTTCCGTCCGCTCTGTGGTAGGTGAGAGGCTGACCACCATGCACAGCTATGAGGATTACAAAGAAACCTACATGGCAAGAAAAGATATGGGAGGCGGAGTTGTCACCAATCAGCTGGTTCATGAGATGGATTATTTATGCTATTTGTTTGGAAAGCCATCCACAATTTATGCGGTGGGAGGAACCCAGGGAAATCTTGGAATTGATGTGGAGGACAACTGTGACGCAGTTTTTAAAGTGGAAACCAAAGATGGAATGCTGCCTATCAGTCTTCATGCAGATTTTTATCAGAGTCCGCCGAGCCGTTTTATAAAGGTGGTGGGTGAAAAGGGACAGATTATGGCAGACCTGATTCACAACACAGTGACCAAAACGGTGATGGATGTGACAGAGGAAACCACATTTCCACAGTTTAACCGCAATGATATGTTTATAGAGGAATTGAAGCTTTTTTTAGAGGCTGTAGGCGAGCAGAAAGAGCCTGCTATTACCATAGAGGATGGAATTACAGGGCTGAAAATGGCAATGGCAGTGAAAAAATCCATGGAAACGGGGGAAATTATCAATGTCGATTTTTGATCAGTTTAAGATTACCGATAAGGTAGTTGTGATTACCGGAGGCGCCGGTTTAATTGGCAGAAAACACACAGAAGCAGTGCTGGAGGGCGATGGAATCCCGGTAGTGCTGGATATTTTTGAGGAGGCTTTGGAGCGTGTAAGGGCTGAATTTGCAGAGAAGTATCCAGGGAAAACAGTGGAGACCTTTGTGGCTGATATTACAGACAGAGCCTGTCTGGAGAAAATCAGAGATGAGCTTCTTCAAAAATACGGCCATATTGATGGTTTGATCAACAATGCAGCCAACAATCCAAAGGTGGAGGGAGGCTCCAAAAATCTGGGAGCAATTCGCTTTCACAACCTGCCACTTTCTATCTGGGAGGACGATATGCGCGTGGGGCTGACCGGTGCATTTCTCTGCTGTCAGGTGTTTGGCTATGAGATGGAAAAGCAGGGAAGTGGTGTAGTCATTAATATCTCTTCAGATTATGGTGTGATTTCACCCAATCAGAACATCTACAAAAAGGAAGGCTTGCCGGATGATGAGCAGATGGTAAAGCCGGTCTCCTATTCGGTGGTTAAGCATGGTCTGATGGGTCTGACCAAATACCTTGCAACCTATTGGGCACAAAAGGGTGTCAGAGTCAATACACTCTGCCCGGCGAGTCTTTCCAATGGTCAGAATGAAGAGTTTGTAAAGAAAATCAGTGAACTGATTCCCATGGGAAGAATGTCAAGACCCGACGAATATCCTGCCACTGTTTTGTATATGCTTTCAGATGCAAGCTCCTATATGACCGGAGCAACAGTCATTCTGGACGGCGGAAGAACAATTTGGTAGAATAGATAATGCAAAAAGTAAAGGAGATAGCTATGAAAAAATTAATTATAACAGGATGTAACGGACAATTGGGAAGAGCAGTGAATGAGCTGTATGCCGGAAGCAGTGAATATGAGCTGGTCAATACGGATGTGGCTGAACTGGATATTACCAATATTGATGCTGTTTTGAAGCTTACAAGAGAAGTAAAGCCCTATGCAATTTTAAACTGCGCGGCACATACAGGCGTTGACGCCTGTGAGACCCAGGTAGATAAGGCTTACCTGATCAATGCCATAGGACCTCGTAACCTGAGCATTGCCGCCACAGAGGTTGGAGCAAAGATGGTTCAGATTTCTACTGATTATGTATTTTCAGGTAAGACAGACAGACCATATTGCGAGTTTGACGTGCCGGGTCCGGAAGGAATGTACGGAAAGTCCAAGTTAGCAGGAGAGAACTTTGTAAAGGAGTTTGCAAAGGATTACTATATTTTACGTACAGCATGGTTATATGGCGACGGAAAGAATTTTATAAAGACCATGCTTCGTCTCTCTGAGACAAATGATATGGTTAAGGTCGTAGGGGATCAGATTGGAACACCTACCAGTGCCAAAGAGCTTGCAAAGGCAATCAATGTGCTGCTTCCAACAGAAAACTACGGTTTATTCCATGCAACCTGCGAGGGCTATTGCAGCTGGGCAGATTTTGCAAAAGAGATTTTTGCCATGAGTGGAAAAAGTACAGCAGTGCAGGCCATTACAACGGAGGAGTTTGGCGCACCTGCTCCAAGACCAGCCTATTCTATTCTGGATAATTCCATGTTTAGAATGACAACAGATTTCAAATTTGCTCAGTGGCATGATGCAGCAGAGGAATATATTAAGACACTTCTGTAAGCAGAGCCCTAAAAAAGCATTATTTCAGGAGAATTTATGAAGGAAGTTCAAAAGCTGGATTTTTTAGACGGGCTGAAGGTTTTGGCCTGTCTGATGATCTTTAATTTTCATTTTATCAACTTTTTTTATCCCGGGGCATACAGCCTGTTGCCGGAGCATTTTCACACGGCGAATCTGGAATATATTTTTGGTTCAACGCCTTTGAACATTCTTGCGGGAGGAAAGTTTGGGGTACGTATTTTTATGACCCTGAGTGGTTTCTTTGTCGGATACCGCTTCTTTTTGACCGGGGATAAAAAATCGCTGAAGGCGGGCGCAGTCAAGAAATATTTTCGACTGATTTTTCCGATTCTGGCAGTTAATGTTCTGATTTTCATTTTAATGAGCTTTTCCCTTTACTTTAATGACGAGGCTTCCGCGTCAATCGGTTCCGCAGTCTTTGTGGGAAATTATAATACCTTTGCACCAAACCTGTTTGCAGCTTTAAAGGAAGCAGTCTGGGGGTGCTTTGCCACAGGAGAGAATCAGTATAACGGACCTTTGTGGTTTATATATTATGAGTTTTTTGGAACGCTTCTGATGGCGGCAATCCTTTCTCTGGTTGGAGAGAGCAAAGCCAGATATGCAGCATATCTCGTTGCGGCAATTCTTGGAATCCGCACAGATTTTCTGCCATTTATTCTTGGAACAGTTGTCTGTGATCTGACCTATCAGACACCAAAATGGCTGGAAAAGGTGAACGAACAGAAGTGGCTGATGTGGCTGCTGCTTTTAGCCGGACTTTTCCTGGGGTCATTCCCTCCCATTGGAGAGCGTATGGAAGGTACAATTTATCAGTACTTCCCATTGAAAATAATTATTTTTTATATCCTTGGTGCATCCATGGTGATTTATGCCCTGCTGCATCTTGGAAAACCTGCAAATATACTGGGCTGGAAACCATTTTTGAAATTTAATCAGTTCAGCTACGGTTTCTATCTGGTTCACTTTCCGGTTCTTTGCACCTTTTCCTGTGGCATGTACCTGCTGCTGAAGGATACATTAAATTATCATTTGCTGGCAGTCATTATTTATGTTTTATCTTTCGTATTGACCTGTGGTCTGTCCTATCTGATTCATATTACACTGGAGAAGCCTGGGATGAAGATTGCCGCAAGAATAGGAAAATATTTTGAGTCACATTAGGTGATTGAGGTGTAGTTATGGAGAAATCCGCAAGAATTCAATGGATCGATCTTGCAAAAGTTATTGCAATCCTTGTTGTGGTATTAAATCACAGCACACTTGTAATACCCGGAGTTAACTTTTGGGGCGGCATGTTTTTCGTGCCGGCCTTTTTCCTCGTATCGGGATATACATATAGCCAAAAAGAGATATCCTATAAAGGTTTTGTGGAACAGAAAGCCAAAAGACTTCTGCTTCCCTATTTTGCGGCTAATCTGCTCCTGTTTTCCTTCTTTTTTCTTAAAAATTTAATGGCAGGTGGAATAAATCCCTATAGGGAGCTGCTGGATTTTATGGGAATTTTCTATGGAAGAAATCAGTTGTATAAGAATTTTTCTGTAGTTTTTGATGTGAATCAGGACAATATTTATCTGATGACCAGTCTGAATGCACCGACCTGGTTTTTGCCGGCACTTTTTCTTGTTCTGATTTCCGTGGAGGCTATGTTACGCATAGCTGGAAAAAACCGTAAAAGATGCTATCTTCTCACGGCAGTTCTTGCCTTTTTAATGCTGATTTACCACTATGTATTTCCATATATTCTCCCCTGGTGTCTGGATATTCTTCCCTTTCTAATGGGATATTTTGAACTGGGCTATGAATTACGGCAGGAACATTTTTTTGAAAGAATGGAAAAAGCAAAGCCTTCCATAAAATATAGTATCTGGATTGGAATTCTGGCTGTTACTATATTGTGCGGAAGCTATAACCGCTCTGCAAATATTTCCATCAGCTATTTTGGAAAGAGTGTCATGCTCGGTATTTTACTTGGAATGACCAGCAGTGTATTGCTGCTGCAGCTTTGCAAAAAAGCAGATGAATACATGCCAAAGATGACAAATCATCTGGCAAAGCTTGGCAGATATACGCTGACTATTTTGTGTTATCACTTTTTTATCCTGCAGATGTTTCTGTCGCTTATGAATGTGGTGACACATGGAGCACTGGACCGTGGAGGGTTTCTGTCCGGCTGTATTAAGTTAGCAGGTATTATCTTTTGTATCCTTGCCTGTGTTTTGCTTGATCTTTTGTTTAATAAGATTGTATCAGCAGTACATAAGAAGAACAAGTAGGGGATTGTTGGGAAAAGAATGGAAGAAAATACAAAAAAATTATTTTGGAGCCAGTTGACTGGCGTGGGGTACAAGTTCATATTGATTCTCTTTATGCTTCTGACGGGGTATTTTATCTTATGTGGAACTGCTTTCTGGAACGGCGGAGACACGGCCTATCTTCAGACAAACGTTGTTTTAAGAACGCTGCAGATGATTTCAGGAGTACTTTTGCTGGGAGGTATATTTTACTGGATTGCTCAAAGGCTGAAAAAAGCTTCGAGTAAAAGACTTTGGCAGATTACCCTTGGAGTCGCTTTGGCAGCAGTTCTTTTGCAGGTTGTATTTGTGTGTGTCAGTCAAACCGGAATTCGCTATGATGCCTTGAAGGTCTATGATGAATCCATCGCCATATTCAGCCAGGGCGGAATCTATGCAGAGGATTTAGAGGGATACTTTGCCCGTTACACCAACAATCATGCCATGGTCATGATGACCTATCTGATTCTGAAGGTGCTTCGGGCTGTTCATATTGTTGCCTCAGATTTCAGTAATGCGGTTGCGGTGTTATAGCTTGTAAATATAGCCTTTGTAGATCTGGCATTTGCCGGAGCCTTTGTATTTTTAAAACAAAAACACAGCCTGCAGTCAGCCTGCTGCTTTGTACTGTTTATGGCAGTCAATCCCTTAAGCTATGTGTGGCTGCCCTTTTATTATACCAACACCTGTTCCATGTTCTTTGCAATCTGGGGCATCAATCTGTTCTGGATGGAACTTGCTTCCAAAAAAAAGAAGGCTGTCTGGCAGATTCTTTTTTCTGGAATCCTGTTCTATCTTGGATTTAAGATCCGTGCAACTGTTGCCATCTGTGTTATTGCAGTTTTCATTACGCTGCTCCTGATTTGGAGAGAAAAGAAAAAGCTGTGGCAGCTACTGCTTCTTGGCGTATTTTTCCTCGCAGGAATTGTTTTTGCAGCAAACGTCTATGGTATTGTAGAAAACAGGTACGTGGCCTTTGATACTGCGGACACGGCATTTCCGCCTACACACTGGATTGCCATGGGGCTGGAGGAGCCGGGCGGTTTTAATGCACTTGATGAGGCTTACACCATGAGCTATCCAACAAAAGAGGAAAAGAAGGAAGCGGTGGCTAACCTGATAAAGGAAAGACTGGACAGACTTGGTCCGGTGGGTCTGCTGAAGCTTTATGGAGCAAAGCTTTCCGACACTTTCGGAGATGGAACCGGAGGCTATCATTCTGAACTGAATCTTTCCAGAAAATATGGTTTTACCTGGCAGAATGTTTATGGGGTACACAGAGATCCCCTGATGTGCTATACGCAGCTGGTGTATCTGATTTCCCTGTTTGGTGGGATTTATATGGCAGTCAGTCTGTGGAAAAAGGAAAAAAGCTTTCTTCTGGTGGTTCCACTGACGCTTCTTGGCTCCTATCTGTTTCAAATGATCTGGGAAGCAGGGACAGTGTACAGCATCGGCTTGATGTATCTGAATGGAATGTGTGCTGCTTTTGCCTTTTGCGGGCAGCAGACTAAGGCAGAGCAGGCTAAGCAGAATGTGGTGGAGCAGAATGAAACAAAGCAGCCCGAGGAAAAGCAGAGGAAAGAGAAAAGCGATGAATCAGTGGAGCAGACAGGAAGGTCTGGATTTTCCTGCGACAGAAAGAAAATACCGCTTATCATTGCGGCCATGGGCTGCCTTGCTTTTGTAATCAGTATGGTAATCACCTATCAGAGGACTCATTACGTGGAGGTTTCCATGAGTGTAGACCAGTTTTTGTTTCAGGCTAACCAGTACATATCCGTCAGTGACGGAATGGAGGTATCGCAGACCTTTTCGACCTCAAAAGAATTTCATACCATTGCATTGCGGGTTTCCAATGCAACCGGAAGTGAAAACGACAGCCGGTATGAAATTGCGCTGTATGATGGGGATGGGAAGCTTTTGCAGACAAGGGAGCTTCTTGGGGAAGAGACATCAGATTATGCTTTTTATGCCATGGATTTTGACAGTGTCCAGGGAGTTTCAGATTATGAAATACGTATTCGCAAGACAGATGGGAAACAGGACCTGATTTTTCTTTATTACGATACTGGACATTATGATGTATATCCAGAGGGAAAGCTTTCTGGAATTACTATGGGAGATATGGCGGATCTGGCATTTGAGGTTTATGAGAAGCAGGAATAGGATGAAAGAGAGAAATGTGATATGACAAAGATATATGTGGATGCAGATGCCTGTCCTGTGGTAAGAATTGTGGAAAAGCTGGCAAAGAAATATAATTTAATGGTAACTCTGCTCTGTGACACCAATCATGTACTGCATTCTGATTACAGTGATGTAAAGGTGATTGGTGCCGGAGCAGACGCTGTTGATTTTGCTCTGATTTCTCTTTGCAAAAAGGGCGATATTGTGGTGACTCAGGATTATGGAGTGGCAGCCATGGCACTTGGTAAGGGAGCACATGTCATTCACCAGTCCGGAAAGTGGTACACAAACGAAAACATAGATACCCTGCTTATGGAGCGCCACCTGGCTAAGGAAGCCAGAAGAAAATCCTCCAAAAATCATATAAAGGGACCAGGTAAAAGAAGTGAAGCGGACGATAAAAGATTTACAGAATCCTTTGAAAAACTGCTTCGCATGGTGGCTGAGGAGGTTCTTGGCGAAGGAGGAGCCAGATAAAAATGAAAAGTCATGATTGCTTTATGCATTATGGCTGTGATATACTAACAAAAATCGCAGCGTTTCAGCTGCTTGTATTCTTATGACCAGTTCGGTCGAATTATTCCATTTTTACAGTTTAATAACTGCATAGTGTCTGATATAATGAAAACAGATTTTCCCTTCTGATGTGTCATACAGTAGGTCTTGCGCGCATTTTGTCAGATATTATGCTCTGAGAAAGGAGCTATATGACAAAAGAGAAGAAAAAGGGTCTGCGTAAAAAACAGGAAAAGAGCGAGATTGCGTATCAAAATAAAGATATTATGTCTAAGCTGTTTGGAGAAAAATTTCCCAATGTATCATTGCGGGTTTATGGGGTAAACACACCAAAGATTATTCGGGTATTACCAACAAATTTACCGAAGCTGAAGGTGAATGAACTGAGGATTGATAATCTTTTTTTTATGGAAGACGGATCCTATGCTATTATTGATTATGAATCGAAATATACAAGAAAAAATAAAGTGAAATATCTTGGATATGTGGCGAATATCCTTCAGCGCTATATTGACGAACCGGATTTTCGTCTTCGGCTGATTATCATTTATACGGCTGATGTGACGAGAGCACAGACGGAAAGCTTATTTGATATTGGCGCTGTAAAAATAGAAATGCAGCAGGCGTTTTTATCAGAATTGGATTCTGATAAAATCAAGGAAAGGCTTACAAACAAGATAAGAAATCAAGAAGAATTTACAGAAGAAGAGCTGATGGAATATATTATTCTTCCCCTTTCCTACAAGGGCAGGGAAAAGAAGAAGGAGACTATTCGTGAATTATTTGAATTGTCAAAGAAAATTGAAAATGAAGAAACACAGGTGTTTCTTGTGGCTGGCATGATTGCTTTTGCAGATAAAGTTGTTGATGTACAGACTGCAAAAGAGATGAAGGAGTGGATTAGTATGACAAAGGTAGCAAAATTATTTGAGGAAGAGAAGAACGAGGCAATTAAACAGGCTATAAGGGCTAAGGATGAGGAGCTGCAGAGCAAGGATAACGAACTGCAGAGCAAGGATGAAGAGCTGCAGAGCAAAGATAATGAATTGAAAAGTAAAGTTCGAAAAATGTTGGAAAACGGAGAGCCTGTAGAAAAAATATATCTGTATTTTCCGGAGGTGGCGGATGAGGTTCTTGGCGAAGAAGGTGTATACTCTGGAAGGCAGGGTGCAAAGAGTGAAGGATAAGGATGAATGTGAAAAACAATTATAACAAATCATATATTATGCTGATTTCATCCATGCTAATAGTTGGAACAATCGGTATTTTCAGACGGTTTATTCCGCTGTCATCGGCACTTCTGGCTTTTTTCAGAGGAGTGATTGGTGCAGCCTTTTTAGGTGCTTTTCTGATACTGAAAAACAGAGCAGGGCGACAGAGAATAGCAGGGAAAAAGCTTGTCGGGCTAATATTGAATGGCGCTTTCATAGGAATCAACTGGATACTGTTGTTTGAAGCCTACAATTATACAACAGTTGCAAAGGCAACGCTTTGCTATTATATGGAACCAACAATCGTTCTTTTGCTTTCACCACTTGTTTTTAAGGAAAGGCTTTCCCTCAAAAAAGGAATCTGTGCGTTGACCGCGTTGGTGGGAATGGTATTAATATCCGGGGTAATTGGAATGGAAAATTTTCAGGGCCACGATATGCGTGGAGTATTGCTTGCATTGGGTGCAGCCTGCTTCTATGCTCTTGTAGTAATCATCAATAAAAAAATTGGTGAAGTCGATGCCTATGAAAAGACAACGATACAGTTATTTTCAGCGGCGATTGCGCTGCTCCCATATTTGCTTATTACGGGAAGCTTTTTGAATATACAATTTGATTTCAAAATGATAGTATTGCTTTTGATTGTGGGAATTCTTCATACCGGGATCGCCTACGTACTGTATTTTGGAAGCATGAGCGGATTAAAGGCGCAGACGATTTCCGCATTAAGCTATATTGATCCGGTGGTAGCTTTTGCAGTATCGACACTTATTCTGAGAGAGCCGATAACGGTGGCAGCGGTTATGGGTGCAGTTCTGATTATCGGGGCTGCATTAGTGGGAGAAAAGGGATGAGTGAAAAGAAATTGGGAGAAATGAAATTGGAACAAACAGGGAATAATCGTGATTACCGTCTGGACGCGGTAAAGGGTCTGGCGATACTGATAGTCATGCTTGGACATTGTATTGTGTTGAATGGGATGGCAGATCCCTATTTTTATGATGCAATTGTAGCAATCCAAATGCCCCTTTTCATGGCAGTGAGCGGATATGCGCTTGGAATGCGCCCAGTGGATTTCACACAGAGACCGGATGGGAAAAAGCTGCTTTCCAAGGTATTGAGAAGGACAGGTGCCTATTTGATTCCATTCTTTTTCTGGCTTATTCTTACCCATCTGACCAATCCCTTTCGAGAGCTTGGCCTGCAGCTTTTTGCCCTGGACCGTGGACTCTGGTTTTTAATGACACTCTGGATTGTGATGCTGGTTGTTACCCTGGCGGGATTTATCGCTGATTGTATAGCCTATAGAACAAATGGAAACGGACTGATCAGATTTTTGGTATGGGCGGTTGTAGCTGCAGTCCTTTATCTGATGTTTATTCTTCAGGGAAGAAGTGGAAATACCTTTTTAAGTCCCTCATTGACTGTGAAGTATTTGCCGTTTTATGCAGTCGGCTATCTCTGGGCATTTTATCTTTTACCCTTTTTTCAAAAAAAGGAAAAGAAAACAATCAACATACTGGGGCTTGCCACATGGCTTGCTGCTCTAGTACTGTTCCTTTGTCTGGTTGGTGCATTTGATATGATTGTGGTAACGGATTCCATGACTCTTTTAGCCCAGATGCTTGCTTCCTTTGCAGGCTGCTTCCTGTGCTTTTATGGAATTTATCGATTCTGCAAAGGAAAAACTGCCCGCTTTTTATCTTTTATCGGACAGTTTACATTGGAAATATATGTGCTGCATTTTCGATTTGCCAGAATACTTGGACTTGGAAATAAAGGGCTGAGCCTATATAGTCTCAAAGGTATTTTCTGGATAATAGCAGCATTTTTGGTCATGAGTATTCTTACAGCATTGTGTATTTTCCTGATTAAAAAAATCGCGATTCTTGACTTTCTACTGTTTGGAAAGAGAAGCGAGCTTCCGCTTTTCCATTTTGGTAAGAAGCAGGACGAGAAATAAAAATGCAGCTGTATACATGGTTGGATAGCTGTATTGAATAAAGGAAGCAGGTGCTGTCAGAAAAATGACAGCCTCTCTGGCAAACAGTGACAGGGAGGAAACAAACAGGAACCATTCCTTTTTTATCAGACTCCAGACAAGTGTGATCAGCAAAACAACCAGCATTGGGATAAATGCTTCACCACCATGCTGGAAGAGAAATAACGAGATTTCATTGTTATAGGCAATGGGAAGCCTTTTATTTCCATCAATCAGCTCGTAGCCATAGGCCTGATCACTGACGTAAAGGTGGTAATCAGAGGTATTGACCGGCTCCAAATTCAGAACCATGGATTTATTATAGTTGTAAATTCCATTGGTAACACAGAACAGCTGGAGACGTTCGGCGGCATATAAATCAAGGTTATGCAGGATCAGACGAAACGCACTTTTTAAATAAGCCTTCTGAGTATTTTCATCAGCACCAGTCTGGGTGAAGCGGCCTTCATTAAAATCAGAATTATAGCGGTTATAGGAGCTGCAGGAAAGGGTTTCGTAGCTGATATAGTCAAGATTAATCACTTTATTGATATTGGCAAGATCCTCGTCTGCTCCTTTATAGGTCTGATCTCTGTGAATCATCAGAGAAATGGGACGGATGGTTGCAATAATCAGATAGTCGCTTCCGTAATATTTTTCTTCTCCCCTGGATTGAGGTATTTTTATGATACCAAAGAAAATCACAAAGCAAAGTAAGAAGAGAAGCAGCTTTTGAAGCATTTTTTTACTAAATCCACCATAGGTCAGTGGAATGAGAAGTAAAGCAAAGACAAAAAGAGTGATGCCTTCACTTCTCCAAAGGCACAGAAGTGAGACAAGAAGTCCCAGAAACAAAAGCTTCCGGAGGTTTGGCTTTGCCTCTTTTTTCTTTTCAAAAAAGAGAAAGGCAAAAAAGAAAACAAAAAAGGGAGCATATAGAGCCGGCCTGAAGCACATAAGCGAGCCAAGCAGAGTAAAAGGCATAACCCCACACAGCAGTAGAAGGTATTTTACTTTGCTTTGATACAGGCGGTCAGCCTCGTAAAAGATATAGGAAAACAAAAGTGCGTGAATGAGAGCATTGAGCAGAATCGGTCCCACAGAGGCCGGAATCAGGCTCATCCCCACCATGTAATAGAGAGATGTCAGATAGCAGTGCCAGTATACAGGATAGAATCTGGTGGCATAGCCAAAAATAATCGCATCATCACTCATATAATAGCCTGGAAAATTCAGCAGTAACAGGCCCGCGTACAGCAAAAGAAAGGCAAAAAAAGCAAGCAGAAGCTTAGGATGCTTTATGCCATAGTACAGGAATTCCAACAGCCCCACCAAAAGAATCAGGAGAAGAACCTTGGTCAATACATGCATGAGAGGGACGGCGGACAGATCCACGGGCAGGCAGTTCATGTTCAGGGCATCTGAGGAAAAGATTTTGGTATCCGTGTAGAAGGTCAGTCCCCAGTACAAAAAAGCCAAAAGTGGAAGAACCAGATATTTGATTTTTTCCTGTTTTATTGTTTTGAGTAAATTTTTTATAAATGTTTTCATATTGGTTATTATACCCTAGCTGACTTGCTAATTCTACCGATATTTGTTATATTTTAGCTTGGTTTTACTGGTTTCTTAAGAAGGCTTCTTATGAAGGTAGCCACGCCGGGATGGCATGGCAAAAAAGGTGAAAGATATGATTTTGATTATTCCGGCAGTTTTAATTGCCCTTTATCAATATATAAAGAATACCACAAAGGAAGGTCCGGAGGCACTGGCACGCCTGGTGGCCGTCTTTGAGGTACTGGTTTTATTACTTACCAATTTTTTCAGTTTATTTCATGGAATCAGGCAGATTCCAATGTTTTTGGGGTGGCTTGCAGTTTTATTTGTCACAATACTGCTTACGGTAAAGCGCTTTGGAACAGAGGGACTGTTATGGAATAAAAAGAGCCCTTTGCAGAAAAAAGGAGTGTGTGGCCTTCTCAAAAAAAATGAGAGAGACTGGTTTACCATGACACTTTTGATTGTAATGGGGGTTCTTTCTCTGATTTTATTGGTGGGAGCTATTTTTACCGTACCATACAACTATGATTCCATGACCTATCACCTGGCCAGGATTGGCCACTGGCTGGATAACGGCAGCGTGGCACATTACGTTTCAAATGTCGACAGACAGATTTATTCCCCGGTGCTGGCAGAGTATAACCTTCTGCAGCTGATGGTGCTTTCCCAAAGTGATATCTTCGCAAATCTGCTGCAGTATGTCAGCCTGTTTGTAACTGCTTACTTTGTGTATCATTGTGCAGCAAGGCTGGGGACAAATCGCCGTTTCGCCCTGTTTGGAAGCTTTGCCTTCATGCTGATGCCCCTGACGATTTCACAGAGTATTACAACCCAGAATGATCTGTTTGCCACGATGTTTCTGGTTATTTTTCTCTATGAATTAATTGGTGTGGTCAGGTGGAAGCAGATTACATTGGAAAAAGAGCAGGTAATCACGATTTTACTTTTGGCTTCCATGGTTGCCTTTGGCTATCTGGCAAAGACCAGTGTATGTGCGTCCATGCTGATGTTCATGCCTTGGCTTCTGATTGTGTGCATAATAAGAAAAGATAAGCTTTCCAAGATGCTTTCCTGCGCTCTGCTGGCGGGAGCTGCTATTCTTGTGCTGATATCAGAAACATTGCTCCGTACCTTTTTATCCAGCGGTTCTATTATGACAAATACCGCCAGCGGAGACATTATGGTGGCAACCAAAAATGTCAGTTATATCCTCGTCAATATTATGAAGAACTTTTCCCTGCTGATTACCCAGCATTTGTTCCGTCCGTTAAACGGCTTTGTCTATCGGATTGCCATTGGACTGGGCCAGCTGCTTCATGTGGAGGTAAACAACGAGGCTATTGCGTTCCATGGCTTTGACTTTCTTCATCATATGAATATGGGAGATGACATGTATTCCCATGATAAGACACCCAGCTCCTTTGTGGCTTATCTTGCCTTTTTAGCGGGTGTTCTGCTTGTGGTACTATTTATTTGGCTTTTACTTAAGGGGAAAAGGATGTCCGAAGCAGAAAAGAGCGAAAAGTGCTTAAGCCTTGGATTTGCAGTGTCTAACTGGCTTTCCTTTGGGTTTATTATGGCACTGCTGCGCTGGCAGCCATGGGGAACCAGACTGATGTATCCTGCACTGGCAGCTACAGTGATTATGAGTGCCAATCTCTGTTATGTATTTTTGAAAAAAAAGAAATGGCAGCTTGCTGTGCTTGTACCCCTGGCGGCGTTATGCGTAATTTTGGCTGTAAGTCCATTGAAATACAATATGCGGGAGGCTAAGGCGTTTATCGCAGGCGGCTGTCAGGACCGCCTGTCTTACTATTTTGAATTTAACCAGAGAAGAGCCTCCTATGAAGCTTTACTGGCGAAGGCAAAGGAAGAAAAGGTGACTGATATTGGAGTTTTGATCAATGGGGATGGCTACGATTATCCTCTTTGGCTGATGTTCCATCAGGAGGATGAAGAGGCAGTTCTGCGGCATATTGTGGCGGAGGATGCAGACCGGAGTATAGATTGCCTTGGAAATGAAAATGTGGCTCCCGAGGCGATTCTCATGGTAGAAAGAGAACAGCCGAAGCTGGGAGATACCTGTGAATATGCAGGGGTAACCTATGTGTGCACCTATGTAAATGAAGGAAACTTTGATGCCTATTTCTCGAAAAGCGATAACTAATCCTTTGTCAGGGAATACTCAGCCTGCTTTCGCAGAAAATGAGAAGTGATTTGCTTTCATAGAAAATGCGATGAGTTTAGCTCTTCAGCAGCGCCTCCACCTCGTCCCAGCTTCGTGCGACGAAGACATTATCACACTTGGAGGCAAAGGTGGAAAAATAGTGCTCATAATCACATTTTTCGTTAAAGGAATCCTCAGCTAAGGGATAGAGGAAGATAATGCGGCTTTTGCTGTGGAAAAGCAGTTTCCCGGAAACGGTTGCCGTTGAATAAAAGGAAATCAGCGTTTTATCCTCCATGGCACCAGAAGCTATGGCTAACTCAAAGGGACACTTATCCTCATACATGGACAATTCACCTGTAAACTGATCGTTGACTCCCCTGGGATGTGGCTTGATTATAAAATTATTTTGCCCGCTGATAGAGGCTAAAAGCTTAATGAGGCTGCGGTATTTACTGGCATTTCCCTGTCCGTTCAGGGTTCCCTGTCCGAGAAAAATCACCCTTTCTTTGGGAATGACAGGCTGAAACTGGAAAATTTCCTTTGCCTGTGCAATCACACGGTCAATTCTTGCCTGATTGTTATCAATTCTTACCTTCTCAAAGGTGACCTGAGCCTCGGCCATATCCGGCTCAAAAAGATACATTTCCTTCTCCATTTTTTCCACATCATAATGAAAAAAATCGCGGTAAAGTCTGATGCCGCTTTCGGTATTAATCACGTGTGCAGATGCCTTGGTGTAGCTTGCAAATCCATCCTCAAAACGATGAAAGGTCACATGCCGGTTTTTTTTAATCAGTGTTTTAGCTATCTCCTTTACAATTTCATCAGGAGCACCGGGGGAAGCAAAGAAAACCCTATCGTAGATGTCGAGGGGCGCGTCAATGATAGCTTTTGTAGTTGGATTGTATACAAAACTTTCAAAAAGGGTGGTCAATGCATGTTTATAAGGATTTTTAATTTTTCGGCCATCAGCAAAAGAAACCCTGTTAAAAAAAGCATCCAGCCGGCCGGACCTGTATACCTCTTCCAAAGAAGGAGTCTTGTCTGTAATGATGAGGTCGACGGTATCGTCAGACAAATAGGCATCCTTTAAAAAGAGAAAAACCAGTAAATGATATGGAGTTGAAGCAATTCCAAGAACCTTAGCCATAGCAGCCTCCTGCAAAAAAGTAGTTTTATTTTTGAAAATGATTAAGCCTGTTTTTTAAATCTTTTTAAAAGCATATCAAAAAGCATTTCCCGTTCCTTCTTTCCAAACAGGAACAGAATATTCAAGATACAGCCAACGACACCACAGATTACAACGTCCACAAAAATCCAGAACCAGTTACTGCTTGGCAGAACGAGATAAAAACCATAGAAAAGAGCAATCATGGAAGCACTGACTAACACATAACGTATAATGGTTGGATAAAAGGTTTTCTTTGGAATTTCCAGACAATGGGCAGCGTACATTGGTGTGAATGTCATGTTTTTGATTATGCCCAGAATTGTGGATGTTCCGGCGACACAGTAGACACCTAAGGAGGTGGTCTCCAGGAGGACAAATACGATTCCTGCACTCAGGACGCCCATAACAAGTGTGATAATGGAATTCCATTTCAGTTTGTTAACCACTGTATAAACATTGAACAGCGGGCTGATAACACCGCCGACAATGGTTCCAAACATGGTCAGAAGCGTCAGAATATAAATCAATGTAATAATGGACGGGTCACTGATGGATTTGGAGCTTGGCAGCCAGATGGTGTAGAAGGGAATACCAAAGGCACACACAAAGCAGAGTGGAATATTTGCAAAGAAACCGGTCATTTTCATAGCACTGGTAAGGTCCTCCACCAGTTCCTTTTTATTATCCTTGGCAAAGCTGATGGTCAGGGAAGGGGTAAATACCGCAGAAATTGTCTCGTAAAGAGTGTTGATTGCGACGGCAATGGTTTTGGAGGTACTGATGTAGCCCATTTCTGTTGTTCCGATAAACAGATTGGTAATGAGAACATCCAGACCGTTGGTCAGTGTCTGACCGGCCCGCATGATGGTGTTCCAGATTCCGGAGGATAAAATTTCCCAGACCTTTTTTATGGAAAAATGTCTGCGGCTGATTTCTATTTCCGGCATCAGCTTCCTGGTGTAGTGGATGTAGGCAACCAGAAGATAGATGGTTGCTGCCACTGAGCCGAGCGCAATATAGGAAACGTGGATTGGCAGAAACATAAAGGTCACAATCAGGATGACAGAGCGAAGCACCTGGGATTCGATGGAGCGGAATGCCTTTAAATCCAATCGGTTAGCCGCGAAGGTTGCAGTGGAGAAGGTGGTGCTGATTATGGTTACCATGAAGTTTAAAAAGGTCAGTGCAAAGAGAAGCTTCACATCCGAAATCAGGGCCGGTGAGATATTTACCAGCTTATCCAGGAAGGTAACCACCAGAATGCATGGAAGAATCAGACTTGCCACAATGGCAATATTGGCATACATGGTGGAATTGAAATATTTATTGGCGTTGTCGTAATCGCCCTTGGTCAGACTGACAGTAATAAATCTTCCGGCCATGGAATTCAGTGCGGTCGCTGCAATTTCCGCATAGCTGACAAAATCATTCGCCAGAGTCATAAAGCCGTAGGCTTCGAAATTCAGTTTGCCGATGATAACCGGAGTCAGCACAAAGGAAATGACCAGACTGATCACGGTGGACAGCATACTGGCTACCATATTTACAACAATTTGTTTGCTTTTGCTTACTTGTTTCATAAAGGTTCCTTTTAGAATATATTTTCAATTAAAATGTTTCAAGGGGACGATAGAAGATGGTGCTTCCATGCCGGCACGCTCCCGCTACATGCTGCTGGCAGCGGTACTAGCAGGTGAGCATTTCTGAAATTATATCATGTTAGGAAATATTTGACTAGCAATGGGCGCAATGATACAATAAAAAGAGTTTTGTTAGTGAGGAAAAGAGTTATGAAAATTATGCCGAACCGGTTGGACCGGGGTTTTTATATGTATCAGGAGGAATTCGAACAGAAGGCTTTAAAGGTGCTTCGGTCTGGGTGGTATGTGCTTGGAGAAGAGGTAAAAAGCTTTGAAGAGGAGTTCGCTGCGTATACCGGCGCGAAATACTGTGTGGGTCTTGCAAGTGGACTGGATGCACTCTGGATGGCGTTCCGCATTCTGGGAATCGGTACAGGTGATGAGGTTATTGTTCAGGGAAATACCTATATCGCAAGTGTGATGGGCATTACCATGAATGGCGCAACGCCTGTATTTGTGGAGCCGGACGAGTATTATGAAATTGATCCGGACAGGATAGAAGAGAAGATTACAGATAAGACCAGGGCGATTTTGGTTGTTCATCTATATGGACAGGCAACCAATATGACTAAAATTTTGTCTTTGTGTAAAAAATATAACCTTCGACTGGTTGAGGATTGTGCACAGAGTCATGGTGCAAGGTTTCAGGGACAGATGACGGGAACCTTTGGTGACATTGGATGCTTTTCCTTTTATCCCTCCAAGAATCTCGGAGCATTTGGTGACGGCGGAGCCATTGTGACCAATGATGCAAAGCTTGCAGAGGATATGCGTGTTTATCGTAATTATGGAAGCGAGAAACGTTATTATAACAAGGTTGTCGGGACCAACTCCAGACTGGATGAGATTCAGGCAGGGCTCTTGCGCGTGAGACTGAGTCACATGCAGGAGCTGGAGGATGAAAAGAAGGCAATTGCAAACCGTTATCTGAATGAATTAAAGAATGAAAAAATTATTTTACCAAAGCATATAGAAGGTGCCACACAGATCTGGCATCAGTTTGTTATCAGATGTAAAGAGCGTCAGGCACTTATTGATTATCTCAATGAAAGAGAAATCGGGACGATTGTTCATTACCCGATTCCACCGCATTTAGCAGAGGCTTACCAGTATCTCGGCTTTCATGAAGGAGATTTTCCAATGACGGAAACGTTGGCAAGAGAAGTACTTTCCATTCCAATGTATAATGGAATGACAGAGGAAGAACAAACCTGTGTCATTGATGCAATCAATCAGTTTTAGGAGAAAAGAATGAAGCATATTAAAGATCAATATCAGATTCTGGAATTTTCTGAATATGGAGATGAAAGAGGAAATCTGGTGGTAGCAGAGGGCGACGGAAGAGATGTGCCTTTTGCGATAAAAAGAGTATTTTACATGTATGGCTCAGATCCTGCCATCATTCGTGGCCAGCACGCGAACCGTAAGACTGATTTTGTCCTGATCAATGTCAGTGGAACCAGCAAGGTTAAGGTTGATAATGGCTTTGAAACAGAAATAATTGAGTTAAACAAACCGAGAATGGGTCTTTTTATTCCCACTATGGTGTGGAAGGATATGTATGATTTTTCCGATGACTCTGTGCTTCTGGTTCTTGCCAGCGAGCATTATAATGGGGAAGAATATATCAGAGATTATGATGAATTTATCAAAGAGGTAAGAGAAATAAATGAGTAAAATTTCAATTGTCGTTCCGGTCTATTACAATTCTGATACATTGATGCTTCTTTATGAAGATATGAAAGAAAAAATCCTTGGAAAGCTCGATGATTATGAGCTTGTATTTGTGGACGATGGGTCTGGAGACAATTCCTGGGAAATTATGAATCAGATCAAGGAGCTGGACGCCAATACCAAATGTGTAAAGCTTTCCAGAAATTTCGGTGAGCATGCAGCTTTACTTGCAGGACTTTCCGTTTGCACCGGAGACTGTGCTGTGACCAAGCAGGCTGATCTTCAGGAAGACAGTGAAATTATTCTGGAAATGTATGAGAGCTGGAAAAAAGGGAATAAGGTTGTGCTTGCTGTTCGTAAGGAACGCGATGAAAATGTAATCAAAAAAATGCTGGCACATATGTATTATGTGATTATTCATAAATTTGTAACAGAACGTATGCCGGTGGGTGGCTGTGATTGCTACTTATTGGATCGACAGGTTATTCAGGTGCTGGAGCTTTTAGATGAGAAGAATTCTTCCCTGACCCTACAGGTTCTTTGGGCGGGATTTAAAACAGACGAGGTTTATTTCCACAGAAAAGACCGCGAGGTTGGAAAATCAAGATGGACCATGAGTAAAAAAGTGAAGTTAGCCATGGATTCCATGCTGAGCTTTTCTTATTTTCCTATTCGATGTATGACGACAGTAGGAGTCATCTTTTTTATCATTTCGTTTCTGATGATGATAGAGGTTGTAGTGGAAAAGTTTACCATAGGAACACCGATTTCCGGCTGGGCTTCCCTGATGTGCGTAGTGCTGTTTTCCTTTGGGTTTATGATGCTTATGCTTGGAATTTTGGGAGAGTATGTATGGAGAGCATTGGATGCATCCAGAAATCGTCCTCCATTTCTCATTGACGAGGTTGTCAGCCAGAAAGAAAAAATCAACTGGAATGCATTGGATAAAGATGAAAATGCGGGAAAGAACAAATAAAGAAGTTGGAAAAACAGTAGAGTGTGGCACAGGAGTGAAGCTTCTATTGTTTTTTTAATGGGGAGAAGAAGGATGGCAAAGGAAAAGGCCCCGAAAATTGTATATTATCAAAACGTGCTGGAGGATGAATTTTCCTCAGCTCAAATTACCGCAAAAAGGATTGATGAAAGCTATTCCTATGAGGGTGGTCTGGGGAGAAAAGCAGCCCGGCTTCTACTCTACCACGGAATTGTTAAGGAGTTTGCTTTCCTGGTTATGAAGGTGAAATACGGGCATAAAATTGTCAATCAGGAAAAGCTGAAAGAGATGAAGGGAAAAGGTTACTTCCTGTTTGGAAATCATACCAATGCCATGGCAGATGCCCTGATTCCAACTATGCTTGATTTTAGACGTGGTATGTATGTGATTGTGCATCCAGACAATGTTTCCATGCCGGTGTTTGGGCATATAACGCCCAGTCTCGGTGCGCTGCCGCTGCCGGACGACAAGCCTGCCATGATTCATTTCCAAAAGATGCTACAGAAGCTCATTGAAAGTAAGCAGGCAGTAACTATTTATCCGGAGGCTCATATCTGGCCCTACTGTACCTGGATTCGGCCTTTTAAAAAGACCTCCTTCGGGTATCCGGTCAGACTGCATACACCGGTGCTCTGCTTTACCAATACTTATCAGAAAAGAAGGTTTGGCAGTACTCCGCGGATTGTTACCTATGTGGATGGCCCTTTTTATGCGGATGCCTCCTTAAGTGTAGGGGAGCAGAAGGAAAGCCTGCGTGCACAGGTATATGAGGCTATGTGCAGCCGCAGCAGGGAAAATACAGTAGAAAAGATCAAATATGTCAAGGCGGAGGTGTAATCCATGAATGTCCTTTTTTCTGGAAATGCAAAGGTTTTTAATGGCGTTTTGACCTGCATGCTTTCCATTTTAAAACGCAGCGAGAGCAGGGAACCCTTTCATTTTTATATTATGACCATGGATGCTTCTCACATAAAACCGGAATATACAGCGATTCCGCAGGAGCTGGTTTCCTTTCTGGAACTGGCAGCCAGGGAATACAATCCGGAAAATCTGGTAACCAGGCTGGATGTGACAAAGCTTTATCAAAGGGAATTTTCAAACTGCCCCAATGAACAGTGCTATTGTTCACCTTATACGCTGCTTCGCCTGTTTATGGATGAAATAGATGGAATCCCGGACAAAATTCTTTATCTGGATGTGGATATTCTGTTTCAGCGTGATATTTCACTTTTATATGATACGGACATATCAGAATATGAATATGCAGCAGCCCGCGACCACTATGGCAAATATCTCATAAATCCCAATTATATTAATGCGGGGGTACTGCTTTTCAATATGGTGAAGGTAAAAGAGACAGGACTTTTAGTTAAGGCAAGAGCATTGATTAAAACCAAAAAGCTGCTCTTTGCTGACCAGAGTGCAATTTATCGCAGCACAACTGCAAAAAAAATGCTTCCGCAGCGGTTCAATGACCAGAAGTTTCTGCATGAGCATACAGTGGTCAGACATTTTTCCAAGAGACTTTTTTATCTGCCATATCCGCATACTGAAAATGTAAAGCAATGGCAGATCAGCCGCATGTACCGTTTGTTTGGATACACACAATTTGATGATATTCTTTATGAATATCTTTATTGGAAAGGAAAATATGAGCATGAATACAAAAAAATTACTGACCCATCATCTACTTCGAATAAAGAGCAATGAAATACCGGTCTTTTTTGCATGTGATGATTCCTATGTAAAATTTATGATGGTAACACTTCAATCTTTGATTGATCATGCATCCGTGGAAAATCAGTATAAGATTCATATTTTGCATACAAATATTTCCCTGATAAATCAGGAAAAAGTAAAAGAGATGGAGACGGAACAGGTTTCCATTGAATTTCGTGATGTAACACCGGAGCTGGACAGGATTTCCACCAAGCTCTCTATTCGAGACTATTATTCCAACACTACCTATTACCGCATTTTTATTCCGGAGATGTATCCGCAGTACAGTAAGGTCATCTATATTGACAGCGATATCATTTTGTTAAAGGATATTGCGCTTTTATATCAATATCATCTGGGAGAAAATTACCTGGGTGGTGTACAGGATTATCTGGTAAAGCATGTGGATGTTTTTGGAGAGTATGTGGAAAAGGTGCTGGGAATTTCCCGTGCTGCTTACTTTAATGCCGGTGTGGTTTTAATTAATTCCCACCTCTTTAGAAAAAAGAAGATTGAGAAGCAGTTTGTTGAGCTTCTTGATATGTATTCCTTTGTGGTGGCCCAGGATCAGGATTATCTGAATATCCTCTGCCAGAACCATGTGCTTTGGATTGATTCCATGTGGAATGTCCAGATGTCTGAAAAGGAGGAACGCCCGGACAGGAGAATTGGGCTGATTCATTATAATTTTGCCGGAAAGCCCTGGTATGATAAAAAGAGCAGATATGCACAGCACTTTTGGAAATGTGCAGAAAAGACAGCTTACTATGAAGAACTGTTGAAGATAGAGGAAAACTATTCGGAAGCAGATAAAGCCAAAATTGACGAGTCGGGCAGACACCTGACGACTCTCGCAATTGAAGAAATACATAACAGTAACAATTATTTTAACCGTTTTGTAACAGCGGATCACAAAGGGCTGAGCCGTCAGGAAGTTATCGAGAAAATTAAACAGTATGAAAAGGAAGGACGATTTGATGAGGATGTGGAGGAGGACCCACCTTCCAGAGAGCTGATGCCGGATGAGGTTGACTATCTGCGCACTAACCTTAACAATCGTATCCGTACCAAGTATGCATACCGAATTGCCCGGTGGTTCCTGAACGCCATGATTCGTAAGAAACAGATTATTATTAAAAAGATAGATGGAATTGAAAATTATCAGGGATTGGAAAGTGGCGCAATCATTACCTGCAACCACTTTAACGCTTTTGACAGCTTCGCAATGCAGATTGCCTATGAAAAGGCAAAGCAGAGAAGAAGAAAGCTTTTCCGCATTATCAAAGAGGGAAATTATACCAGCTTTCCCGGATTTTATGGTTTCCTCATGAGAAACTGCAATACACTTCCACTCAGCTCCAACAAGGATACCATGAAGAAATTTATTCACGCAGTTGACAGGATTCTCCAGAAGGGACATTTCATTTTGATATACCCGGAGCAGAGCATGTGGTGGAATTATCGAAAACCAAAGCCACTGAAAAAGGGCGGATATACCTTTGCGGCCAAAAACAATGTGCCTGTTCTCCCCTGCTTTGTGACCATGAATGACAGCGATGAACCCGGTGAGGATGGCTTCCCTGTTCAGGAGTATACCATTCACATTGCTCCACCAATTTATCCTGATAAGAAAAAG